>DAISZW010000041.1:0-21475 GCA_036824595.1 Ignavibacteriaceae bacterium
CCTTAGTTTTTGCACATTATTCTAATAAAAAAATAGATAAATTTACAGAAGGAGTACAGCCTTATGGGCAAAGGCGATAAAAGAACCAAACGCGGAAAAATTTTCAAAGGAAGCTATGGAAAATTCCGCCGGAGAAAGAAGGTAGTAAAAATACAGCAACCTAAGCCAAAGGAAAAAGAAGAGAAATCAGAATAAAGATATAATTTTTTTCTCGGCAGGTTCACTCCTTTAAATAATCTGCCGATGGAGGCGCAGCTATGCAAATAGAATTGGATAGGAATACAACCGATATCAGTATAAAAGAATACAAGAACAAGCTGTATGTTGATCCTCAGTATGGTGCCGAACAGTTCAGTGCAACTGTTAATTATGCGGTGTTCACAAACCGCTGGAACATCGAAGATCTTAAAGAAGATTACAGCATTAAAATAATACATCCCGGATCCGGCGACTGCATTATCTTATCCTTCAATACATTCAAAGATAAACTTGCTTTTATACAAAACATCTATTCTTCGCAGTATATAAAACAAATCGGCACCGGGCATGATCTGGAGAGTTTAGCAAACTTAAATCTTCTGTATGCCGAAAAAAACAGCAGAGAAGAAAATTTTTTAATTACTTTATATGATCTTTTAAGAGGGATTACCGCAGAACGTATTCTTCCTAAATTAAATACGGAAAAGCTCATCAAAAGATTGACATCAATTTTCAAAAAAGGCCAGTTTGCAAACTGATAAACAGGACGACTTTACTTTTCAGCTTTTAACTCGTTTACAGACTGTTCAAGATAATTATTAAAGGCTTCCTCGTTCTCTATCATGGGGAAGTGGCCCACCCCTTCTATAATCTTTACTGAAAAATCCGTTATCTTTTTATTTGCTTCGGCGTTGGTAGGATATAAATCAGCATTAATGGAAATTACAGGAATTTGAATGTCTTTAATATTTTCCTGTTCATCATAACTAAATACATTTTCAAGCGTGCTCACGGCAATCCGGGGATCGGCATTAACAAAATCATGCTCGACTTTTGAAACTATTCCGGTATCTGCATTTTGAGGAAACATGCCGAGAACAAATTCCTTAGAAGCATTTTTAAAATCCGACTTGAACGTCTCGATAAATTCATCAATTTCTTCCTGGGAATATTTTACCTGCAGATCGTGATAAGTATCTATTCCGATTAAACCGATAGCTCTTTCTTTCAGGAGCTTGGCTGCTTCAATAATTATAGCTCCTCCCATTGAATGCCCTATTAAGATTACCTCTTCCAGGTTTAAATTTTCAACGACGGCAGCAACGTCTTCGGCATAAGCCTGAACAGTGTAATTATTCCTTGTATTTTCCGACTCCCCATGCCCTGCTAAATCAACTGCAACGACTCTATAATTTTTTGAGAAATACTTTATCTGAGGATTCCAGTAAAATTTATTAATACTTAATCCGTGAACAAAAATAAGAGCAGGGTTTCCTTTTCCTTCATCAATGTAGCTGATTTTAACACTGTCAGCTGAATATACATTTCCTTTTTTAATCTGACATAAAAAGTTAACATTAAATATTAATATTAAGAATATCGTCAGCGAAAGGACTTTTTTCTTCATAAAAACTTCTGCCGGTTTTATGACATTTATTTTGAAGAATTATTAAAAATTTTGTCGGGAATGCCCTGGTTGATCTTATAATTGTAATAATAGATATAAACTTTCCCTGAAACAGGCTTGTTTCTTTCTTCTGTTTCCTGTTCAGATTCGGCTTCAACTTCACCGCTTAATGCAGAAGGTATATTGAGCTTGTCAATATTGAATGAAAAAATCATCTCGCTCGGCAGTGAATATTCCGAACCATCTTTATAATTAAGATCGATTGAGAAAGTGCCTTTGCTCTTTGTTGTGGTTTCCAATTTTCTTATTAAATTTTCTTTAGTGTCTACATACAAGGTTGTTAAGATTACATTTCCTTCGCCGAGCGGAATTATCTTAATAATAGAAACCTTATGTCCCCCGATTACGTCATCTTTTTCATAAATAGAGGTATATTTTTTTTGAAGCACTGCGGACGGCGAGAAGTTCAATCCGTCCTTTGGCAGCAACGCCAATCTTTCCGATTCTATATGTATTTTGTCCGGCTGTTTAAAATATATTTTTGCTTTGGTTTGCGGCGCCTGGATATAATCAATATCAATTTTTATTTTAACATCTACCTGGTAGTCCTTCACATAATTAAATTTCTCCATGAGTCTTTTCAAAATTATTTCAGGATCTTTATTTTGAGGGAATAAAGCACCGGTTAGGACTAAAAGAGCTAAAGTTATTTTTTTCATTTCAGCTTAGTATGTCCTTTTTGTTGAATATATAAACTGCTGCACCAAAAAAGAGTGCAACATGCCCCAGCAGTATCAGTATAGATTCAGAAATCTCTTTTAAATTCATCGGATTGTCAAAGAATAGTCTCCATGAACTCATATAAGTAGTAAAAAGATATGGTTTGATTGACTGGAAAAACTGCACATTGATTGCAGATATTATTAAAAATATAATTATGATGGCCATTGTTGATACTATTGGTCCTATTGCATTTTCAACAAGAGAAGAAAATAAAAAAGCAAGTGCGGCAACAACGGACATGCTTAACGATGCGAACAGGTAAGCCGCTGCAAATCTCCAGAACACATCTTCTCTTGCAAAGATTACTATTCCACTGTTCCTAACAACAATTAGTTCCCCAGTGCCGAAGATTAAAATTCCCAATCCAAGGCTCATTACTGCTAAAAATAGGATAAGAAGATTTGTATAAAATATTCCTGCAATAAATTTAGAGAACGTTATTTTGAATCTTGAGACGGGGCGGGTAATTAAAATTCTATAAGTGCCTGCCGTTGCTTCACCGGCTAAAAGATCACCAGCAACTAAAGCTATCAGGAAAGGAATATGGACAACAAGACTGTTTAATATTAGGTATGATATTAAAAATCCGTTGAGCAGATTCCCTACAAATATAAAAGACTGCTTAAGATTCCTCGTCATGTACTCAATTGAGTGCTCGCCTTCGATCAGCATTGCAATATGAATTATCGGAACAAGAACCCCAATAGCAACAAAACTGATATATGTCCGCCATTTTTTAAAAATTTTATAAATTTCAATATTTATCAAGGAAATCATAATTAACCGGCAGATTCGGTTATATTTAAAAAATATTCTTCCAGAGAGCGCCTGGGAATTACGGCTCTTATGTTTACCTGGTTCTCAACAAAATATTTGTTGAGCAGAGGAATATCATCTGTTTTTAAATTAAAAATCATTTTGTTGTCAATAATTGAATCAAGCTTGGAAATCCAGGCTTTTTCCCCAATTAAGCTCTTTGCTTTCAGCGGATCATCAACCTCAAAAGTTACTTTTAAATCAAGTGCGTTTAGAAGATTCTTGACTTCCCCTTCGATCATCGTAGTCCCTTTATTTATTATTATCATCCTGTTTGCCACAAGCTCAACTTCATAGAGTATATGGGAGGAAAGAAAAATTGTCTTCTGTTCCTGTTTGCTGAGATGGATTATAAGATCTCTGATTTCCTTCATACCCTGCGGATCGAGACCTGTTGTAGGTTCATCAAGAATTATAAGATCGGGATTATGTAGAAGCGCCTGGGCAATTCCAAGCCTTTGTTTCATACCATGCGAATAAGTTTTTACTTTACTTTTATATCTTTTATGCAATCCAACCAACTCAAGCACTTCCATGATTCTTTTACGGGAAATCTCTTTACCCGAAATTTTCCCGATAATTTCGAGGTTCTTATAAGCGCTTAAATAACCGTAAAAATCCGGGCTTTCAACAATTGCTCCGACATTTCTTAGTATATTGATCCGGTTTTCTTTCAAAGATTTACCGAATATTCTTATTTGACCCTGATTGGGGGTTATTAATGAAAGCAGCATCCGGATTGTGGTGCTTTTCCCCGCACCATTTGGTCCTAAAAATCCGAAAACATCCCCTTTATAAACATTAAGGTAAAGATTATTTACAGCAGCTATTTCTTTAAACTTTTTTGAGAGACCGTTTACTTCTATTACTTTTTCAGTTTCCAATTTTAAGGCTTTGTACTGATCGGGTTTCTTAATAATAAGTTTTAAATTTTTCTAAATTCAAAGAGTTAAATATAAGTGAATGAAATATTTGATAAAACTTCCCCCTCTTCCATTAAAATAAGACAAATGATTCCTGCTACAGTAAAAATCATATAAAAGAATTAATTTTGATTTAAATAAAAATTTATCCATCTTGCAAAAATTTTTTTTCGAACCAGAAAAAATTTTTTATCAAGTTTTAAAAAACTCTTGCACTGATTCATTACTTTTTTTAACTTGAAACTAAGATCTGTTAAAATTATTCTCTCAAAAAATTCACTGCATGAAAAAAATCAACCTTATCATTATTCTAAATAATTTTCTTTCCGGGTCCGAAAATAAGTGGCTGCTATTAAAATTAATCAACCTAATATAAGCTCAAAAATCCGAGGGAGTGTGTAATGCAAATAAAAAGATTTTTTACTGAGGCAGGAAAGGATCCTTTATCATCGTTTGAGTTTGTTAAAAGGACTTCTGAAATAAAAAACCCTGATGGCTCGATTGTTTTTAAAATGGAAGATGTAAATGTGCCTGCACACTGGTCGCAGGTTGCAACCGATATAATAGCTCAAAAGTATTTCAGAAAAGCAGGCATACCTAAACTGCTTAAAAAAGTCAGAGAAAGAGGTGTCCCGGTTTGGCTACAAGCATCTAGGATAGATAGCGATAAAATTGAACAGCTCCCTGAAAAGGATAGATTCTCATCGGAAACGGATTCTAGACAGGTATTTCAAAGGCTGGCCGGGTGCTGGACATACTGGGGATGGCAGGGTAATTATTTTGACACTGAAGAGGATGCAAGAGCTTTTTACGATGAACTTGTTTATATGCTTGCTAATCAAATGGCAGCACCTAACAGTCCGCAGTGGTTTAATACAGGTTTAAACTGGGCATACGGTATTTCGGGACCTTCTCAAGGGCATTATTATGTTGACCATAAAACCGAAGAACTGACAGCTTCAAGCGACGCATATACTCATCCTCAGCCGCATGCATGCTTTATTCAATCAGTTAAAGATGATCTTGTTAACGAAGGCGGAATAATGGATCTTTGGGTTCGGGAAGCAAGGCTATTTAAATATGGATCGGGAACAGGATCAAATTTTTCAGAATTGAGAGGAGCAAATGAACCGTTAAGCGGAGGCGGAAAATCTTCAGGCTTAATGTCATTTCTGAAAATCGGCGACCGCTCCGCCGGTGCAATTAAATCAGGCGGGACTACCAGGCGCGCTGCTAAAATGGTTACCCTCGATCTGGACCACCCGGATATTGAAGAATATATAAATTGGAAAGTAGTTGAGGAACAGAAGGTAGCAGCCTTGGTTGCGGGCTCCAAGCTGTGCAATTATCACCTTAATGCAATAATGAAAGCCTGCTACGATGAACATCCTGAAAACGACCGCTTCAATAAAAATGAAAATAAAAAATTGAAGCAGGCGGTTTTTGAGGCCAGGAAAGAAAATATTCCGAATAATTATATTGAAAGAGTAATCCAGCTTGCAAAGCTCGGGTTTAAATCTATTGAATTCCCTGTCTATAATATTGACTGGAATTCCGAATCTTATATAACCGTATCCGGACAAAATTCCAACAATTCAATTAGAGTAACAAATGATTATATGAATGCCGTCTTGAATGACGGCGACTGGAATCTTTACTGGAGGACTGAAAAGAAAAAAGCTGCGGAAGAAAAAGGGGAACCGAAGCCTTGCAAAACTTTAAAGGCCCGCGAACTGTGGGA
Organism: Ignavibacteriaceae bacterium; assembly: GCA_036824595.1. Taxonomy (GTDB): domain Bacteria; phylum Bacteroidota; class Ignavibacteria; order Ignavibacteriales; family Ignavibacteriaceae; genus DATKLQ01. Next base: position 5,870 of record DAISZW010000041.1, read on the forward strand.
TCAAATTGCATATTCCGCATGGTCATGTGCTGATCCCGGCATTCAATATCATACTACAATTAATGAATGGCATACGTGCAGGGAAGACGGAGAAATAAGAGCTTCAAATCCATGCAGCGAGTATATGTTCCTGGATGATACCGCATGCAATCTTGCTTCGCTGAATCTCATAAGGTTTTACGATTCCAAAGAACAAAAATTTAATATTGATGCTTTCAGGCATGCTACTAGAATCTGGACAATAGTTTTGGAAATCAGCGTCTTAATGGCTCAGTTTCCCAGCAAAGCTATTGCGCAGCTCAGCTATAATTACAGAACACTTGGATTAGGATATGCAAATTTAGGATCGCTTCTTATGCAGCAGGGAATACCGTACGACAGCAATGAAGCATTTGCAATCTGCGGAGCAATCACGGCAATAATGCACATGAAAGCTTATGCAACATCTGCAGAGATGGCAAAACAATTAGGAGCATTCCCCCGGTATGAAGATAATAAAAAGCAGATGCTCCTTGTAATCAGAAATCATAGAAGAGCTGCATACAATGTCCCTAACGAGGAATACGAAGGGCTTTCAATCTTTCCTATGGGTATTGATCCTAAATACTGCCCGTCGGATTTACTGCAGGCCGCCAGGGAAGATGCTGATAATGGATTGGAGCTTGGGAATCAGTTTGGATTCAGAAATGCACAGGTAACCGTAATTGCACCAACCGGAACAATCGGACTGGTAATGGACTGCGATACAACCGGTGTTGAACCTGATTTTGCGCTGGTAAAATTCAAAAAATTAGCCGGCGGCGGATATTTTAAAATAATTAATCAATCAATTCCTCCTGCCCTGGAAAGACTGGGTTACAATAAAGATCAGATTGCAGAGATAGTGAAATACGCCAAAGGAGCTGGAACTCTTGTAGGTTGTCCATACATTAATTCAGAATCACTGAAAGCAAAAGGATTCACTGAAGAATTAATCGGAAAAATTGAAAAAGTTCTTCCTTCAGTATTCGATCTTACTTTTGCATTCAATAAGTATACATTGGGAACTGAATTCCTGATCAATAAACTGGGATTTACCGAAGAACAGATTAATTCCTTTAATTTTAATCTGCTGACTGGATTGGGATTTTCCAAAAACGAAATTGCAGTTGCAAACGATTATGTCTGCGGAACAATGACTATTGAAGGTGCTCCGTTCTTAAAGCACGAGCATTATCCTGTATTTGACTGCGCCAACAAATGCGGTAAAAAAGGAACCCGTTTTATCCGCCCATTGGCACATATCAAAATGATGGGAGCGGCGCAGCCCTTTATTTCCGGTGCGATATCAAAGACAATTAATCTGCCGAACCTGGCATCGGTTGAGGATATTAAGGATGCTTATATGCAGTCGTGGAAGCTGGGTATTAAGGCAAATGCTTTATACAGAGACGGTTCAAAATTATCCCAACCTTTGAATTCCATAAGCGAAGAAGAGCTTGAAGCATTGATCGAAGATAAAGAGCATAACGATATAGTTAAAGTCGCAGAAAGAATTATTCATAGATATATCGCCAAAAGAAGAAGGCTTCCTGATAGAAGAACCGGTTATACTCAAAAAGCCAAGATCAATGGCCAGTCAGTCTATATAAGAACTGGTGAATATGACAATGGTCAGCTTGGCGAAATATTTATTGATATGCACCGCGAGGGAGCAGCTTTCAGAAGTCTGCTTAACTGTTTTGCAATTGCAATCTCATTAGGCCTGCAACACGGAGTTCCGCTGGAAGAATTCGTTGATGCATTTGTATTTACAAGGTTCGAACCAAGCGGAATTGTAACCGGGAATGAAAAAATTAAAATGGCAACATCGGTTATAGATTATATCTTTAGAGAACTTGCCGTTACATACATGGGCAGGAACGATCTTGTCCATGCACAGCCCGGCGAAGTAAATGTAAAAACTCCCAGGGGAATAGTTGCAAAATTTATTGAGCCGGAATTTGAAAGCGAGGAAATCGTAAGTGAAAGAATTGTTGATCCTGAAAAGGATAAAGAATCGGTTTATGCAGGTTCATTAACAAAAGATCAGGGTAATGCAAAACAATCTAAAGTGAAAAGAGCTATTGAAGCAGGATACACAGGAGATATTTGTCCGGAATGCCAGAGTCTTACAATGGTGAGAAACGGAACATGCTTGAAATGCATGACCTGCGGTTCTACAACAGGCTGCAGCTAAAAAATCAATATTGGAACAATTTATAAAGCTGTTCAGAAATGGGCAGCTTTTTTTATTCTCTTAACATTCTTGCAGCATTCAGAATAGCAATTAAAGCAACACCCATATCGGCAAAGACAGCTTCCCACATTGTAGCAATTCCTAATCCTCCCAATGAAATAAAAAATATTTTAACTCCTATAGCAAAAAAGATATTCTGCCACACAATAGTTCTAGTTCTCTTAGCTATTTCTATTGCAGCAGGAACCTTGGAAGGATGGTCTTCCATTATTACAACATCGGCTGCTTCAACGGCCGCATCCGATCCGAGTCCGCCCATTGCAATGCCAATATCTGAGCGTGCAATTACCGGAGCATCATTTATACCGTCTCCCACAAATGCTACTCTTCCCTCTTTAGGAGATTCATCCATTATTTTTTCCAGATATGTTACTTTATCCTCGGGAAGAAGTTCGGCATAATAGTCATCAATGCCCAATTTATCGGCAAATGCTTTGGCAGAATGGTTATTATCTCCCGTAAGCATTACGATTTTATCTACACCGAGTTTTTTCAAAGAATTCATTGTCCCGATGGAATCATCTTTCAGTTCATCCGAAATAGTAATGTACCCCGCATATTTATTATCAACAGCTACATGAACGACCGTACCTTCAACAATACAATTATCATGTTTTATATTTTCTTTATGTAAGAAAAGATCATTGCCGGCTACAATAGTTTTATTATCGGTAATAACCTTTACACCCTGACCTGAAATCTCCACATATTTCCTGATTATTGAAGAATCAATTTTATTACCATAGGCCTTTCTTATAGAATCTGCAATCGGATGGTTTGACTGGGCTTCAGCTATTGCCGCATACTTTAAAAGGTCTTCTCTGCTTATCCCGTTCGAGACTATAACTTCAGAAACATTAAATACTCCTTTAGTTAAAGTTCCCGTCTTATCAAATACCACTGTTTTAACTTTTGTCAGTGCATCTAGGTAGTTAGATCCTTTTATAAGCACCCCTTTCCTTGAAGCTCTGCCGATTCCGCCGAAATATCCCAGCGGAATGCTTATCACTAAAGCACACGGACAAGAAATTACCAATATTACAAGCGCTCTGTAAATCCAATCGGAGAATGTTTGAGCGGGAAATAAAAGCGGCGGCAAAAGAGCAATACCCAGTGCAAGAACGACCACAACCGGCGTGTAAAACCTTGCAAAGCTTGTAATAAATTTTTCCGTCTCGCATTTTTTTGCACCGGCTTTTTCAATAAGCTCGAGTATTTTTGATATAGAGGATTCCCCGAATGATTTTTCCACCTTTACAGTGAGCGTGCCTGATTTATTTATCATGCCTGTCAAAACCTGATCATTTTGTTTTATGCTTTTAGGAACCGTTTCTCCCGTAAGCGCATAAGTATCCGCATAAGAAAATCCCTCAATAACAATACCGTCGAGAGGAATTTTTTCTCCAGGTTTTACAATTATCAATTCGCCGACGCTAACATCTCCAGGAGAGACGATTTTAATATTCTCATTAATTTTTAAATTTGCATAATCAGGACGTATTTCGAGAAGTGATTTAATTGATTTTCTGGATTTTTTGACAGCTATATTCTGGATAAATTCTCCCACATTATAAAAAAGCATTACCGCAACCGCTTCAGAAAGTTCATGTATTGCAATTGCTCCGATTGTAGCCACCGACATTAAAAAATTTTCATCAAATAACTTTCCTTTAATTATATTTTTTGCGGCTTTAGTTAACACCCCCCATCCGCTGATTAAATATGCGCTAAGATAGATTATATATTCTAAATAAAACATGGATGACTCGTGAAGATCATCTTCCATCAGCAGTCCAATAATCAATAAGATTATTACTAAGGCAATAAGAATAATTTCTTTTTTAAAATTTAAAGATGAAGAATTTCTTATTTTACTTTCTGCTTCTTCGAATACAGCTCCGGGCTCTATTTTTTTTATTTCTCTTTTCACTTCTTCAATATTATCGCTATCAAGATACATCACGGAATTTGCCGTATTTATAGAAATATCCTTCACCGAATTCAGCCCGGAGACAGATTTTTCGATCCTTGCAGCGCATGCTGCACAGTCTATATTTTTCAGATGATATTTTTTCAGCATTAATTTATTTGCTTCTGCAGCTTTTTTAGCAAAGATAAGAAAAGAGCGGATAAAAATTTGTGTAATAAAGATGAGTGTTTAAAGGAAAAATCTTATTCTATCTGGATGTTGAAAAACTTTCCATTCTTCGTCCGCCCATGAAAGTTCGTAAGTAATAATCGTGATCTAAAGAAGAGACAATTACTCCCTTAGCCGAACTTGCATGAGCGAAGAGATTTTCACCCAAATAAATTCCGACATGGCCCGGTTTAACTCTTCTCCGGGTATTAAAAAAGACCAGGTCCCCAAACTGTAAATTCTCTCTATGATTAATAGGCAATCCCTGCGTGTACTGCTGCCTCGCGGAACGAAGGAGCTGGAAAGAGAAAACATTATTAAAAATGGTTTGAGTAAACGCCGAGCAGTCGATCCCCTGTTTCGAATTTCCGCCGAATTTATAAGGCGTGTTCAAATACTTAATAATTTCCATCAGCATTTTTTCTTTAACGGTTGCTTCCGTTCCTGGGGCTGAACGGGAATACGATCTTAATACGGGCGAAATATCAATCGATTCTTCATCAGGCAGTCTTTCATCATCTTCGGAATAAGTAAGATCAAAGTTAGTTGTATCTGCTTTTACTTCGCTTCTCTTTTTTTCATTCGAAGTAAACCTTACGGATGGATTTGCGGGTGATTTTTTCTCCGTCTTGTTTTTGTACCGGGAAGTATTTGATGATGAAGCACAGCCTGCAATTACGGCAGCGATTAGAATAGGAACTAAAAATATTTGCAGTTTAGAAAAAAACATTATCAGCCTAGATAAGCCCGGAGATTTTTGCTTCTCGATGCATGCCTTAATCGTCTGATTGCCTTTTCCTTTATTTGCCTGACCCGTTCTCTAGTTAAATTAAATCTCTCCCCGATTTCTTCCAGCGTTAAGGAATGCTCTTTGTTTAAACCGAAATAGAGGCTTATAACTTCAGCCTCTCTTTCAGAAAGCGTAGCCAGCGCTCTTTCAATTTCAGTTTTAAGGGATTCAGTCATTAAAGTTTCGTCGGGAGCAGGCTGCTGGTCATCTTCAATTACATCAAGCAGCCTGTTTTCTTCCCCGCTTGTAAATGGAGCATCCATGGAAACATGCCTGCTGGAAATTTTAATTGCATCGGATACTTCGGATACATCCATTTCAAGTTCCCGAGCCAGTTCATCGGCGGAAGGTTCCCTTTCAAATTCCTGTTCAAGATTACTGTAGGCTTTGCCGATTTTATTGAGCGTACCTACTCTGTTTAAGGGAAGCCTGACAATTCTTGATTGTTCGGCTAGTGCCTGGAGAATCGATTGCCTTATCCACCAGACTGCATACGATATGAATTTAAAGCCCCTAGTTTCGTCAAATCTTTTCGCGGCTTTAATTAAACCCAAGTTTCCTTCATTTATTAAATCACCCAGCGATAAACCCTGGTTCTGATACTGTTTCGCTACACTGACAACAAATCTAAGGTTTGCTTTAGTAAGAATTTCAAGCGAACGTTGTTCACCTCTTTTTATTCCAAGAGCAAGCTCAATTTCCTGTTCAGGAGTTAACAGACTTACTTTTCCAATTTCCTGCAAATACTTATCAAGCGATTGACTCTCACGATTCGTAAACTGCTTAGTAATGCGCAAAGATCGACCTCGTTTTGTTTCTTATTTGCTTTTTATCATCAATTATTCAGCCAAAGCTTGAAATTTTTAATGGAGAAATTCAACTTTTAGTTTATATTTTCATCCGGTTTTCAGCAAATGAGTAAAAACGGTTAAAATTAATTTGTAATAATTATAAAATAAAATAAAAAAAGTTACAAATCTTCCTATTAAGAAAAAACTAATATCCCTTTCAATTAGAGAAAACTTTTCCCTTTTAAATTATTTTTTACATTGAAAAAGTCTGCAGCAGTCCTCGCAACGTCCGAAAAAGTTTCTCTAATTCCTAAATTTCTGCCGGCTTTATTCTTCCTGTAAAACAGCAGAGGCACATATTCCCTGCTGTGATCGGTGCTTGGCGTGGTTGGATCATTCCCGTGATCGGAAGTAATCACCAGAGCATCATTATCATCCAGCGATTTAATAAAGACTTTTAAAAAATTATCAACTTCTTTTAATGCAGCGGCAAATCCAGCCGGGTCATTTCTGTGTCCAAAGTAAACATCAAAATCAACAAGATTAGAAAAGATAAAAGCATCTGACAAAGCCGTTGTATATTTTAAAAGCTTTTCCATTCCCTCTTTATTGGATTTTGTTTTTTCCCCGATTTTAATTCCTCTGAAATTAAAAAGTTCGTTTACTTTTCCTATTGCAACGGTTTTAATATTGTTTTTTAACAGTACATCAAAAATTGTATCTCCGAAGGGATCCAGAGAAAAGTCTTTCCGGTTTGTTGTCCTGATATAATTTCCCGGAGTTCCTACAAAAGGCCTCGCTATTACTCTTCCTACAATTAAAGGTTGGGCCAAGACTTTTTCGCGGGTAATTGAACATATTTCATACAGTTTCTTTAGCGGGATTACTTCCTCATGAGCGGCAATCTGGAAAACAGAATCAGCGGAGGTATAAATAATCGGAAAACCTGTTTTTACATGTTCGTCCCCAAGTTCTGCAATAATCTCTGTACCTGATGCAGGCTTATTTCCAAGGAAACCTTTACACCCGGTAAAATCAAGAAAATTGTCCGTTATTTCTTTCGGAAATCCATTCGGGAAATATGAAAAATCGGTGTCTATATAAAGTCCTCCGATCTCCCAGTGGCCTGTAGTTGAATCTTTTCCTTTTGATATCTCTTTCATTTTACCGAATGAAGCAAGCGGTGAAGAAACTCTTTCAATACCTTTAATCGGTACGATATTTCCAAGTCCAAGAAGCTGGGATGCCGGGAGATTCAGGCCGCCGACAGCATCCGCAATATTGGAGAGAGTGCTGCTTCCGCAGTCGCCGTAAAGCGCCGCATCGGGAAGTTCTCCGACACCGATACCATCTAAAATAATCAGGAAAAAATTATTCAAGAGTAATAAAAGAAATTTAGTTGACGGAATTGTTCAGTTAATATTTCGAACTGTATTGCCGCCTCTTTCAAGAGCTTTTTTTAAGGCAAGATCGGCGTTATAAATTACTTCATCCACATCTGTTTTGTTATTAGCTGAAGCAACACCGATGGAGACGGTATATGTAGTCTGCTTGCTTTCAACGGCGATAGGCTGTCTTGCAATTTTCACTCTAAGCTTTTCAGCCCAAATAAAAACATCTTTTGCGGATGAATTAAAGAAGTAAACACCGAAAATTTTTTCTTCTAATCTGCCGAAAATTGCCAGCGGGGTGATTTCCTTTGTAATTATATCGGATATAGATGATAAAACTTTAGGGAAGGGATCTCCTTCGAAGAGGGATTCTTGTTCTAGAAAATTGTCTATTCGGATTAATGCCATTGCACCCGGGACTTTCAGCTGTTCCGCTTTGAGCAGGTCTGCAGCTACCCGTTCTTTAAAGGTATTTGAATTCAATGCGCGGGTCTCTATATCAACGGCTAAATAACTTTTAAGCAGCATCTGGGTTGAATACGAATAAATGATGAAAGATAAAATATTAGCTGCGCTTTTAATGAACTGGACATCGGCATTTGTATATGCATTCTTCCTTAAGCTTTCAAAGCACACTGCGCCGTAATTTTGATTCCCGTATAAAAGCGGGACTGCCAGAAACGAACCGTCAAAGCTTACATCTTCCTGCTTTGAGAACCTTTTATATTCACCCGTTGATGTATCATCGATTTTTACAGGTATGCCGGTAATAATAGATTTACCAGTAAGCGTTCCATTCAGCTCAATCTCTAAATGATGTCCTATATATTTTAAAGAAGTATTATTTACAATTTTAATTGTCTGGAACTTCTGTTCGAAAGGCTGATAATAAACAAGTGCAAATGCATCCCAGTTAACCAAATGGCTTATCGCATTTTGAATGGAGGAGACAAGATTTTCTTCATTATCGAATTTCTTATCGGGATTAACCAGATTTAAAAATCCTTTAAGTCTCTGCTGGGTTACCGATTCCGTATGTTTTTCTTCAAAGATGGAGATGATCATTGTAATGACCCTAACAAATCGGCCTAGAGCATAGATTGTTTCAATGCCGAAAGCATCTTCAACTTTTGAATCGACGGCAATTATTGCAATAAGCGATTTATCGAAGAAAAGCGGCACGCCTACAAAGCTTTTTATTCCCTGAGGAGAATTATAATACCTGATAACGTCTGCTTCCGCTGCGGGAGAAATCTGGCTGAGCAGCTCCGGTTCCCCCTTCTCAATTATTTTACTTAAGATGTCATCTTCAACATCAAACTTGCGGCGGGAGATCTCATTTGAATCGGAGATAAATTTCTCCACCGAAAGTTTTTCTTTCTTCTTGTTATACCAGAAGAAAATAGCCGTATATGCGTTGTAAGATTCTTTTATAACGGTGAGCATTTTTTCAAGAACAAATGTAAACTGCCCGTTATGCCCTACTTCTTCAGGCAGTTTCTCGTTGGCAATCTCTTCAAATTTTTCTTTAAGGTTCGGAGGCTTGAGAGTAGTTTTTGTATGCCTGTAGGCGGGTGAGTAGTTCTCAGCGGTAATGACATCAACAGTTTTATTCTTTGAGACTATCTCAAAAGAATCATCGTAGTGTTTATTAAGTTCCGAATCACTCTTATCTTCAAAATCATCTTCGATTACATCTTTTGAAAAATAATTATCGAAATGAATGGAATCACGGAGAAAAATTATAAATGCTACGTAGATAAGAATCAGTGAGATAATAATTATCCGGGTTATTAGATCATCCGTAATAAAAAGAATGCCCGCCAAAAGCGGGACAACTAAAAATATTAAAAGCCTTCTTTTCTGCCTCTTGTCCATTGGTATGTTTTACCCAAAAAGTAAAATTAATCTTACAATAATATAACAGCGGAGATACTTATTCAACTCTTTCCGGAAAAGTTTAATAAAATCACTTCATCCTTAATAAAACAAAGCAGAGAGTTTCCGTAGAAGTTCTTTTTTTCCCAAACCTTTTACAGCTGAATAAACCAGCAGATTATCATGCAAAACTAATTCAGGAAATTTCTGCCGCACAAATTCCCTGGATGCTTTTTGTTCTGACTTCCTAAGCTTATCTATTTTGGTGAGTAAAACAAGGAAATTAATTTTTAATTTAGATAAATAGGAGTTTAATTGTACATCCAGTTCTGTAGGTCCCACCCTGCTGTCAACAAGATGAACGGCAAGGACAATATTTTTAGCGGATGAGAAATATTCATTTATTAATTTTCCCCAATACTCTCTCTCCTTTTTGCTTGCTTTTGCATACCCGTAGCCAGGCAAATCGACAAGAAAAAATTTATCGTCTATTTTATAATAATTAATTGAACGTGTTTTGCCGGGAGTCGAACTTGTTTTCGCTAAATCCTTTCTATTGAACAGCGAATTAATTAAGGATGATTTTCCCACATTTGATCTCCCGCAGAGAATTACCGCAGGCAAATTCTCCTTTGGAAGTTCTTTTAAGCTGTAAACAGATTTTATAAACTGCTGCTTTTCAAACATCTTATAATTATTTTTGGAAATTCTAGATTCGGTGAATAATAATTTTGAAATTTTATTCGGGCTGAAATAAAAAAACCCCGATGCCCGGGGTTTTAGCCTTTAATTTCAAAAAGCTGCTACTTTTTCTTTTCTCCAGCCGAAGTTTCTTCAAGTACTTTAGCCTCTTTAGCCTGTTCGCTTTTTCGTGCTTCTTTTTTAGCTTCACGTTTTGATTCGCGCTTTTCTTTTCTCTCTTCAGCTTTTTTAGTTACTATATCGTTATAATCTACGAGCTCAAGAATGGATAATTCCGCTGCATCGCCTTTCCGGTTTCCGAGTTTAACTACACGAGTGTAGCCTCCCGGCCTTTCGCCGATTTTAGGGACAATTTCATTAAACAATTCTTTAACAACTTCCCTGTCGTGTATTCTGCTCATTATCTGTCTTTTAACATGCAGATCATTTTTTTTAGCTTTGGTTAATAATGCTTCAACGAATGATCTTGCTTCTTTTGCTTTTGCCGTGGTTGTTCTGATCCGCTTATGTTTCAGCAGTGAAAGTGTCAATGAATTTAACAAAGCCTGGCGGTGGCTTTCTGTTCTGTTTAACTTTCTTCCTTTAACTTTGTGTCTCATTGTAATTCCTTTTTAGAAGATTATTGACCTTCGACTTCGTCCTTCAGATATTTATCTACATCCATTCCGAATTCGAGTCCAAGGTTTTCAACTATTTCCATTAACTCTGCAAGGGATTTTCTTCCAAAGTTCCTGAATTTAAGCATCTCCGATTCATCCCTTCTTACCAGCTCTGCCAGGTTTTTAATATTAGCCGCCTTAAGGCAATTGTGGGATCTTACGCTTAACTCAAGATCATCAACATTAGTAAGAAGAATTTTCTTAATTCTTTCCTTTTCACTGTCTTTATGGCTTACGGCTTGTTCTTCTTCCTGCTGAATATCAAAATTAATAAAAAGCTGAACGTGATCTCTCAGAATTTTTGCTGCCTGCGTTAATGCATCTTCAGGCGTAATTGAACCGTCGGTGGTAATCTCAAATGTCAATTTCTCATAATCGCTTCTATCGCCTATGCGGACATTCTCAATTTCATACTTTGCATTCCTGATTGGAGTAAAGATTGAATCAATTGGAATCACACCGATGGTATGCTCAGGAGATACATTTTCGGAAGCCGGAACATATCCCTTTCCTTTTCCCACTCTGATTTCAACATCAAATTTTGCATTCTTATTTAAAGTAGCAATATGAAGCTGGGGATTTAATATCTCGATTTCATTGCTGTGTTTTTGAATATCGGCAGCTGTCCATTCACCCTCTCCGCTAAAGGAGATGTCAATTTTATTCGGCTTTTTTGTAAGGAGCTTCATTCTAACCTGCTTCATGTTCAGTATTATTTCTGAAACATCTTCGAGCACTCCTTCGATTGTAGTGAACTCATGCAGAACACCGCTGAATTTTAACGAGGTAATTGCAGCGCCGGTTAATGAAGAGAGAAGAACACGTCTCAATGAATTTCCTAAAGTCACCCCATAACCTCTTTCCAGAGGCTGTAAAAAGAATCTACCGAAACTATTTGAATAATTTGTCTCATCAAGTGCAACAGCTTCAGGCATCTTTAAGGTTGATACGCTCATTTATATCCTCTTCAATTAAATAAAAAAATTTTAAAATTATTTTGAATAAAGCTCTACTACTAGCTGTTCATTAGCATTTAGCGGAACATCGGCTCTTTCGGGGACCTGTACAAATGTACCGGAAAGTGAAGCTTTATCTATTGAAAGCCACGAATATGTTCCTTCTTTAACTCTCTTAAGAGTATTGTGAACCATATCCAGCCTTTTACTCTTATCTTTTATTCTGATCACATCTCCCGCAGACAGGTTAAAAGACGGGATATCAACTAATTTATCGTTGACGAGAACGTGCCTGTGCCGTATCAGCTGACGGGCTTGTTTACGGGATCCGGCAAAACCCAGGCGGTAGACCACATTATCCAGGCGGCTTTCAAGTATTTTAACCAGGTTTTCACCGGTAATTCCTTTTATTTTAATTGCTTTATCAAAGTAGTTTTCAAATTGCGTTTCAAGCAGACCGTAAATTCTTTTTATTTTCTGTTTTTCTCTCAGCTGAATACCATATTCTGAAATTTTTGTTCTTCTAGATTGTCCATGCTGACCGGGAGGGTAACTCCGGATTTCAACAGGGCATTTATCGGTATAACATTTCTGCCCCTTCAAATACAATTTCTGTCTTTCTCTTCTGCACAGTTTGCAAACTGAATTTGTGTACCTTGCCATTAATATACTCCCAAATTAAACTCTTCTCCTCTTTGGCGGCCTGCAGCCGTTATGAGGAATAGGTGTAACATCTTTAATTGAATTAATTTCCAGTCCGGCAGTATTCAGGGCTCTAATTGCAGCTTCTCTTCCCGAACCCGGTCCTTTTACAAAAACATCAACTCTTCTCAAGCCCAGGTCATAAGCTTCTTTAGCCGAAGCTTCGGCCGAGGTTTGAGCAGCAAAGGGAGTGTTTTTTCTGGACCCTTTAAAACCATTTTTACCGGCCGAAGACCATGCGATTGTATTCCCGTAAATATCAGTAATAGTTACAATAACATTGTTAAAGGTTGCTTTTATATGAGCAATCCCGTTTGCATCAACTAATGTTTTCTTTTTTGCTTTTTTTATTACTTTAGCCAACGATCCTCCTGAATCAAATTAAAATTCCAGTAACAACTATTTCTTAGTCGGGGTTTTCTTTTTCCCGGCAACAGTTTTTCTTTTTCCCTTGCGTGTCCGTGAATTTGTTCTTGTTCTTTGGCCCCTCACGGGGAGTCCTCTTCTATGTCTTAATCCTCTGTACGATCCGATATCCATTAATCTTTTTATATTCTGCTGAACTTCCGAACGAAGTGCACCCTCAACTTTATATTCGGCAGTCATTATGCTTCTTATTTGAGCTACTTCGTCTTCAATTAAATCGGCAACTTTTTTATCGGGATTTACTTTTGCTTTGTCAAGAATTTCTGCTGCAGAAGTTTTTCCGATTCCGAATATGTACTGCAGACCGAACAATACTTTTTTATTTTTGGGCAGATCAACACCCGCTATACGTGCCAAGTGATTTCTCCTTTACTTATTAACCCTGACGTTGTTTATGCTTTGGATTTTTGCAGATTACTCTTACAGAACCTTTCCTTTTAATAATCTTGCAATTTTCACATATTTTTTTTACCGAGGCTCTTACTTTCATAATTTCTCCTATCCGGAATTCACCGGATAATTATTTATACCTGTATGTTATTCTTCCTTTTGATAAATCGTACGGAGATAATTCAACCGACACTTTATCACCTACTAAAATTTTTATAAAATGCATTCTCATTTTGCCGGAAATATGGGCAAGTATTTCGTGACCATTATCTAATTTCACTTTAAAATGCGCATTCGGTAATGTATCAGTCACTATTCCATCGACTTTTATTGGTCCTTGTTTAGCCATTAAGTAACCGTTAAAATTTCAGGATTTCCGTTTGAGATTAATACCGTATGTTCAAAATGGGCAGAGGGCAATCCGTCGGCGGTTACCACTGTCCATCCATCCGAACCTGTTTTAACTCCAAACTCTCCCATATTCACCATCGGCTCAATAGCTAATGTCATTCCTTTCTTTAATTTTGATCCGGTTCCTCTTTTACCGTAATTGGGTATCGAAGGTTCTTCATGCAGATATTTGCCTACTCCATGGCCGCAAAGATCACGGACCACCGAGAAACCATATAACTCCACATAATTCTGAATCGCTGCAGAAATATCGTGAAGCCTGTTATTAACTTTTGCTTCTTCAATTCCAAGGTATAGTGATTTTTCGGTTACCTCCATTAATTTTTTCTTTTCGGAGGATACGTTACCCACTGCAACCGAAATAGCTCCGTCTCCGAAAAAACCATTCTTAAGAACACCGACATCAAGCGAAATTATTTCACCTTCCTTTAATTCCCTGCCGCTCGGTATTCCATGCACAACTTCATCATCAACCGATGTGCATATTGACGCCGGATAATTAAAAGCACCTGCCTGCGAATAACCTTTGAAAGCCGCTTTTGCATTATTGCTTATAATATAATCTTCAGCTATCTGGTCCAGCTCTCTTGTCGTTATTCCAGGCTTAATATTTTTCTTGAGAAGCTGAAGCGTTTCAGCTACAATTCTGCAGCTTTCCTTAATAAAATCAATATCCTTTTGCGTTTTAATATATATCACTAATATCTTCTGCTTTTAAGTTTCCCTGATTTCATAAATCCGTCATAATGCCTCATGAGCAGATGAGATTCAACCTGCTGAAGTGTATCCAAAGCAACTCCAACAATAATAAGCAGACTTGTACCTCCAAAAAATTGTGCAAACTGCCCCGATACTCCCCATGCAGAAACGAAAGCGGGGAGAATTGCAATAATTGCCAGGAAAAAAGAACCGGGCAGCGTAATTTTTGTAAGTATGTTATCAATAAAATCGGATGTTTGTTTACCAGGCCGGATACCCGGAATAAATCCGCCCTGCTTCTTCATGGTATCTGCCACATCCTTCGGATTAAAAGCAATAGCAGTATAAAAATATGTGAAAAAGACAATCATAACAGCATAAATTATTGAATATACCCAAGACTGGTAATGAAAATATGTAGCAACTTCCTGCAGAAATTCATTATTCGGGAAAAATGATAAAACAGTATTAGGTATAAACATAATTGACTGAGCAAAAATAATCGGCATTACACCCGCCGTATTAACGCGCAGCGGAATATACTGTGTAACTCCGCCGTAAACTTTTCTGCCGACAACCCTTTTGGCATATTGCACAGGAATCCTCCGCGTTCCTTGAGTTACCAGGACAACACCGGAGATAATTAAAACCATAAGAATCAATATTACAAGCTCAATTATAAAGTTACGGGTGCCGGAAGAAATTAATCTCACTTCATCGAGAATCGCAAAAGGAAATCTATTAATGATTCCTATAAAAATAATTAAAGAAATTCCATTGCCGATCCCTTTATCCGTAATCTGTTCACCCAGCCACATCATAAAAATAGTACCGGCAGTAAGGATTATTATTGTTGAAAATGTCCATGCAAAACCTTGTACAGCCGGAGGAATTATGGGTGTACCCTGGAAATTAGTATTATAAAGTTTTATAGTCACTCCCCAGGCCTGCATTGCAGAAATCAGCACAGTACCATACCGCGTTAATTGCGTTATCTTCTTTCTGCCTTCCTCGCCTTCCTGCTGAAGCTTCTGGAAATACGGAACCACCGCTCCTAAAAGCTGAAGTATAATTGATGCCGAGATATAGGGCATAATTCCCAGCGCTAAAATTGCCGCATTTGAAAAAGCACCGCCGGCAAAAAGATCGTATAAACCGAATAAATTATCGGTTGTCTGATTCTGCATTGCCTGGGATAGAAGAACAGAATCAATCCCCGGCAAAGTAATATGCGCACCGATTCTAACAATTGTAAGCAAAGCCAAAGTATAAAGAATCCTTTGGCGTAACTCGTGAATTTTAAATATGTTCCTGAAAGTTTCTGTAAGTTTTGCCATTTATACCGCGATTATACCTTTTTTATTGTGCCGCCTGCTGCTTCAATTTTTTCTTTAGC
>DAISZW010000183.1:0-6694 GCA_036824595.1 Ignavibacteriaceae bacterium
TTTAAATACCCGTAAGAATACTTCCTGGTAAATATCCTTCGCATCATCCTGGTTTTTAACATATTTAAGGGCAATTGAGAGGACATTCTTATCGTACCGGTAAATTAGTTCCTCAAATGCACTTATATCGCCGTTTTTGGCTTTATGTATAAGCTCATTGTCGCTGGGCGCCATTTTTATCCTTAAATACTGTTAGTTAGACTCGGCTATTTGAAAAAAGGTTGGGGCGTATAAACCTAAAATATAGCTTTTTAAATAATGAGTTTTGCTGAATTAGTTGAAAATAAGTGAGAGTCATACAACTGGATGAAATTGATACTTTCAAGAAATGAAAAAAGTTCAAGTGCAAGTACAAAACCATTATAATTCTTAAACTTGAACTTGAACTAATTGGTGAGTCTCACTTTATTTCCTTTCAAATCAGCGGAGATCTGCCTAACCTGCCTTGCCGGCCCGCTCCGACTCGTCTGAGACGAGGCGAGCAGGCAGGTCTACGATATCTGCGTTCTATTGTCCCCAGATTAAGATTAAGATTTTATATAACCCCCTGATCAATCATTGCATCTGCTACTTTCAAGAACCCGGCAATATTTGCACCGTTAACATAATTTCCCGGTGTACCGAATCTTTCGGAAACATGCATGGAGGTTGTATGAATGTTTTTCATAATCAAGCGCAGCCGGTTATCGACTTCTTCCCTTGTCCACGGCATTCTCTGGTTGTTTTGAGTCATTTCAAGCCCGGATACTGCTACTCCGCCGGCGTTGGCCGCTTTAGAAGGTCCATATAAAATTTTACTATCAAGAAAAATTTTTACTCCCTCTAAAGTTGTCGGCATATTTGCTCCTTCGCTAACTACATACACACCGTTGTTCATCAAATTCTGGGCATCTTTTTCATTAATTTCATTCTGTGTTGCACACGGGAAGGCGCAGTCGGCTTTATGATCCCACAATGAATTATAACTATCCGTTGGATTAGTTTCCGTATAAACTGCGTTGTTATATTTTTCTACGTATTCTTTTATCCTTCCGCGTCTGATATTTTTCAAATCCATTATATATTTCCACTTAATCTTGTCAATTCCTTCTTCATCGTAAATATAGCCGTTCGAATCGGATAAGGTAACCACCTTGGCGCCCATATTAATTAATTTTTCAACCGTATGCTGAGCTACAACGCCGCTTCCAGAAACCAGGCATGTTTTTCCTTCTAATGTTTCTCTCCTAGTCAGCAGCATTTCCGATGCGAAATAAACGGTTCCATAACCGGGAGCTTCCGGACGGATAAGCGAGCCGCCCCAATGAATTCCCTTACCTGTTAAAACGCCGCTGAACTCGTTTTTTAATTTTTTATACTGACCAAATAAATACCCGATCTCTCTTGCACCAACTCCAATATCTCCTCCGGGTATATCGGTATTCGGACCAATATGGCGGAACAGCTCATTCATAAATACCTGGCAGTAATGCATAATAACCATATCGCTTTTCCCTTTAGGATCGAAATCGGAACCTCCCTCTGCGCCGCCCATCGGAAGTGTAGTCAGACTGTTTTTAAAAACCTGCTCAAAAGCAAGAAATTTTAAGATGCTTAAATTTACGGAGGGATGGAAACGCAATCCTCCCTTATAAGGTCCGATTGCATTATTCATTTCAACTCGGTAGCCTTTATTGATTCTTATTTCTCCTTGGTCATCTACCCATGCCACACGGAACGAAATTATCCTGTCAGGTTCAAGTATTCTTTCCAGGATTTTTGCAGCCCTGTATTCGGGATGCCTATCTAAAACCAGTGCAACAGATTCCGTAAATTCCTGAACAGCCTGTAAATATTCAGGCTCATTCGGATTTTTCATTTTTATTTCAGATAGTAAATCACTGACATAATTTGACATTTTTTCTCCAACTATGTTAAAGTTTAGATATGATGAATTACCGTCCCGGTTTTAAAATAATCCCTTTATTTTTGTGGCCGTTTATTTTAACGGTTATAGGTTCTTTAAATTGCAAATGCCTTATGAAATTTAATTCCTCAATTGGCTGCTGCTCCAACAGCCAATCCCAATTAATAAATCCAAGATTGATATAAGAGTTTACGGTAAAGTACCCGATCCTAAATGAAGTTATATTTTGGAAGAAATGCGAGCCTTGAGAAGGAGTAACATTCAAATCTTTGAATCCGGTTTCAACAATTACGCTTGCCCCGGCAATCTGATCCCAGGTAACGGGGATACCCAGCCAGGGATCAAGACTTCCCCAGCGCCCTACTCCAATTAGTAAATATGGTCTTTTTTTATTCACCAGCTTAGAATTGATGATGCTTACTTCTCTTGCGGCGTCTCTGCTTTTTGCCCTGTCAAATTTATGGAAATCAACATAAACCAGATCATAAATATCCGTAATAGAACCGATACCCAAAACCTGTTCACTCCGGCAGATCAGATCTTCGGTTTGAATATTTTCAACATCAAGCTCTTCAATTTCATGACTGATTACGAGCGGCCGCATCTGCAGCATTGCAAATTCTTTCAGCTTGCCCGGCTCCGGATGCATATTAACAGCAAATTCAATTTCTATCGGTACTCCCATTCCCCATGTACCTAAATCAAGAAGTACATCAAGTATATCTGCAAGAGGAAATATTTTATGCTTTAAGATCGGCGCAAAAGTTACAACACGGTTTCCCGGTCTTGAAATTCCATCGTAAACTGCTTCATTATCGGGAGAATAAGTTGAACCAACACTGTAAAGTGTTTCATCTGCTTCAGCCGTCTGCAATCCGAACCGCTGCACGAAAATCTCAGGAGAAAGCTTTTCGATCCCATCCATTTCTCCATTTAAATTCAGAGCGTAGAATTCCTGCTGGGCGTTTTTAATTGTATCCTTTGTTGAAAAAAACTGGAGCAGATGTTTAGGATATTTTGGACAGAATCTTACGGTATTTCCACCGTCTACAACGGTTTTCCCCAGGCCTAAGGCAACCATAGCAATCCCGTCGGAAGATTTCTGCGGAGGCATGGGATAAAAATTATATGACTTTGCAACACCGGAAAAATCGGGATAAAATCTGTTCTCATGCTGCGCACCTACAAGTCTCTGTATAATCACCGCCATTTTTTCTTCTTCAAGCCTGTAAGCAGTTGCTTTCATGTAATCCTTAGCCCCCTTATAAAACGTAGAGGCATATACACATTTAATACTCTTAACAAGCTCCGTAAGTCTCACTTTAAAATCGGGATGATTATTAGGAATCATAAATGTCTGGTATACGCCTGCAAAAGGCTGGAACTGTGAATCTTCAAGCAGGCTGGATGACCGCACGGCTAAAGGAGTTTTGGTAATCTCAAGAAAATCCTTAAGCTTATTAATTATTTCCTTGGGAAACCTCGTAGATTCAACGAATCTTCTCTTTATCTCTTCATCATCAGTTTCCTGGAGGGCAAAAGTTTCAAGCTTATTTTCCTCCAAAAACTGATCGAACACATCAGTTGCTATAACAACTGCAGAGGGAACGGAAATCTCGACCTCTTCATACCTGTATCTTATTTTTTCATTATTTATTAAAACATTTATAAAACCTAAACCGCGTGCCTTTCCCCCTAAAGAACCGCCTCCAATTCTAGCAAAGCTGTTTACAGGATCAAAAGTCTCCTTTGAAAAATCGGTAATTAAGCCTCTCTGGCGGCTTCGCTGGTACGACTGAATAGAATTAATAAGATGGTTTCTTAAATGTTCGGCAGAGGCAAACTCGCTAATTTTACGGGGCCTTAGAATCCACGCCAGCCAGAATTCTGTTCTTGCTTTAAGCCATTTGGAAAAATGATTCCGTTCCGCATGATATGTAATGCTTTCAATCGGAACAACCTTCAATGATTCTTCAAGCGATTTTAAATTAGTAGCTCTCGTTATCTCACTTCCGTCAGGCATCTGAAAAACAAAATCGCCGAAGCCGAAGTTTCTGAGCATAAACTCCCGCAGTTCATGAAGCAGCCGCGGCGATCCTTTTTGGATAAATGCAGCACCTGCTTCTCTAGCTTTTGAAGAGAATTCGGCATTGCTGCTCTGAAGCAGAATGGGGATATCTTCCTGCTGTGCCTTCACATGCTTTGTAAATTTAATTCCTGCTTCGGGATCGCGTACACCGTGGTGCCGGAAGTTGCTGTCGGTAATTATCCCCAGAACATATTCTTTATACTTGTCGTAAGTTTCCAGTGCTTCTTCGTAAGTTGTACACAAAAGAATTTTCGGCCTGGCTCTCATCCGCAAAAATTTATGAGTAAGGCTCACTCCTTCAATAATGAGGCGCTGTGACTGCTTTAAAATTTCAGTATAGATTAAAGGAAGGTAAGATGAATAAAATTTTACATTATCTTCAACAAGAATAATAATCTGAACCCCCACTGTAGCTGTATCATTCTCAACGTTTAATTGATCTTCCGCATATTTAATAATACCGATAAGCAGCCTGTAATCGCCCTGCCAGATGAATATTTTATCGAAAATTGAAGTATCGTAATTAGCGACTAATTCTTTTCTTTCCTTATTATCGTAAGCTAACAGTATTATCGGGGTTGTAATCCCTGCTTCCCGCATTAACTGGGCAAATTTAATTACATGCATGTCTTCAATATGGAGGGTAGTAATTATTAGATCAACCTTTTCCGTTTTAGCATATTCCAACGCTTCTCTTCCGGTTGTAACATGATTAATTTCAGGCGCCTGCCGCAAATTTAAAGTCTGGTACTCCTCCCTAATTAATTCATATAATCTTCCATCTTCTTCAAACAGGTAGTAATCGTAGAGACTGGAAACGAGCAGGATCTCCCCGATCCTGTGCTTCATCAGTTTTTGAAAACTTCTGATCCGGTTAATGAAGACATCTTCAATATCGAATAATTTTTCTTTGTCCATCAATGCTTTACATTTTTAAAAGTATTATAAAAACAAAATCTCTTTTAATATAACAGGAACTTCTGCTTATACCAAACCTTGATCCAGCATTGCATCGGCAACTTTTAGGAAACCGGCAATGTTTGCACCGTCTACATAATTTCCCGGGATTCCGAATCTTTCCGCTGTTTCCAGGCAAGTATCATGGATCTTTTTCATAATCTGCGACAGACGTGCATCAACCTCTTCCTTCAGCCATGGAAGACGCATGCTGTTTTGGGACATTTCTAAGCCCGATACTGCAACTCCGCCTGCGTTCGAAGCTTTGCCGGGTGAAAATAAAATTTTGGCATCTTTAAATATTTTGTATGCTTCTATTGTTGTCGGCATATTCGCTCCTTCGCAGACGCAAATACAGCCGTTCTTCAATAACTCTTTAGCATCTTCCTCATAGATTTCATTCTGAGTTGCGCAAGGCATAGCTACATCAACTTTAACGCTCCATGGTCTTTTACCGGGATAAAATTCCGCTTTAAATTTATCGGCATAATCCTTTACTCTATCGTTAGCGCTTCCACGCATCTTCAGCATAAAATCAATTTTTTCACCGCGCACACCATGCTCATCATATATGAATCCGTCAGGGCCCGACAAGGTAACAACTTTGCCGCCGAGCTGATTTATTTTCTGGACTGCTCCCCATGCAACATTTCCGAATCCGGATACGGCAAAAGTTTTTCCTTCAATGTCGCGCCCTTTTGTTTTAAGCATTTCCTGGGCAAAATAAACCGCACCGTATCCTGTTGCTTCCGGGCGGATTAATGATCCGCCCCAATTCAATCCTTTTCCTGTTAAAACTCCTGTAAATTCATTCTTAAGTCTTTTATACTGACCAAATAAAAACCCGATTTCTCTTGCACCGACTCCGATATCTCCTGCGGGCACATCGGTATCTGGACCGATATGACGGAATAATTCAGTCATAAAACTCTGGCAGAAACGCATCACTTCATGATCGGTTTTTCCCTTAGGATTAAAATCAGATCCTCCTTTTCCACCGCCCATGGGAAGGGTGGTAAGACTGTTTTTAAATACTTGTTCAAATGCTAAAAATTTCAGAATTCCGATATTAACTGATGGGTGAAACCTGAGGCCCCCTTTGTAAGGACCGATTGCGCTGTTCATTTCAATCCTGAATCCCCGGTTTACATGAAATTCTCCCTGGTCATCCATCCATGGTACACGGAAGATAATCACTCTTTCAGGTTCTACCATTCTTTCCAATATTTTTGCTGAGCGGTATTCAGGATGTCTATCCAAAACAACTGTCAGTGATTGTGTCACTTCTTCAACTGCCTGATGAAATTCAGGTTCGCTCGGATTTAATGCTTTAACCTGGTTCATCAGATTCTTTACATAATCAGACATAAATTCCTCTAAACTTTATTTTTTAACTTTATAAGATTTGGTTTTTGTAAGAAAATTTTTTGAACAGCTTTTTGGGTCATTATAAACAGAAAAATTATTCAAACGAATTATCATGAGAAGAGTCCAAAATTCTTCCTGCCTGGTGGGCAGGGTTTTCCTGCAAAAGATTTTTTATTTAATCAAAATTAGCAATTAATTCGCTGAAAAACCTTAAAGAAAAAGTAGCTTAAATCCGATATTAAATCCATATTCTTATTGAACCTTTCTTTTTTAAAAGTTAGTATTAGTAAATACTTAACTCCCCTAATTAATTCAAATACGGCTGGGGTAATGCTTGCTTAAGGGATAAAGGCATTGCCGATGATATTAACTCC
>DAISZW010000184.1:0-6692 GCA_036824595.1 Ignavibacteriaceae bacterium
TCGGGGGGATAATAATTATTGCGACAATTTCAGTAAGAGCATTTATCCTGGAATCGCCGGCAATGAAAGCAAGATTAAAATTAGAATAAGCTATCTTACCGCACCTTTCCTTATCATTCTTCTATAATATCCTGTGACTAAAAAACTCCCTGAAATGAATCTCTTTATATAATTTTTTAAATCAGCTTATTATTTTTTTGATCATCATAATAAAAAAAGAGATGCGCAAAGTAATTTTAGATGTTGCAGTAAGCCTCGATGGATACATCGAAGGACCGAATGGCGAGTATGACTGGTGCTTTACCGATCAGGATTACGGCTTCACCGATTTGTTAAACAGAATTGATACAATTTTTTACGGCAGGAAAAGCTGGGAACTGTTCGGCAATTATACACCTGCGGAAAATGCTTCGGGGATGGAAAAGATGATGTTTGAGAAGATGGCAAAAATGAAAAAATATGTCTTTTCAAGAACACTTAATTCTGCTGAAGGGGCAATATTAATAAGCAGTAATGCTGAAGAAGAAGTAAAAAAAATAAAACAAGAAACGGGAAAGGATATTCATCTATTCGGCGGAGCTAGTCTTGTTACAACGTTCGTAAATTCAAATTTAATTGATGAATATCTCCTCGCTGTTCATCCTATAATTTTAGGCGCAGGCAAACCATTATTCATTGATATTAAAGAACGAAAGCACTTAGACCTGGTCGATTCGAAAGTCTATTCTAACGGATTAATTATGCTGAGGTATGTACCAAGTAAGAGTTCTAAGTAAAGAATTTTCAATGTTCTCCGAAGGAGTCCATTGGACAACTATCAATATTCAATGTTCAATTACCAGCAAAGTATTGAACATTGAGAATTGAAAATTGAGCATTGAATATTAGGCATTGAAAATTGAGAATTGAACATTTTTAATATCTGCAGCCGTATCTTTAAATAAAGGTATTTAAAATCAGCACTCCTATCAATCCCACAACCCCCACAATAGTTTCCATTATAGTCCAGCTTAAAAATGTTTCTTTTACACTCAGTGTGAAATATTCCTTAAACATCCAAAACCCTACGTCATTAACCTGCGACAGCATCAGACTGCCGGCTCCGATCGATAATACAAGAAGTTCCGGACTAACAGAAGCACTTGAAACGTAAGGCAGAAGAATTCCCGCTGAAGTAACTGCCGAAACAGTTGCGGAACCAACGCAAATGCGCAGCGCCGTAGCAATCAGCCATGCAAGTATTAGTGGCGGGACGGGAGAATCTTTCAACAATTCCGCAATATAATTGCTTATGCCGCTGTCGAGCATTACCTGCTTAAAAGAACCGGCCCCCCCGATAATTAATAAAACCATTGTAACGCTCGCAACTGATTTTGTAAGAGACTCCATAACTTCATTCATCGATTTTCCGCGCTTTAACCCTAAAGTATATATTGCGATCAGCACTGAGATTAACATAGCCACAGGCGCGTTGCCTACAAAATTAATTATGTCTTTAAAAGCGCTGTCGGGAAGGAATATGTTCAGAAGAGAAGCTCCCGCTATCAGCATAACCGGCAGCAAAAGAGTAAAAAGACTTACCTTGAATGACGGCATTTCTTCTTCATTAAATATCCTCGGATTAAAAAATTCTTTGAATGGTTTACCGGTAATATTTTTTATAAACTTTGATAAAACGGGTCCTGCAAGTATAATAGCGGGAATTGCGATTATTATTCCGTAAAGCAAAGTTTTACCTATATCGGCGCCGAACAACACTGCAATAGCAGTAGGAGAAGGATGCGGAGGAAGATATCCGTGAGTTACTGAAAGAGATGCAATCATAGGCAAAGCTACATACAGCAGCGGAAGTTCAACGGCTGCAGCTACTGTAAAAATTATGGGCACTAAGATTACAAATCCAACTGCGTAAAATAAAGGAACACCTACAATAAATCCTGTGAGCATTACAGCCCACTGAATTCTTTTTACCCCGAAGGCAGAGATAAGCTTGGAAGTAATCCGCTGGGCAGCACCGCTTTCCGCGGCAAGTTTTCCAAGCATCGCACCGAATCCGAGAATCATTACAAGAAATCCTAAAGTATCCCCTAATCCTATTTCAATGGAAGATACAATTTTTGCAAGCTCCATTCCCGCAGCGATCCCGATAAAAATTGAAACTATTATGAATGCTATAAATGCATTTATTCTAAATTTCAGAATTAATAAAAGTAAAAGCAGCAGTCCGATTATTGCGATCGTAAGGGGCATAACTATCCTGGTTGATAATTTGAATGGAAAAATCGGTCAGCAAGAATAGCTATTTTTTTTTAAAAAAACATAATCCCGCTACTGAATAAGTTCAATACTGCATGAACATGTGATGCTCTTCCCGAATCAATTCCAAAAAACAGCATATCAATGCGATTTTCGTTCATCCGTTTAATGCTTATTTAACTATCGGAAATTAAAATTCATTAACCTGGAAAGGAGAGGTTAAAATGAAAACAGCATCAAACATAATGACAGTCACTCTTAATTTTGAGGATCTCCTCTTCACAAACAAAAACAAAGAATACGGAGCATTCCTTTTAAGGAAATCGTATAAACGAAATTTGCTTATTGCAAGTATTGCAGCAATCTTCATTTTTTCTGCAGTAACGTTCTCGCAACTATTTCTTAAAAAAAGTATTGCTCCGATCATTAACAACGGAGGAAACTCCACTACAGTCACTCTTACTACTCCCCCTTCAATTGAAGGCCAAAAAGATGTGCCGGTTATTCAGGTTCCGCCTTCTGCAATAAAGACAATTAAATTCACCGTGCCGAAAATTGTAGTTGATGACCAGATAGTAGAAAATATTCCGACTGTTGAAGATTTATTAAATGTTCAGCCATGGACAAAAACTCAGGATGCCGAAATAGGCGGGATTGATCCAACCCTGGATTTTGTTGAACCAAATCCGAAAGCTGAACCGGAGCCTATAAAAACTATTTTTACCTGGGTTGCTGAAATGCCTCATTACCCGGGCGGAGAAGAAGCATTAACCGGTTATATTTCCTCCAATATTATTTATCCCGAATTAGCCAGGAAGGCCGGCATTCAAGGAAGAGTTATAACTTCGTTCACTATTGAACGGAATGGTACAATTTCAGACATAAAAATTGAAAAAGGAATAGGTGCAGGATGCGATGAGGAAGCGGTGAGAGTCATTTCTTCTATGGAAAATTGGCAGCCCGGTAAACAAAACGGCAATCCGGTAAGGGTAAGAATGATGATACCTATAAATTTTAAACTGCAATAATAGCTCAAACTCAATAATATCGCTTAACCTCAATCCGGTTTTACGCAGGGGAGAAAAGTAAGATCAGGGTTGAGGTTTTATTTTAAATAATTTTGAGTAAAAATTGAATTATCACTTTCTTTTAAATAAGATTATGCAAAAATTTAAGGAGCCGTTAGTTAATTCTTTATGAAGTTAAAAAACTCTTTTTTCAAAGTATTTTCCTTTTTCCTTTTTACTATTTCCATTTTCCTTTACCCGCAGTATTACTCTCCTGAGTTTGAGCATATCTCAATTGAACACGGACTTTTCCAAAGCACAGTAAACTGCATCATGCAGGATAAAAAAGGACTGCTTTGGTTCGGAACAAACGACGGACTAAGCAGGTACGACGGCTATTCCTTTAAAACCTACCGGAATAATCCCTCCGACCGAGAATCAATTTCGGAAAATGATATAACAGCAATTGCGGAAGATAATGACGGAAATATCTGGATCGGAACTTTGTCAGGTTATATAAATATTTATGATCCCCTTAAGAATAAATTCAGCAAATATAAATTAGAGTTTTATCCGTTATTTTCCCCGCCGGCGGCAAAGAGTGAAAACATTCCGCCTTGTTATGCAGATTATTACTTCAATACAATTACTGCAATCTACAGCGATAAAAATGAATTTATCTGGATCGGTACATTCGGCAGCGGATTATTCCGTTTTGATCCTTATGAAAATTCCCTGGTTCATTATTACTATTCGGATGAAGCAAATACAATCAGCTCCGATTACATTCTTTCAATTGCCGAAGACGATATCGGCACTTTATGGATCGGTACATTTACAGGCGGGCTTAATAAAATCGTAATGAAAATAGATGCCAAAACCAGAGAAGAAAAAGAACTAAAATTTTCCTCTTTTTCATTCGACAAAAATCTAAAGAGCACTATCAGCGACAATAGAATTACCTCTCTTAAATTTAAGGAAGGGAAATTATGGATTGCCACTTTCGGCGGTGGCTTAAATATGTTAAGAATAAATAAAAATGGGAATGATTCTAATTTTGTCTGGTTTAAATCCTCTGCACAGATTAATTCTCTGAGCAGCAATTTATTAACTAAAGTAGATTCGGATAAAGATGGAAATTTGTGGATTGGAACTTTCGGCGGAGGCTTAAATAAGCTGGATATAAAATCAAATTCATTTACTCATTTTAAGAATAATCCATTAAATCAGAGCTCGATTGATAATAATGAAGTTGTTTCACTAATTGCAGATAAAAACGGCTTAATCTGGGCTGCAACTTTCAACGGATACGGAATTAATAAACTCAATCCTAATAAGAAAAAATTTTATCATTATAAATCCGATCCGCTGCGAAAAAATACTTTAAGCGATAATGTAATAACTGCATTCGCTGAAGACTCCCGGGAAAATATCTGGATTGGAACTTACAAGGGAGGACTTAACAAATTTAACAGAAAAGAGAAATCTTTTACTTCATATAAATACACTGCAGAGGAAAATAAAGGAATAAGCAGCAATTATATCACATGTTTACTGGCGGATGGAAACAATAAAATATGGATCGGTACGTACGACAGCGGATTAAATATTTTTGATCCGTCAAAAAACAAGTTTAATCATTACAAATTCGATTCGGGAAATCAATTAAGTATAAGCAGCAATAGAATTACTTCAATAATAGAAGATAAAAACGGGGAAATCTGGATCGGTACATCAGATAAAGGAGTAAATAAAGCTGTACCGGATGAAAATGGAAATCTAAAATTTATACGTTACCAAAGCAGCACACTTTATCCCGGGACAATTCCATCAGATAATATTCTGAAATTATTTAAGGATAGAGGTAATAACATTTGGATTGTTTCTGGAGGAGGATATCTCTCAGAATTTAATTATAAGACACAAGAATTCACATCGTATAAAATCGTTTCTTCAAATGAATATTCGGGATTAGAGATCCTGTCTTTGTGTGAAGACAATTCAGGGAATTTCTGGATTGGCATCAACAAAGGCTTACTTAATTTCAGCAAAAAATCAGGAGAATTTTCGGATAGAAAAAATCCTTACACTCTGAAAAATAAATCTATATACGGAATTTTATCCGACAACAATAATTTGTGGATCAGTACAAATTACGGACTTATAAGATATAATCTTACTGATGGATCTACGTCAAACTATAACGTTAATGACGGACTTCAGAGTCTGAAATTTAACAGCGGAGCTTTCATTCAGGCAAAAAACGGTGAAATGTTTTTCGGAGGAATAAATGGTTTTAACTCTTTCTTTCCTGATAGTATAAAAACGGAAGAAATTATTCCCGCAGTATTAATCACTTCGTTCCAGGTTTCAAATAAAGAAATCCCTATCTGCAGCAGTAATATTTCTTTATCTTCATCGGAGAATTCGTTTTCAATTTATTTCAGTTCAAACGATTACACTGATCCTACCAAAAATGAGTACTTGTTTACACTAGGAGGTTATGATGAGGAATGGGAATATGCTTCCGGGAATAATCATAGTGCAGAGTATAAAGATATTCCTCCCGGAACTTATATTTTCAAAGTGAAGGGCACCGGCAATTCAGGAGTCGGGACAAGTAAAACAGCACAGCTGATGATAAATATACCTGTCGTGTTCTGGAAATCGTGGTGGTTTATTTTACTTGCCGTATTGATTCTTTTAAGTATTGTATTTTACTTTATTTACTACAGAATCCGCCAATATTTATTGATAGAAAAATTGAAAACAAAATTATCCGCCGATCTTCATGACAGCGTAGGTTCGGGGCTTACGGAGATTTCTCTTCTTTGTGAAATTGTTCAAAGAGATTATAAGAATGAGCTCAAAAAAAGTAATTCCAATCTTACCTTAATTGCTCAAAAATCAAGAGAGCTTATCGATAACATGAGCGATATTGTCTGGCTGGTTAATCCAAAAGCAAATACACTTTATGATTTAATCTTAAGATTGAAAGATAACTACTCCCCTATTTTAAATTCATTGGGAGTAAACTTTAAAGTCGATATTTCCGATTTCATTAAGGATATAAATATACACGTAGAAAAAAGACAAAATATTTATTTAATATTTAAAGAAGCGATCAATAACAGCATAAAATACAGCAATGCAAAACATATCTCATTGAATCTCGAGCCGGTAGATGATTCATATAGAATCATTTTAAAAGATGACGGCTGCGGATTTGAAATGAACGCAAGAAAAGGCAACGGTCTAATTAACATGAAAAGAAGAGCTGAAAATATCAGTGCGGTATTATCTATCCAGTCAATTCCAGAGAAAGGAACGACAATTATTCTGAAGGTGAAAAAATAGGTGAAGGAGAGAAGAGTCAGAAGACAGGAGTCAGGAGGAATAAAACAATTTAATAATTAAAATTAACAAAGG
>DAISZW010000185.1:0-6678 GCA_036824595.1 Ignavibacteriaceae bacterium
GATCCTGACTTAGGTATGAATTTTTCTCTATTCCGGATAAATGTATTCCGGGGGCTTTATGAAACAATTTATAACATTCAAAATTCATCTAATCTTTATTCTTCTTTTTACATTTCTCTCTTTTAGTTTGTATCCTCAAAGAAACCTCACCGGCAATATTCCGCAAGACGGAGAGCAGATAAAGAGAAATGATCATGATAGAGGAAATGATAGTAAAAAGCCAATTGAAACAGGAGAAAGAAAAGACCATACCGGGATTAAAATCGAAAGACCTAATCGGATAGATAACCCTCCGAAAATTGATCCCGGGAGAAATGATGAAAAAGTAATCGATCAGATTCAGGTAAATAATCCTGATCCGCCTGTAGTATATATCGAAATTGTAAAAGATTATATAGATGAACCGGTAAGATACCATCCTGTTCGTCCATTCATTAAAAAATCTGAAGAAATATATGATCCAATAGCTTCCGGTTTAGCAAAGTTAGAAGAATTAGATTATTTGGGAGCCCTGAAAGATTTTAATAATGCAATTGAAACGGACACCGCTAATTACGAATTATACTACTACAGGGGTTTAGCTTATTTGAAGTTAAAAAATTATATCGAATCAATTGAAGATTTTGATGTTTATTTAGATTATTTCTTCTATGATATGGAAGGGTACTTCCAGCGGGGATTAGCCAAATTTTATTTACGGGAAAAGGTTAGTGCATTTGATGACTTCAGTATTGCATCAGATATGGGACATAAAATTGCCGCTTCAATTCTAAAAAGGTTTTATTGACAGGATGCTGTTTTTAATCGGTTTATAAAAAAACAGCTGTTGTTTGTGGAGTATTTTAACCTGGGACCTCAAAAAGCCCGCCCTCAATAAAGAAGCTGCAGGTTAGTCGTCAAACAACAGCTTGTATGAATAAGGAGTAAGTAAATATTTATAAAGAACTTTTGCCGGAACCCACCTTCCACAAAGTTATTTCAGTGATCTCCGGATCGTTTAATCTGAAATCCAATGCATCCTGAATAAATGAACCAGTAGGGAGTGAAAAAAGAACCTGCGCCTTTAATCTCCCCTGTCCGTTTGACACGGGCAGACCGAGGTTTTCATTTAAAAAATGGTTTATTTTCGCTGATACAGCCCGTTTTTTCAGAGTTTTGGATTTCATATATATACCAGTAAAAAATTGTTAAAAGTAAAAAATTTAATTTTCAGTTTATCAGGATTTTCAATTTATCAGTTCTAAATCCCTTTTTGCAACCCTTATGCCAACAAAAGCGGTTTAAAATCCCGCAATTCTTTAAGAAATAATGACTTCTAATTATTTTATTTTTAGTTATTTGTCATCTTTAGTGAAAAGCGAATCAAAATAAAACACTTTTATTTATCGGCAAAAATCGGCCTTTCACCGAATAATTATTTATAATTCTGCTTGCGGTAAGTATTTTTGGATAAAAATATTATGGAGAATAAAATGAGTGAAAACAGATCCTCTGCGGGAGGAAGAGTCTCTTTAGGACTAATAATAATTTTTGTAGGAGCTCTATTTTTATTGCATTCATTGGATTATATAGATTTCCATGCTTCGCGGATATTCTTCTCATGGCCGTTTATTATGCTAGTTATAGGGCTTCTTATAATGATCAACTCTTACAAGAAGCTGTTCGGAGCAATTCTTTTTACCGTCGGAGCGATATTTCTGGTGCCGCGTATTTTCCCGGGAATAGAATTCAACCACGGCATTATATTCCCGGTGCTGATAATCCTTCTAGGGATATATATAATCACAAAACACAGAATTGCATCATGCAAACCAGGTTCATTTAACGAATCATTCATAAAAAAGGATACAATTGACGATATTGCGGTTTTTGGAGGAGGGACAAAGGTATTCTCCTCTGAAAATTTTAAAGGCGGAAATATTACCTCAATTTTTGGGGGCTCGGAGATAGATTTAACCGGCTGTAAACTTGCGGAAGGCGAAAATATTATTGACGCACTCTTTATTTTCGGCGGTTCGGAAATTCTTGTCCCTAACGATTGGAATGTTATTTCCAATATGACTCCGATTTTCGGAGGATTTTCCAATAAGATAAGACGCGATCCGAATATGGCAATCGATACCAGCAGAACACTTGTTATAAAAGGGCTCGCTATTTTCGGCGGCGGCGAAGTAAAATCGAAGTTCTAAAAATGATTTCAAACCCGATACTCCAGAATTTCAGAAACTTCAATATTTATTTTTTCTTCTGGATCATTCTATCCATGATAGATCTGCTGCTGTTTACTCTTTTTATAAGGATAAATTTTATTACGGCACTTGCAGACAGCCTTATATTCAATTTACTATTGTGCGGGATGGGACTGAGTTTCTGGTATTCCGCACGTTATATGACTTTTGAAAAATTTGAATTAATAAAAATATTTTTCAAACATGCAGTCGGCGGAATTATAGCTTCGGCAATCTGGCTCGCGGCAGGATTTTATATAATAACAAGCATCCTGAGAGAGGAATCTAATTACGAAAGTTTTTTCATGGAAACACTTCCGTGGCGAATTGTTATCGGGATATTATTTTATTTCCTGATTACTTCTTTCTATTACATAGTTATTTATTATACCGGTTTCCAGGATAGAATAGTTGCCGAATCGGAATTAAAAAACCTTGTAACCGCGGCAGAGCTGAAATCGCTCAAGTTTCAGATTAATCCTCATTTTATATTCAACAGCCTGAACTCAATGAGCGCACTTACAATGATTGATGCCGAGAAGGCAAAGAGCATGATTCTGAAACTTGCGGATTTTCTCAGGTACACACTTGCTAACAATGAAAAACAGCAGAATAAATTAAGCGAAGAGCTTAAGAACCTGAGGCTGTATCTGGATATTGAAAAAATCAGGTTTGAGGACAAGTTCGAATTCATTGAAGAAGTGAGCCCTGAATGTAAAGATGTGCTTGTACCGAATATGATTCTGCAGCCGCTTTTTGAAAATGCAATAAAACATGCAGTTTATGAAACGCTTGAAAAAGTAACGCTTAAGTTAGTCTGTAAAAAGGAAAATAATTTTACAAAAATAGTAATTGAAAATAATTACGATTCTTCTTCGGCAGCATCTAAGGGAACAGGAACAGGTTTGAAAAATATAAGCTCCAGGCTGGAGCTTATTTACGGTCAGAAGAATCTGATGGAGATAAAAAAAGAAAATAATATTTTCCGGATTTCCCTGTTTATTCCCTGCAACAATTAAAATTTTATTTTATAATTACATTCATAGATCTTTAAAACTTGCATTTGGAAGGCAAGCTGAGATGAATTTAAAAGCTATTATTGTAGACGATGAAAAGCTCGCGAGAGAGGTGATTAAAAGTTATCTGGCAGACCATCCCGTTATTGAGATTGCCGCTGAATGTTCAAACGGATTTGAAGGAATAAAAAAAATTAATGAGCTTAAACCGGACCTGGTCTTTCTCGATATTCAGATGCCGAAGATAAACGGCTTTGAAATGCTGGAATTATTGGATGATCCTCCATCGATAATCTTTTCCACTGCTTTCGATCAATATGCATTAAAAGCATTTGAGGTAAATGCAGTCGATTATCTTTTAAAGCCTTTTTCAAAAGAGAGATTTGATGAGGCACTCTCCAAAGCTTATATTTATTTAAGGGATAAATCGGAGCAAAACCGGATTATCCGGAACCTAATCAGCTACTGCGAAAATAAAGTCGATTATCTTGATAAAGTTGTAGTCAAAGACGGAACAGAAGCTTTGGCAATTCCCGTTGAAAAGATAAAATGGATTGAAGCCCATGATGATCATGTATTAATCTATTCCGATGAGGGGAAATACCTGAAGCAGAAAACAATCGACTATTTTGAGAACCATCTTAATTCCGAACAATTTACAAGCGTGGATAATTCTTATCTAATTTCAAACGATGAAATTAATACTTTTAAAACAGGTGAAAAAACACGCAATTCTGCAAAAAGATCTTTCGATAAAAATCTAAAACAGCTTCAAGAATCAGCAAAGAAAAAAGTCGAGCTTGCATTAAGGAATGAGAGATCATATAAACAAAGGCTGCTTACAATAATGTTTACCGATATCAAAGATTATTCGAAAAAGATGAACTTAAATGAAAGAACGGCTATTGAAATGCTAGAAAAGCATAATGAAATATTAAATTCGGCAATAGAAAATTTTAACGGAAATGTAATTGAAACAATAGGCGATTCATTCCTTGCTTCATTTGACAGCGCCGTAAATGCTTCAGAATGTGCGGTTAATATTCAAAGAAGCTTTGCGGAATATAACAGCGGTAAATCAGCCGACGAAATAATAGAATTAAGAATAAGTCTCCATTTGGGAGATGTTATCGAATTCGAGGACGGATTAAAAGGAGATGTAATTAATGTAGCTGCACGCATCCAGGAACTGGCTACGCCGGGGCAAATTTATATCTCGCAAAGTGTATACAATACTATAAAAAGCAAAACACATTTTCTTTTTCAGGAACTCGGTACATATTCCGTTAAAAATATCAGGGAACCGGTTACATTATACCGGATTCTTTCATGAGAATAAAATTGGAATATCCTTTCTTTCAAGAGAATTGCAGATTTAGATTATTACTTAAATATGAACCGGAAAATAAAATCAATAATTATTGATGACGAACGCCTAGCAAGAGATATTATAAAAAAATATCTTTCCGAAATCCCCGAGATTGATGTAATTGCCGAGTGTTCAAACGGCTTCGAAGGAATAAAAAAAATTAACGAGCTGAAGCCGGATATAGTTTTTCTAGATGTTCAGATGCCAAAAATAAACGGCTTTGAAATGCTTGAGCTCCTTGATGAACCTCCCTCAATAATATTTTCAACTGCCTACGATCAATATGCTTTAAAAGCATTTCAGGTAAACGCCGTTGATTATCTGCTTAAGCCGTATTCAAAGGAAAGATTTAACGATGCATTGAAAAAGGCAACTGCTACCATCGATGATAAGCAAAGGAAACACTCGCTGATAAAAAATCTGATTGAAAACCGGGGAAACACTGCGGAATATTTAGACAGAATTCTGGTAAAAACCGGCCCAAAAATTTCCATTATTCCGGCCGAAACCATCAAATGGATTGAAGCTAAAGATGATTACGTAATGATTCATTCAACCGGTGGAAAATTTTTAAAGCAGAAAACCATGAAATTTCTGGAGGAGCATTTAAATCCGAAAGATTTCATCAGAATTCACCGTTCATTTATAGCAGCCATTAAGGAGATAAAAAAGATTGAACTGCTGGA
This sequence comes from Ignavibacteriaceae bacterium, assembly GCA_036824595.1. GTDB lineage: Bacteria > Bacteroidota > Ignavibacteria > Ignavibacteriales > Ignavibacteriaceae > DATKLQ01. The sequence continues at coordinate 5,300 of DAISZW010000185.1, forward strand.
GAAGGAATCATATCAGGTGGTGCTGGGAAACAATGAATGCCTCCCCGTAAGCAAAAGCGGATATGAAAAGCTTAAAGCACGTTTAACAATCTAACCACTCAACAAAGCGAATAACAGCTTTTAATTTCTATAGTAAATTTCAGAAAAATTATCTTCTTCTATTATTTCCGGTTCTTCACTCTTATCAAGCGTTAACGGTGTTCTGACAGCAAAAAAACCGACTATAAAATTCAATACTCCCATCGCAATAAAAACCAAACCGAGTAATCTGAGTATGTCCATTCCCTACCTCAACAAAATAAATTGTCTATATATTTTTTCTATTAAATCTGTGATCAATTTTGTAACCGCCTCCTCTTTCTTAAAATAAGATATGTATAAAAAAGATTATGAACAAGTCCATGACAATTACACCAGCTCCTTCCATGCAACCGATATTAAACGGATGTACTAGTCGATTCCTTTCTTCTTATAATTAAATAAAGAGAAATTACAATAACGCTAATAATTAAAGTTGCAGCGCCTAAACCGTATCTCCGGAAATAATATTCACTTATTGCTTCATCAGCATCTTTTCTTATTTGTCCGGAAACTGTTAATCCTTTATTAATTGCAACCTGACGGAATTTATCTTCATTAAAAGAATGAATTATCGTCCTCAATTCTAATTTTGCCTGATGCACATCGCGAAGCTTGAATTTAGCTTCACTTACTTCCATTCCTTTTTGCTCAGCTTCTTCGATTAACAAAATTGCACGCTTTTCATCAAAGCTCAAGCTGTCCATGAAACGGCGCATTAATTTTGCAGCAAAGTATCCTTTTACTTCCTTATCTTCAGTATGGCATTTGGAACAGACAGCTTCTTTATTCACTCCCAATAATTTTTCCGATGAAATAATTATTTCATGATTCCCATGACAAGTTTCACATTCGGGAAGATTTTTAGAATCAAAGGCTCTTTTATGAGGGCTGGAAGAAAACAGTTCTGCATTAAGCGCATGACAGCTTCCACAGACTTTGGAGATAGATTCAACACCGGGAGGAATTGCTCCATGGTTTCCATGACAATCATTGCACGCAGGTGCATTTAAATCATTTTTTTGAAGCAACGCAATTCCATGGACACTTGATGAATACTTTTCGAATTGATCTGTGGGAATGCCGAATTCTTTCATATAATCTTTATTACTGTGACATGCTGAGCATGTATGAGGTAAATTTGCCGCATAAACTTTTGAATTAATATCGTTCGCAGGTTTTATATCGTGGCTTCCATGGCAGCTTACACATTCTGCAGCTTTAATATTCCCTTTAGTATTTAGAATACCGTGTATACTTGTTCTGTACTTTTCTAATTGATCAATTGGAAGCGATGGATT
>DAISZW010000004.1:0-37252 GCA_036824595.1 Ignavibacteriaceae bacterium
AAACCCGCAAAATAATCTCTTTAGACGGTGAATGGACTGTTTTTCCGGCAAATGAAGAAAATCCCCAAAAAGCAAAGATTATCGTACCTTCAATTTTTGAAGGTGAAGGGGAACTTATTTTTCAGCGGAATTTTACACCTGCAAAAAGTGATATCTCTACCAGTCAGCTTAAACTTCACTTTTTAGGGCTTAATTATGAGGCCGATATATCGATTAATAATGTAATCATTTACAGGCATAATGGGGGTTTATTCCCTTTTCAGCTCGATCTGCCGAAAGATATCCTGAAAGCGGACAGTGAGAATCTTTTGTCTGTAAGACTTAATTACAAGCTCGATTCGGAAAATACCATCCCTTTAAAACAGCGCTTCCTTTTCCCGAAAAGCTTCGGGGGAATCATTAGAGATGTATATATCCACATGATTCCAAATGTTTCTATTGCGGAATTTAATGCAAATTATACTTTAGATGATCCCGTTAAGAGAGTAAATTTAAACATTAATGCCAGAATAGAAAATAAAGAATTCGGTAAATCGAAGGATTCACTGCTCTTAAATGATGAATTTACATTAAGAATTACTCTTTTTGCACCGGATGCTCAAAAATCAATTCAAAAGCTGGAATCCGAGTTCCTTTTGAATATTAATAAAGATAAAAGAATAGAGCAGAATATAACCATCAGCAATCCGGTACTATGGTCCCCGGAAAATCCGAAATCCTATCTAATTAATATTGAACTCTGGCGCGGTGAAGATTTATTGGATCGAACCGGGCAGGCATGTGCGTTCTATTCGCTGAAGGTTTTAAACGATTCACTGATTCTAAACGGGGGAAAATTTACTCTTAAAGGTACTACTTTAGTTCCTGCTTTCCAGGAGTATGGACCTCTAATCGACTATTTTAGGATGACGCAGGATATCAGATTAATAAAAGAGACAGGTTTTAATTCGATCCGTTTTATCAATTCCGTTCCTCATCCGTATTATCTAAGCCTTTGCCGGGAATATGGATTGCTGGCTTTTATTGAAATACCGATCAGTAATATTCCACAACAGCTTGCCGGCAGTCCGAATTTTATTCAGTTAAGTAAAAACTATTTATCCAGCCTTATTAGATCCTGCAGAAAATATTCCGCAATAGCCGCTGTAGGCATCGGGAGTTCTTATGTTCCTTCTTTGGAGAGCCATGTAAAGTTTATTGAAGAGCTTGGAGGATTAGCAAAGAAAAACAGCGGAAAATTGGTTTATGCTTCTTTCTGCGGCAGCGGTTTCTCAGCAATTCCAAATATCGATTTGTACGGAATTGAATTAGTGAATTCTTCAATTCGGGATAAGCACGAAGAGATTAAAAAAATTCAGGATGAAATGGGCAGAGGCAGAGTGTTTATAGGCTCCGCTACATATACCGTTAACCTTGATAATTCCGACGGACATATTAATCCTCATTCTTTCGCAGCGCAAGCTAAATTTTTTGAAGATTTAATCGATTATTCGGAAGAAAATCCTCTCTCTGGATACTTTGTTAATACAATGTTCGATTATCGCGGAGATTTTGCTTCCCTGATTGCAGGATATAATAAGAATAATCTTTATAGAATCGGCATTGCAGATGAAAGCAGGAAGACTGACCGTCTGGGCTATAAGGTAATCTATGCAAAGCTGCATAACCAGGAGGAAGTAACAATTCCTATCGGAAGCAAAAAGGATGATTCCCCGATGATCTTTATAGTTTTCGGGTTGCTGCTTGCTTTGCTGATGGGAGTCCTGGTTAATTCAGGGAGAAAATTCAGAGAAGATTCTTCCCGCGCTTTATTGAGGCCTTATAATTTTTATGCGGATGTAAGGGATCAAAGAATAATTTCAGGATATCATACTACTGCGCTGGCTCTTATTTCGGCTGCATCGTTCGCTCTTATAATAAGCAATCTGCTGTATTACTTTAAAGAGGATATCTTTCTTGAAAAAATTCTGCTGTCATTCGGCAGTCCCGGTTTAGTAAAAACTGTCAGTTACCTGGCCTGGCACCCGACATTTGCACTTTTATGGCTTACATTAGCTTCTTTTATGCTGATTCTTCTACTGATTATAATTGTTAAAGTTGCTTCATTTTTTGTGCGGAACAGGGTTTATTTTCCTAATGTTTATTACTCGGTCATCTGGTCTTTTCTCCCGATTGTACTTTTGATCCCGGTGGGGATTGTTCTCTACCGTCTTTTGAATGCACATGTGGGAAACATGTATGTTTATCTGGGACTTCTGATCTTCGGTTTATGGATTTTCTACCGCCTGATGAAAGGAATTTATGTAATATTCGATGTTAACCCGGGAAGCGTATATTTTTATTCAATTGCATTTGTATTAATAGTCCTTGGTGTAATCTTTATTTATTATGAATTTAACAATTCTGTTTTTTACTATCTGCAGCTTGCATTTGCTTCGAATAAAGCATAGCCGGAAGAAACACTTTTATAGTCACTCTGTAATCTGATGTTACTTATGTTCTTCATTTAAGATCTTATTTGAGGTTTATTTGTATTTATCAAAGTTAGAAATATTAGGTTTTAAATCATTCTCACAAAAAACGGTTATTGTTTTTAATGAAGGTGTTACTTCCATTGTGGGCCCGAACGGCTGCGGTAAAACCAATATTGTAGATGCCATAAGGTGGTGTCTCGGCGAGCAGAAAAGTACTGCGCTCAGAAGCGATAAAATGGAAAATGTAATTTTCAACGGTACCTCCACAAAAAAGCCGATGGGAATGGCAGAAGTCTCTTTATCAATTAAAAATACTAAAGGGATTCTTCCTACCGAGTATACCGATGTTACAATTACAAGAAGGATTTTCCGCTCAGGTGAAAGCGAATACCTGCTGAATAAAAATATCTGCCGTCTTAAAGATATTACCAACCTTTTTATGGATACCGGAATAGGCGCAAATGCATATTCCGTAATAGAATTAAAAATGGTTGAAACTATCTTAAGCAGTAAAGCCGAAGAGAGAAGAACGATGTTTGAGGAAGCGGCCGGAGTAAATAAGTACAAGCTGCGCAGACGCCTGGCATTAAGAAAATTGGATGAAGTTAAAGCAGATTTGGTCAGAGTAAATGATATCGTAACGGAAGTTGAAAAGAAAGTTAATTCACTTGAAAGACAGGCAAAAAAAGCCAACAGGTATAATAAAATTTCAGCTTCTCTGCGTGAGCTTGAGATTGATTTTGCGGAAAGGGAGATGGCATTATTAAATGTAAAAAAGGAAGAAGCGAGGCTGAGGAAGGAAGAATACTTCACAAAGAAAATAGATACCGAATCGCAGTTAAGTAAGCTTGAGGATGAAGCTCAGGGAATCAAGCAGAATTTATTTGTAATAGAAAAGCAGCTTGAAGAACAGCGTAATGAGCTGAACCTTCTTACGGAAAAAATTTACGGCATTCAGCAGAGTATTTCACTTGAGGAAGAAAGAAAGAAATTTCTTTCGGAGAACATTGACCGCTACCAGCTCGAGCTCGATGAGCTTAAACAGCATCTGCATGATTCTCAAAGATTAATTGAAGAAGGAGCTGCATCAGTTAAGAGCCTTGAAAACGATATATTATCCAAAGAAGCTGTATTAAACTTGAAAATGCAAGAAGTCAAGGAGCTTAAGAACCAGCATGAAGAAAGAAGAAGCAGCCTGAAACTCCTTTCCGATTTTATTCTAATAAAGTTTAAGGAAATAGCAAATTTTGAAAATAATGTTTCAGGCGTTCAGAATTCTCTGGATGAAAAAAACAGAAGCATCGCCCGGCTTAATGAAAAAATTCTTTTGTTCACAAATAATATTGCAAAGACCGTCGGTTTTATCGAAGAGCTTAATAGGGAAAAGAATGAAACCGCAAAGAAGCTTGAAGAATCGGAGTCTTTCTTTGTAAAGAAACAAAAAGAAAAAGATGATCTTGAAAATGAGCTGAATCGTCTCAGGGAAAAGGAGCTGGAAGAAAAAGGAATTGCCAATGCTCTCAAAGATAAAATTAATTTTGTGCAGGGATTAATTGAAAATCTTGAAGGAGTATCAAAAGGCGCCAAGACTCTGCTTGAGAACGATGAATGGCTTCAAAATTCCGGCGTTTCTGCGAATCTGCACGGCAGACGTATTTTACTTGCTCATGCCGGCAGCACGGCGGACGAATACCGTTTTGCCGTGGAAGCATCAATTAAAAATAATCTGAACAGCATTCTCGTTGAATCTCTTGAAGATTTGAAAAATGGAATACAATTCCTGAAAAACAATGAAGCCGGAAAAGCATCATTTTATTTAATGCAGGAACCCGGTTATGGCGGGAAAGGATTCATCAATAAACTCCGTGAATTCGGTGAAAAAAGAAAAATTAAAAGACTAGGTAATGAAGAAGGATTTATCGGATGGGCTAAAGATCTTATTACTTGTGATAATAAGTGGAAATCTTTTTTCGACTGGAGATTAAGAAAAACCGCAATCGTTGACTCATTTGAAACCGCACTGAGATTATCTGAACGTTATTCCGGGTTTAATTTTACTTCTTTAAATGGCGACTATATCGATTCTTTAGGAGTAATTGAAGCAGGGTCTGCTCCTAAAGCAGATGATTCTCTGTTCGGCAGAAAAGAGTTCCTGGAAGGACTTAAGTATGAATATATCCGGGGGAAAGATGAACTTGAAAAGATTAAGGATGTAGTTGAAGAAACTGAAGAAAAAATTAATAAGATCGACTTAAAGAATATTTCCGAAGAAGCCAGGCTGTTGGTTAATGATATCGCAAATGTCGAAAAGCAGATTGCCCTTTTCGAATATGAAAAAAAGAAAGCTGCAGATGAGATTGAAAAAGCCAGACAGGAAATTCAGGAACTGGCTAATGAGGCAAACCGCACCGATGATAGACTAAATAATTATAAGGTCGATCTTGAAAAAATGAAAAATGGAAAGCTTGAAGCAGACAGAAAACTTCAGGATCTTGAAGCTGAATTCAGTGCACTTGAAAACAAACTAAATTCCGAAACCGCTGGGCAGAATAATCTTGTGCTGGAAAAGGAACGACTATTCAGTGAACTGCGGAATACGGAAAGCGCGGTTAAGCATGCGGAGAATTCGATAGAGAACATTAATAAAACCATATCGAGGCGGGAAAACGATATTTTATTTTCAACTGAAGAAATAAATAATATAAACCATCTTTTATCTGAAAAAAACAAGGAGTTAAATAATCTCGAGGCTGATAAGCAGTCGAGGCTGAAACAGTTTAGTAAAATAGAAGAGAAATATAATTCAATAAAATCTGAGATTACCGGGATTGAGAATAAACATGAAAATTTAAGGGATGAGAAGGAGACGGTTGTTGAGGAAATTCACCGGTGTGAAATGAAGCTCGGTGAATATGAAATTAAAATTTCAAATCTTATCGACCATATAAAGGATTCATATTCTTTAACTCTTTCAAATAAAGCTTTTGATGATTTAGATTCATTCGATTTTAAACAGAAGGAGGAAGAGGTTCAATTATTAAAGCAGCAGATAAAAAACCTCGGACCAATTAATCTTCTTGCTTATTCCGAGTTCGAGGAAGAAAAAGAGAGATTCGAATTTTTATCGTGCCAAAGAAATGATCTTATTGAATCCGAAAAAGATATTGTAAAGACAATTGATGAAATTAATGCCACTGCCCAGCGGCAGTTTATGGAAACTTTTGAGAAGATCAGGGAAAACTTTGTAAAGATTTTCAGAGGACTATTTAATCCCGGCGATGAAGCTGACCTTCGCCTTGAAGAATCTTCCGATGGAATTTTAGATCCGCTGGAAGCTAAGATTGAAATTGTTGCAAAGCCGAAAGGCAAACGGCCAACTTCAATCGAACTCCTTTCCGGAGGTGAAAAGACTTTAACAGCAATTGCTCTCCTTTTTGCAATATATCTTGTAAAACCGAGCCCCTTCTGCATACTTGATGAAATTGATGCGCCTCTGGATGATGCTAATATCGACCGCTTTACAAAAATATTAGCTGATTTCAGCAGCGATACTCAGTTTATTGTTGTTACTCATAACAAAAGAACAATGGAAGCCGCAGATACTTTGTACGGAGTAACAATGCAGGAAGAAGGGATTTCAAAGCTTGTTAGCGTAAGATTTAACGAAGATTTGAATGTAGCGGCCGGATAAAAAGTATGCATACAGGCTTTAAAATATTTGTCGATTTTGATGGAACCATTACAATTGAAGATGTCGGCGATGCTGTATTCAGGAAATTTGGCGATAAACCGAAAGTTGATGAAATAATTGAAGCACTTCTCAGCGACCGGCTCCCCGCTAAAGACAGCTGGATTGCTTTATGCGGTTCAATAAATGCAATAAACAAAGAAGAACTGGATCAGTACATAAGTACCTTTCAAATTAATGAAGGATTTAAAGAATTTGTAAAATTCTGCAAAGAAAGCAGTCATGACGTTTTTGTTTTAAGTGACGGATTCGATTACTATATAGATAAAATTTTTACTAAAGAAGGAATTGAAGGAATTAATGTCTATTCAAATCGCCTGACAATAAACAGCGAAAATAAGCTAATCCCCTCTTTTCCTTATTTTGATTCTGAATTCCTAACTTCTGCAAACTGTAAGAGAAATCATATTATAAGTAACAGCGGCGATGATGATTTTACTTTTTATATAGGCGACGGGAACTCGGACAAATATGCTGCTCAATACTGCGACTTTATTTTTGCAAAAAATGATCTGCTGAAATTTTGTGAAAAGGAGAGGATAACTTATTTCCCTTTTCAAAATTTTTTCGAAGTAACTGAGAGAATGAAGGAGCTAACTGCAAAAAAAAGGCTGAAAAAAAGACACCGGGCAGTTCTAAATCGAAAAACAGCTTACATGGCCGAGTAGAAAAAATGAGTCTCTCTTCGACATTGTTCAAATACAGGAGCTATACTCCGATCCCATTTTTGCTCATCATGATCTTTTATGAGAACGCAAGCATTTGGAGTTTGATCCTGGGATTCTGCATTGCTGTAATCGGAGAGCTAATAAGGCTGTGGGGAGTAAGCTGGGCTGGAAGCGAAACACGGACAACCGGCGATGTCGGAGGAAGTTTTTTAATAGTGAGCGGGCCTTTTGCTCATGTTAGAAATCCCCTGTATTTGGGAAATATTTTGATCTATACAGGCCTAGGAGTTATGTCATTTGCACTTTTCCCTTATTTACAAATTGCCGGACTTCTCTTTTTTTATTTTCAGTATAGAATGATCATTAAAGAAGAGGAAAAATATCTTCAAAATACATTCGGAGCAGCTTTTGAAGATTATAAGAAAAATGTTCCGAGGTTTATTCCCAGGATTACTCCATACAGGGCAAAATCCGTTGAGCAGCCGGTTTTTAAAATTAAAGCAGGATTGAGATCGGAAAAAAGAAGCCTGCAGGCTTTAAGTTTTGTTTCACTAACATTGTTTTTATTGTGGTTTGTAGGAAGACTTTAATAAAGTCCCTTCGGTATTTTATCTTTTTGACTAAAATTAATTGAAAGATGTCATTAAGTGAATCGGAATAAACTTATGATAATTGCGGGCGAAGTTTCCGGTGATCTGCATGGCGGATTTCTTGTAAGAGCTTTAAAAAATATCGATAAAGAGATGGAGGTGTGCGGGATCGGCGGCGATAAAATGAAAGCCGAAGGAATGGATGTCATTTATCATATTAATAAAATGGCTTTCTTAGGCTTTGCCGAAATTGTAAAACATCTGCCTTTTATAAAAAGAGTACAAAGAGATCTTCTTGATGTTGTTAAGGAAAATAAAATTAAAACAGTAGTATTAATTGATTACCCCGGATTCAATCTTGATTTTGCCGAAAAAGTTAAAACTTACGGAACAAAAATAGTTTACTACATTTCACCGCAGATATGGGCATGGGGTGCAGGAAGAATCAAAAAAATTAAAAGATTAATAGATAAAATGCTGGTAGTCTTTCCTTTTGAGGAAGAGCTGTATAAAAAGCATGGAGTAAATGTTGAATATATCGGTCACCCTTTAGCGGAAAGATTATGGGAATATAATTTTTTAGACAGGAATGCATTGAATGGGAAGTTTAATTTAGATCCTTATAAAGAAATACTGCTGCTAATGCCGGGCAGCAGAACTCATGAAGTTGAACAGATTTTTCCGGAGAGTATCAATGCTGCAGTTAAAATTGCCGAAGAATTTGGTCTGCAGACTGTAGTTGTCTGCTCGGAAAATATAGATGAGGAAATATTCATGAGGATTTCTGATAATCATAATTACAAGTTAATAAAAGGCTTCGCATACGATTTTATGAAGCATGCAAAATTCGGAATAATTAAATCAGGCACTTCAACCCTGGAGGCAGGTATTTTCGGACTTCCGATGGTTATAATTTACAAGACTAATTTCCTTACATATTTTATCGGCAGGCAGCTTGTTAAGGTTAAAAATATCGGACTAGTAAATATTGTTGCGGGCGAAAAAATTGTCCCGGAGTTGATTCAGAATAAAATGAAAGATGATTTCATATACAATGAATGCAGAAATATTCTATCAAGCAGCAGTTTATATGATTCAATCAAGGAAAAGCTCGGAGTAATAAAAGAACGCATTTTCCTTTCCTCTGAGGAAAGTGCTTCGGAGAAAGCAGCAAGATCAATTTACGCATTAATGAATGAATCCTAAGAAAATAAAGCAGGATAGTTTACGGTTCATAGGCCACTTTTGCTTAGTTTGGGGAATGAATATTCTTTGTAAAACTTTGAAAATTATTTATTCAAACAGAGAAGTTTTGGATGAATTGAGAAAGCAGAATAAGAATTATATCCTGGCTTTCTGGCATGGTACAATGCTGCTTCCATGGTATCTGCACAAAGATCAGAATACAGTAGCTTTAATAAGTAAAAGCAAAGACGGAGATCTTCTGGCAAAGTTGTTAAGAAATTGGAATTATACTGTAGTAAGGGGTTCTAGTTCCGAAGGCGGCGATGTTGCATTGGGAATTATGATTGATTATGCGAAAAATTTCAGATCAATTGCAATCACTCCCGATGGTCCCAAGGGACCCCCGCACAAACTGAAAGCAGGTGCTGTTGTTACCGCAAAAAAAAGCGGAGTTCCGCTTATACTTCTTGGAATAGGCTTTGGAAAAAAGAAAGTTCTGAAAAGCTGGGATATGTTTGAAATACCAATGATGTTTTCTCATGTGCATGCTGTTTATTCGGAACCGATCTTTATCGGAACTGAAATTAGTTATGAAGAGACGTCAAAGATGATCTCTTATTGTGAAATGAAATTAAATGAATTGCAGAATAATGCGGCAGAATTTTAAAAATATCATATGGTTCCCGAAGTGTCAAATTTCTTTTCCTGAAGGTTCTTTAAATAGATGAAAACTGTCAGATTGTTATTGCTGCCGGTTTTGCCGATTTATTCAGCAATAATTTTAATTCGCAACTGGTTCTTTGATAAAAAATTTTTTAGAGCGGAGAAGATTCCTGTCAAAGTTATTTCTGTTGGCAACATAACAGTCGGCGGATCGGGAAAAACACCGCTTGTAATTTATCTGCTGAATCTTCTGCAAAACGAAAAGAAAAATCCGGCCGTATTAAGCCGCGGCTACGGAAGGCGTTCCAAAGGATACCTGCTTGTTTCCGACGGTAAAAAGTTTCTGGCAAATGTTAACATGAGCGGAGACGAAATCTATCATACCGTGTCGGAATGCAAAGTACCCGGTGCCGTTTCGGAAAACAGGGTTAAGGGTGCAAAAAAATTAATCGCTGATGCGGAAGTTGATGTAATCGTACTGGATGATGCATTCCAGCATAGATGGATAGCCAGAGACATTGATCTTGTAATCTGCGAACAGCGCTTCCTCAATCAACATGGATTCGTGAACCACTCATTGCTCCCGGTAGGTATGCTGAGAGAGCCGTTTGGATCTTTGAAACGCGCTAGTGCCTTGATAATTAATAGAAAATTCTCGGCAAAAAGAGAAATGCCAGAAAAATATTTAAAGTACTTCGAAGGTAAAAAATTGTTTTATGCTTATTACAAAGCTACAGGATTCGTGGATATTATGAGAAAGACCGCCTATAACCTGGGAGAATTCGAAGGACAAAAAAGCCTTGTTGTTTCCGGCATTGCGAATCCCTATTCATTCATAAATATTTTAAAGCAGACAAATGTGGATACTGAAAATCAATTGATATTCAGAGATCATAAAGATTACAGCTTTAAAGATATTCAAAGGATTAGGAAAGAATTCTATGCAACAAATTCTCATTCTGTTGTAACTACTCAGAAGGATGCCGTGAAGCTTACTAAATTCTCTACAGAACTGGATGATATAGATATTTTTTATTTGAACATTGAACTCGCAATGGACGATGCTGAAGGTTTTAAAAATTTTATTATTGACGGTTTAACTTACGAGAAAGGGGGACATACTCAAAAGAGAAAAGGTTGGAAGCTATAATCATGCACTGCTGTGAATGTATTTCATTAGCTGCATAGTTAAAATTCATGGAGTCTCTAAAATTTAAAGAGACCGGTAAATAAAAATTTATAATAAATAATTATTGGAGGAATCTACAAAATGCCTAAGCAAAATAAGTATGTTTATTTTTTCGGAGGTAAAAGAGCCGAAGGGAAAGCAGATATGAAAGCGCTGCTTGGCGGTAAGGGAGCAAATTTGGCTGAGATGGTTAATATAGGCCTGCCGGTGCCTGCGGGTTTTACAATTACCACTGAAGTTTGTACCTACTACTACGCACACAGTAATAAATATCCTTCCGAGCTAAAAGCTCAAGTACTGGCGTCGCTGAAAAAAGTCGAGCAGATAATGAGCGCTAAGTTTGGAGATGCAGTAAATCCGTTGCTTGTATCGGTACGAAGCGGCGCAAGAGCTTCTATGCCCGGAATGATGGATACTGTTCTAAACCTCGGATTGAATGATACGACGATTAATGGTTTGATCGAAAAAACAAATAATCCCCGTTTTGCATATGATTCATACAGAAGGTTTGTTCAGATGTACGGCGATGTCGTCCTTGGATTGAAACCAAAAGATAAACATGAAGAAGATCCGTTTGAAATTATTCTGGAAAGAAAGAAACATAACAACGGACTAAAGCTTGATACCGAGCTTTCGGCCGGACAGCTTAAGGAGCTCGTCGGAGAATTCAAAGGTGCAATAAAAGAAAGAACCGGCCATGATTTTCCTGATGATCCGATGGAACAGCTTTGGGGCGCGATCGGTGCCGTATTCGGATCATGGATGAATGAAAGAGCAATCGTATACAGGAAACTTAATAATATTCCTGCGGAATGGGGTACTGCTGTTAATGTTCAGTCGATGGTTTTCGGAAATATGGGTGAAGATTCGGGAACCGGAGTTGCATTTACAAGAGATCCTGCTACAGGAGAAAATGTTTTCTACGGAGAATTTTTGTTCAATGCTCAGGGAGAAGATGTTGTTGCGGGTATACGCACTCCTCTTCCGATTGCAGAACTTGAAAGACAGAGACCGCAGATTTATAAGCAGCTAAACGGCTATAGAAATATTCTGGATAAACACTATAAAGAAATGATGGACATTGAGTTCACCATACAGCAGGGTATATTGTGGATGCTTCAATGCCGTGTAGGTAAAAGAACCGGATTTGCAGCAGTAAAGATGGCTGTCGATATGGTTAAAGAAAAACTTATTTCAAAAGAAGAAGCTCTCCTTAGAATTGAACCCAATCAGTTGAATCAGCTTCTTCGTCCGATATTTAATATCGAAGAGAAAAGAAAAGCAGTTGAAAGCGGGAAGCTTTTGGCAAAAGGTTTAAATGCCGGACCGGGAGCTGCTTCAGGAAAAGTTGCATTAAGCGCTCAGGATGCCGAGGAAATGGCGGCAAAGGGTGATCCCGTAATTCTTGTACGAATCGAAACGTCACCTGAAGATATTAAAGGAATGCACGCTTCCGAAGGTATTTTAACTGCACGCGGCGGGATGACATCGCATGCTGCCCTAGTAGCAAGACAAATGGGCAAAGTATGCGTTGCCGGATGCGGTGCATTAAAAATAAATTACAGGGAAGGAAAAATTTCTGTTGACGGCAAAGACATTGTCGTTAAACAGGGAGATTACATTTCAATCGACGGTACAACCGGAGAAGTAATCGTCGGGAAACTGGAAACTTATCCTTCCGAAGTCATTCAGGTGCTGATTACAAAAACTCTCGACCCAAAAAATTCTCCTATATTCGGAACATATGACAGTTTAATGAAATGGGCAGACAGCTATAGGAGACTAAAGCTGAGAACCAATGCGGATCAGCCTGATCAGGCAGTAAACGCAATGGCTTTCGGTGCTGAAGGAATCGGCCTTTGCAGAACCGAACATATGTTTTTTGGTGGAGATAGGATTCTCTCCGTCAGAAAAATGATTTTAGCAGATACTGTAGACGACAGAAAAAAAGCTCTGAACGAATTACTCCCTCTGCAAAGAGACGACTTTGCCGGAATCTTTGAGGCCATGAAAGGAAATCCTGTCACAATAAGGACATTAGATCCGCCGCTCCATGAGTTCCTGCCTCATTCGGAAAAAGAAATTAATGAGCTGGCTTCCGCATTATCTCTGCCTGTGGAAAAAATAGTAGAAAAGATCAATAGTCTGCATGAATTTAATCCGATGCTCGGATTCAGAGGCTGCCGGCTTGGAATTCTTTATCCTGAAATTACAGAAATGCAGGCACGAGCAATTTTTGAAGCTGCCTATGATGTTGCTGCTAAAGGGATTAAGGTAAAACCGGAAATAATGATTCCGCTGGTAGGCGAACTTAATGAATTCAAATTACAAGAAAAGATTGTTAGAGAAGTTGCTGACGAAGTAGCCGCGGAAAGAGGTAAAAAGCTGAATTATCTTGTGGGAACAATGATAGAGCTTCCGAGAGCATGCGTAACTGCAGATAAAATTGCTACGCAGGCCGAATTCTTCAGCTTCGGCACTAACGACCTGACTCAAACTACATTCGGTCTGTCAAGGGATGATGCAGGTAAATTCCTGCCTCTGTATGTACAGGAAGAAATCCTGCGTGAAGATCCGTTTGAAGTTCTTGATCAGACCGGCGTAGGTGATCTAATCAGGATCGGAACTGAAAAAGGACGTTCAACAAGACCTGATCTTAAAGTAGGTATTTGCGGTGAACATGGAGGAGAGCCCAGCTCTGTTGAATTCTGCCATAGGGTAGGAATGGATTATGTCAGCTGTTCACCTTTCCGTGTTCCGATTGCAAAGCTCGCTGCAGCAAGGGCAGTACTTAAAGAATCTTCTTCAAAATCAAAATCTTCAGCTAAGAAGTCACCAAAGAAAAAAGCTGTGGTGAAGAAAAAAAGAAGATAGTTTAAGCTGCCGTTTCACCTAAATTATATTGGAGGGAGAAATCCCTCCATAATTATTAATTATAATATTGAGGTAGATGAAGAATGAAATTATCGGACTTCAAATTTAACTTGCCCAAAAATGTAATTGCTAAGTATCCTGTCAATCCCCGTGATAAAGCCAAATTGATGGTTTTGAACCGCGAGAAGCAAGAAATTGAAAATAAGACTTTCTCTGATGTTGACGATTATATGGAAAAGGGGGACGTGCTTGTTGTTAATGAAACACGAGTGTTTCAGGCCAGGCTGTTTGGAAAAAAAGAGAAAACAAATGCTAAGATTGAAGTTTTTCTTCTCCGAGAGCTGAATGCGGTAGAATGCATCTGGGATGTAATAGTTGATCCTGCACGTAAAGTAAGGATAGGCAATAAAATTTATTTTAATGATAAATTATGGTGCGAAGTTATTGATAACACTACTTCCAGGGGAAGAACAGTCCGCTTTAATCAGCCGGGAAATGTTTATAAATCCGTGGAAAAGATCGGACTCACTCCCCTTCCGCCGTACATTAAAAGAGAGCCTGAGCCTGAGGATAAAGAAAATTATCAAACAGTTTATGCCCGGGTGGACGGTGCCGTTGCAGCACCTACCGCCGGCCTTCATTTCACTCAAAAGCTTTTAGCTAAAATTGAAAAGAAAGGTGTGCACATTGTACCGGTTGTACTGCATATTGGACTCGGAACATTCAGGCCGGTTGAGGTCGAAGATTTGACAAAGCATAAAATGGATTCTGAATATTATGAGATTACCCATCAGTCTTCGGAAATAATCAACAAAGCGATTAGAGACAAGCATAATGTTATTGCCGTTGGTACAAGTTCGGCCCGTGCATTGGAAACTTCCGTTACAGCCGATGCGTTTATAAAACCCAGCCGCGGATGGACCGACAAGTTTATTTATCCTCCCTATGAATTTAAAGTGGTAGATAAGTTGATAACTAATTTTCATATGCCCGAATCAACATTGCTGATGCTCCTTTGTGCATTTGCCGGAACGGATTTCGCCATGAAGGCTTACAAAAAAGCTCTTAAGGAGAATTACCGGTTCCTGAGCTATGGCGACGCAATGCTTATTTTATGAAAGTCTTTGCGATAATTCCGGCAGCCGGAAAAGGAAGCAGAAGCGGCAATTCCATCCCTAAGCAGTATATTAAGTTTAAAGGAAAGGAGCTGATTGCTTATACTCTAGAGCTTTTCCAGAAAAATAAAAATATAGATGAGATAATAATTCCTGCAGATCTCGATTATTTTGATCTTCTGAACAAAATCAAAAAAAAATATAATCTTTCTAAAGTACGGAAAATCCTGAGGGGCGGAAATGAGAGACAAGATTCGGTATATAATGCTTTAAGGCAGATCAAGGCTGAGAAAGATGATTTAGTACTAGTTCACGATGCAGCACGCCCTTTGCTTCCGCAAGAAGTTCTTAATGATGCAATAGACATTGCAAAAAGGAAAGGCAATGCCGTAGTATGCATTAAGGCCGGGGACACATTAATCCAAGGTAATGATACAATAAAAAAATATATTGATAGAAAAGAAGTATATTATGTTCAAACACCGCAAATATTTAAATATACCGACCTATCGAAGGCAATGGAACAAGCATTTGTTCGTAATTTTTACGGTACCGATGAATCTATGCTGGTAAAAAAGATTGGGAAGAAAATTTATATTGTTGAAGGTTCTCCGCTCAATTTTAAAATTACTACGAAATCTGATTTGCGTTTATTTAGCATGATAATTGGTAAATAGTAGAAATTCTCAATGTTATTGAATTTCTTTTCATTGAAAATTTAATTAGCTTGATCAACAAAATTTAATATACTAATGTTATTATTTGGTCTAATCATAATACTTTCCTATCTGATAGGCTCAATTCCCAACAGCATTATTATCAGCAAGGCTTTAAAAGGGATTGATATACGCGATCATGGCAGCGGAAATGCCGGTGGCACAAACGTTATGCGCGTACTGGGCTGGAAGGAAGGTCTGCTGGTTATTCTCTTAGATGCCTTAAAAGGAGTTATCGTTGTAGTATTCGTGGCAAGACTTTTTTATTACGGTGAAATGCCTTTCAAAAATGCAACTCCGTTTGATGATTTTACTTTTGTTCAGATCATTGCGGGCATTTTTGCCGTAGTCGGTCATATCTGGACGGTCTTTGCAGGCTTTAAAGGCGGTAAAGGAATTGCTACGGCTGTGGGAATGTTAATTATGGTAGCAACAATCGATATCTTAGTTGCCATGGGAGTATTTGTAGTAGTTGTCGTGATCTCCAGGTACGTTTCTTTAGGTTCCATAATCGGAGCAATCACAGTTCCCCTGGTTTTAGTCATAAGAGAAAATGTTTTTAATAGTCACATCCAAAGCTATAATATACTTCTGCCGTTCGTCATTTTTCTTTCATTGCTTGTAATCTATACACATCGTAAAAATCTTATCCGCATTTTAAGCGGAAAAGAAAACAAATTAAGTTTTTCTAAAAAGAAACGCCTAAATTCTGTTTAATGAAAATTTCTGTTATCGGCGCAGGAGGCTGGGGCACTACCCTGGCTGTTCTGCTTCATTACAACGGCCATAATGTTACTCTTTGGGAATTTAAAAGAAATTATGTAAAGGTACTTGAGAAGCAGAGGAAGAACCCGCTTTATCTTCCGGGGATTTCAATTCCGAAAGAAATTATTATTACAAATGATCTTGTTGATTCCACTTCAGGCAAAAACCTGATTGTTCTAGCAGTTCCCTCCCAATATCTCCGCAGTGTAATAAAAAAAGCAGAATACAGGGATATTAAGGATTCAATTCTTGTCAGCGTTGCCAAAGGAATAGAAAAGAATTCTTTAATGACCATGTCGCAAATGATTAAGGATGAATTCCCTGATTTGGATGAAAGCCAGATTGGAGTTTTATCCGGGCCAAGTCATGCAGAGGAAGTAAGCCGCAGAATTCCAACTGCAGTAGTGGCAGCTTCCAGAAGTTATGAAACCACAAAATCAATTCAGGCTGCTTTCATTACATCATACTTCAGAGTCTATGGTTCCAATGATATCTTGGGAGTAGAGCTTGGTGGTTCATTTAAGAATGTAATAGCCATCGGAGCAGGAATTGTTGACGGCGCGAAATTCGGCGATAATACAAAAGCCGCAATAATGACTAGAGGTATTGCTGAAATATCACGTCTTGGATTAACCATGGGCGCGTTGCCTGAAACTTTTGCGGGGCTTTCAGGGATGGGAGATTTGATTGTTACATGCATGAGCAGGCACAGCCGCAACCGTTATGTGGGAGAACAGATCGGCACCGGAAAAAAATTAAAAGAAGTCCTTAAAAAAATGGATATGATTGCCGAAGGCGTGGAAACCAGCCGGTCGGTATTAAACTTGGCAAGAAACCTTAATGTAGAAACACCCATCACTGAAGAAGTGTGCAAGATTCTGTTCGAAGATAAAGATCCTGTAAAGGCAACGACCGACCTGATGACCAGGGATCTAAAGATGGAAATGAAATAAAACTTAAAACTCTTTAATTGCGGAACCTTCAAGGGTTTTGCAGTGTCTGCACAATTCTAACCTTGAATGTTTGAGCCTATTTATTTAAAACAATACCGTTAACATTTTCTGCTGTTACTGTAAATCCTCCCATTTTCATAAGCTCATTTATTCTTTGCGGTGTTAATGAGGATTGATTAACATATACCAAAAATTCCGTATCATCCGCAGGCACTTTTCCCAATTCCTTTTTAAAATTGTTATCAAATTTAGCTTTATCTAAATTTTTGCATCTGTAAAAGTATATTGGTTTTAATCCCTCAGCTTTTGTAAAATCTGCTCCGCTTAAATCGGAATTTGTAAAGAATACATCATTAAATTTGGTGCCATCGAACTTCACCCCTAAGAAGGTATCATCGAAAAAGAGGGAGGAGATAATTTCCGAATTTTTAAAATTACATTCGCTTAATTCCGAGTAAGAAAATACGGTGTTGATTATTTTTGAGTCGACAAACTCTGTCTCGGATATATTGCTTCCTTCGAAAGCCGAGTTTTTAAAAAGAGTCTTGCTTAATAAAACTTCGGAAAGGGCCGTATATCTCAACGAATTTTGATTGAATCTCAAATCTTCGATCCTGTTTGTTCTGGTGATTCCTAAAAACAATGAAATGAAACGGTTTGCTATGTCCTGGTGACTGGCAATTTCGTTCCTATTGGCTTCAGAGTCGTAATAGAAAAAATTCCGTTCAAGGTTCAGCAGTTTTTGTATTACTATTTTGTAATCTTCAGGATCCGTTTTCTCCAGGCTTCCTCTAATTGCATTGAGCACATTGAAATTAAGTTCATTTGAAACTGCATTTACAAGAATATCGATAGCTTCGCGGTAGTAGCTTTCCCCTTTTTCAATGAATGTTCCCAGATTTGTAGCACTTGCGATCCGTTCTTCCGTTTTCTCGGATGAAAGCTTGCCTACTACTTCTCGGAAATTTTTTGCATAATCTTGCTGGACAGACTGCCTATATTGAATATATCCCAATATTAGCGGAATAAAAATTCCTAACGACCCGAGTATTTTAAGAATGTCGATGGAGGAAATAGATTTTTTTGGGGTTCCGGTCTCGTCTGGTAATGGCATATAAACCTCCGCTTCAAATTATTATACATGCTGTAAAAAATAAGATCTAAATTGAATATAAATAATTTTTATAAATAAAGGATGACTCTCCTGATTTAGGGACTTCTCATTTTATTATCAAACTAAAGTGAAATTAAGGATAATCATATTTATTTTAAGTTTGTATCTGCTTTAAAAATTTTTTATCCAGGAAAGAAATCTTGAGTTCAAAAGAAGAACAAATTCTTAACACTCCGGTTCAGTATATTAAATCTGTAGGCCCTAAACGTGCTGAATCTTTTAGAAAAATCGGCATAAGAAGCATAAAAGATCTGCTGTTCTATTTTCCAGCGAGACATCTGGATAGAACTACAACGCTTACATCCGCCAAGGCTTATGGTTATTTAATGAACGGATATGAGGGCGAACTTACAATAATTGCACGGGTAGATGATAAAGAAAGGAAAAGATTCGGCAGAAAAGAATTTATGAAGGTGCAGTTCCGCGATTCAACCGGATTTTTTGAATGCGTCTGGTTTCAAGGGATAAAATATTTTTATGATTTCTTCCATGAAGAGGACACATTCGCAGTTTCAGGCAAACCTTCCCTTTCGAAATACGGCAGTCTCCAATTTGTTCATCCCGATTTTGACCGTATAAGCGATGATGAATCCCGCAGTTTTTTAAATACCGGGAAAATTATTCCGTTCTACAGGCTGCCGAAGGAATTGAAAGCAACTAATATCGGTGATTTCAGCCTGAGAAGAATCATCAACTCGGCCGTAGAAAATTTTGCAGATCAGATCGAAGAAACTTTAAATGAAATTGTTATACAGGAAAATTCTTTGCCCCCGCTGAAAGAGGCTGTAAAAAATATTCACTTTCCGCTTAGTAAGGAAAGTCTTGAATCGGCAAAGTACCGGTTTAAATTTGAAGAATTATTTTTTCTTGAAATTCTCATAGCCCTAAGGAAGAAGAATTACCAGAATGTGCTGCCGGGAAATTCACTTAAAGTTAGAACAAATCTAATTTCTGATTTTTTAAAAATCCTCCCTTTTGATTTGACCAAAGCTCAGCTTAGAGTTCTCTCCGAAATAAGAAAGGATATGGAATCTCCGGTCCCGATGAACCGGCTGCTCCAGGGGGATGTAGGAAGCGGAAAAACAATTGTTGCCTTGATTGCCATGCTTATAGCGGTAGATAACGGGTACCAGGCGGTCTTAATGGCTCCCACCGAAATACTTGCGGATCAGCATGCCAAAAATATTTCTAAAATGATGAACAAACTTTTTGAAATTCATAAAGAGAAAAAAATAAAAGTCGGTCTCCTATTGGGCGGACAAAAGAAATCACTGAAGGAAAAGAATCTTGAGCAGATCGAATTGCAGGAAGCTGATATCATAATCGGAACCCACGCTTTGTTTGAAGAGAAGGTGAAATTCAAAAACCTGGGACTTATAATTGTTGATGAACAGCATAGGTTTGGGGTTGCACAAAGGGCGAGACTTATAAGTAAAGGAACGGAGCTTGCAGGTAAGCTGAATAGAAATGAAACGCCTAAAGCTCCGGATGTCATAGTTATGAGCGCTACTCCTATACCAAGAACCTTATCCATGACGGTTTATGGCGATCTTGATTCGTCGGTTATTGATGAGATGCCTAAATCCAGAAAACCTGTAAAAACAGTTTTACGTGGAGAAAGCAAGCTTCCTGAGATATATAAATTCATTATCGATAAAATTCAATCCGGATATCAATCATTCATAGTTTACCCGCTGGTAGAGGAGTCTGAAAAGCTTGAGCTTAAGGCAGCGGAAAGTTATTTCACCGAATTAACGAATTCATTTTTGAAAAATATAAAAGTCGGGCTTATACATGGAAGAATGCCGTGGGATGAAAAAGAGGAAAAAATGTTTTTATTTCTTAATAAGAAGTACGACATTCTGATTTCCACAACGGTTATTGAAGTGGGAATCGATATTCCCGATGCAAATATTATGGTTATAAATGATGCTCACCGGTTCGGATTATCGCAGCTGCATCAGCTGAGAGGAAGAATAGGACGTGGGACTAAGCAGGCATACTGCATTCTAGTGACGAAGGACAAATATATATCTTTAAGTGAACAGCATGAGAATGAGATTGAATTCTATTCTCCTGCTCAGCTTGAAAGTTATAAAGCTTCAATTAGACTTCAAGCTATGATAAAACATAATGACGGGTTTAAAATTTCCGAGATCGATTTAAAACTCCGGGGTCCCGGAAATATTTTCGGTGTTGAGCAAAGCGGTTTTCCCGAATTAAAATATGCGGATTTAGTAACAGATACAGAAATAATTTCTAAAGCAAAGGATGCGGCATTTAAATTAATTGAAGCCGATCCCGAACTCGAATTTGAAGACAGCCGTCCTGTAAGAACAAAGCTGACGGAAAATTATTCCGAGAGTTTTAAGTACACAAAGATCGCATAGAATATTTTTCTTGTCAGAGAAAAATCAGGCTGACGCTTCCCCAAAAATTTTTCAGCTCCTCTCTCTAAAAAAGAATTGTGTTATTCATCTCAAAAAAAAATTTGATTAATAATTTTTTTTAAATCAAATTACTTGTGAAAATATTTTTGTTCTTTGAATGATGATGATGAAGGAAGAATTAATGAGCTCCCGGAAAATATTTTTTATAAAAAATTAAAAAATATTTTTTTCATCAGCATCCAAAACTGTTGACTTAGATTTTTTATTGTTTATATTTGCAAAAAATATTTTGAACAACTCGGAGAAAAAATTTTATCTTCTCTTCCTGTCCCGATCAAATCGGGATTTAACTTGCGATTGAATGTGGCGTTAACATTTAATGTCAAACCTGAAAGTGAAACTTTCCCTGAAGCGTTATCCCCTGTTGAAAAAAAATCCAAAGACAGCTTGCCGGAAGAAAGATTACAGCCGGCTATTGATACGTACGCCGAGTGGGATACCTGGGATACAATCAATGCTGTAAAGGATGCGCTGGAATGTTATCACGATGTAACATTAATTGAAGCAGATCTTTCTGCACTAGAAAAGTTGAAAGAGAAACGTCCTGATGTAGTCTTTAATATTGCAGAAGGATTTAATGGCGTGAGCCGTGAGGCGCAGATACCAGCTATTCTTGATATGCTTCAGATTCCTTATACCGGTTCAGATCCCTTAACGCTGAGCATCTGCCTCGATAAAGCGCGTACGAAAGAAATTTTATCATATCATAAAATTCTAAACTCAAAATTTTTTGTAGCTAATGGATCGGTACAAAGTTTACAGCATAGCTTGAACTATCCTTTAATGGTTAAGCCTGTATCAGAAGGTTCGAGCAAAGGGATTTTTTCATCGTCATTCGTTAAGAATGATAAAGAGCTTAAGAATGAGGTGAAAAGAATTCTCACTGAGTACGGGCAGCCGGCGCTCATTGAAGAGTTTTTGCCGGGAAGAGAGTTTACCGTAGCTATAATCGGAAACGGGAATGAAGCTGAGGTGCTGCCTATAGTAGAAATTAATTTTGAAGAGTTCCCTAATGGTTTTACACCGATCTATTCTTATGAAGCTAAATGGATCCTCGATACAAAAGAAAATCCTCTTGAGGTCTTTACTTGTCCTGCAAAAATAAGCAGCGCGCTCGAAGAGAAAATTAAGACTGCGGCTTTGAATGCTTATCATGTGCTCCGGTGCAGAGACTGGAGCAGAATAGATATAAGATTAGATGGAAGCAAAGAACCGAATATTATCGAGGTAAACCCTTTGCCTGGCATACTTCCTGACGTCAAAGAGAATTCATGTTTCCCTAAAGCAGCCAGGACGGCTGGACTTGGGTACAATGAGATGATAAATAAAGTGTTGTATGTCGCAGCTAAAAGACATAACATAATATGAAGTCAGATTCAAAAGTTCTTATCTGCTATAATGCTCCGCTGAGTATTTTCCCGTACTACAACGGTAAAATCACGGACGTGCCTTCCGATAACAATTCTTCCTACGGCAATGATCTTTCCGAGAGCGGTTTTTCCAAAGAGATCGGGACTATAAAAAAATTATTGAGCAGTTATTTCTTAGACGTAAAAACCTATACCGTAAACTCCAATGTAGAGCAGATTATCAATAAAATAAATAATTATTCGCCCGATATTATTTTCAATTTTGTTGAATCTGTTGAAGGTATTTCAAATTACGAATACTGCATGGCCGCATTGTTTGAGCTTCTTGGATACCAGTTTACAGGGAACCTTCCTACATGCCTGGGGAACTGCCTTGATAAAGGAAGAACAAAAAAAATTCTTCAGTCCAACAATGTTAACACCCCCGCTTATTTTGTTGCTCCATGCGTTCGGAAATTTTCAATAAAAAATTTTACTCTCAAGTTCCCTGTTATTCTGAAATTACTAACCGAAGATGCGAGCATCGGGATATCCGAATTTTCAGTTGTAAATAATTTTAAAGAGCTGAAAACTCAGATTGATTTCCTTTTTTCAAACTACCACAGGGATGTGATAATAGAGGAATATATTGACGGAAGGGAATTGAATGCAGCAATTCTCGGCGGTAAAATTTTACCTATATCGGAAATTCTGTTTGATGGATTGCCCGATAATCTGCCTAAAATTGTTACATATGACGGGAAATGGATGTCTGAAAGTATTTATTACGAAAATACAAAGCCCAGCTGCCCTGCTGATCTGGATAAAGCAACAAAAAAAGCAACGGAAGAGACTGCGTTAGCCGCTTTTAATGCAATGGGCTGCAGGGATTATGCACGGGTCGATATACGCCTTAACCGTGAAGAAATACCTTATGTAATTGAAGTGAATCCTAACCCCGACATTTCAATGGACTCCGGTTTTGCACGAGCCGCCGCCGCAGCAGGATTATCATATGCTCAGCTTCTGACGGCAATTGCCGATTTTGCAATAGCAAGGAAAAAATATGATTCGCAAATTAAAGCAAGCTGATGTTCCGATGATCGAAAATATTTTAAAAAGAATTAATTCCTTTTCTGAAAATGAAGTTAACGTTGCGATGGAGCTGGTTAATATAGCAGCCTCTAACATCGATCAAAACGATTATAATGTTTTTGTTTATGAAGATGAAGGGAAAGTTTTAGGTTATCATTGTACGGGGAAAAGACCGTTGACGGATGCCGTTTACGATCTTTACTGGATTGCTGCCGATCCAAATTCAAAAGGAACCGGCATTGGAAAAAGTTTATTAGAGCATGCCGAGAAGTTTGTGCGAGAAAGAAAAGGTAGATGGATTATTGCAGAAACTTCTTCTAAGGAAAATTATACAGATGCTAGAAATTTTTACCTGAGAAACCACTATTCGATTGTAGCGCAGATAAACGACTTTTATTCGCCTGGCGACAATCTAATAGTGTTTGGAAAATATTTTAGCAACTAAAAATAAATAAAAGGTTAGCTCATGGAACTGTGGCAGCAAATGGTAAGAGACAGCGTCCACACTGTCGATCAGCTTGTAGAAAAATTCGGGTTGGACCGGAGAGTCGCCGAAGATCTTGATGAATTCTTCCAGGCAAGAATCAACCCCTATTACCTAAGCTTAATTCGTTACCCGGGTGATCCAATCTGGCTTCAATGTGTACCCGACAAAGCTGAACTTGAAGATTTTGACGCTGAAGAAGATCCTTTGATGGAAGACGCAATGAGTCCTGTTCCCAATATCACTCACCGTTACCCCGACAGGGCACTGTTTCTTGTTACAAGCCAATGCGGATTATACTGCCGCTTCTGCACTAGGAAAAGAAAAGTCGGCGATTATGAAAAAATATCGATGAAAGGTCTGGAAAGCGCTTTCAAGTATTTGGAAGAGCATACCGAAATAAGAGATGTAATTATGTCCGGAGGAGATCCGTTAATGCTGACGGATACAATGCTGGAAAAAATATTGCAGAGACTGAGACAAATACCGCACCTGGAAATAATCAGGATCGGCTCAAAAATGCCATGTGTACTTCCCCATAGAATAACAGATAATCTCTGCAACATATTGAAAAAATATCACCCGATTTACGTAAATACTCATTTTAATCATCCGTGGGAAATTACACAGGAGAGTATGAAAGCATGTGAAATGCTAGCAAATGCCGGATGCCCTGTGGGAAATCAGATGGTATTGATGAAGGGTGTGAACGATGATCCGGATACGGTGAAAGAATTAATGCTGAAATGTTTGAAAATGAGAGTGCGTCCGTATTATATGTACATGGCAGATGAGACAAAAGGCGCCAATCATTTCCGGACTTCGATAGAAACAGGAATAGAAATAATCGAGAACCTGCGCGGCCATACAAGCGGTCTGGCGGTTCCTCATTTTGTTATTGATGCACCCGGCGGAGGCGGAAAAATTCCGTTGCTTCCTAATTATGTACTTCATCAGGATGAAGATAAAATAATTTTAAGAAATTATAAGAAGAAAATTTATTCTTATAAAAACTATAAAGACCGCAATAATCCCGAAGGGAAATCTAAAGTATCCAGGAAATCGAACGGCAAAACAAAAGGGAAGCCTGCAGAAGTGATTCAAGTGGATGTCCCGGAACTTGAGGAAGTAGAAAATTAATCATTAGTCCTTAATTATTAGCATTGAATATTTTTGGCAGCGGCACTAATATTAAATAAAAAATAGTTCTTTTGGATAATTTGGATCGGGTTACCATTCTTTAAATTCAGATTGTTCCACCCGCGAATAATAAAATTCGGTTTTCTTTTATTTGTTTAACTAATCCAATCATTTCTCTAACCTGATGATGAATTACATGCCCTCTAATTCGGGCACGGTTTTTTCTTAGAATTATCATACATATTTTTTTGAAAGAGTGATATTATGAGAATCATAAGTGATAAGTTCCGTTATTATATTTTTGGTGTGTTATCTGTTTTGGGCATTTTGTTTCTCCTGGGAAGCTTTTTCTTTACGGATACCAAATCTAAGGAAGATAACCTTCTCCAGAATTTTCCCCAGGAATATAAAATAGTTTCTCCGGCGATACCGGATTTACTTGAGTTTGCAGGTGAAAAGATACCCACCGAAAATTTTGATATCCTGGAAAGAATAGACAGAGAATTCCTTTCGAATACATATTGGCATACTGCAACTGTTCTTGCCATTAAAAGAGCAAACAGATGGTTTCCGGTTATCGAACCGATATTAAAAAAGAATAATATTCCGGATGATTTTAAATATTTATGCGTTATTGAAAGTAATCTTGAGAATGTCACTTCCCCGGCCGGTGCAGTCGGGTTCTGGCAGTTTATCGAGCCTACAGGGAAAAAATATGGACTGGAGATTAATGACTATATTGATGAAAGATATCATGTGGAAAAGTCAACCGAAGCCGCCTGCAAATATCTCCGCGATTCTTATTCAATGTTTGGAAGCTGGATCTCGGCGGCGGCATCGTATAACTTAGGACAATCCGGAATGAATTTACAGCTTGAGAGACAAAAAACCCGTAATTATTTTAATCTGGTTTTGAATTCGGAAACTTCACGTTATATATCCAGAGTAATTGCACTTAAGTATATTTTACTGGAACCGTCAAAGTATGGCTTTGATATTAAGGAGAATGAGCTGTATAAGCCTCTTGAATATTATCAGGTTAATTTAGACAGGTCCGTTATGGATTTTACGGAATTCGCTTCACGCTATAATATAAATTATTACACGCTGAAGTTATACAATCCATGGATTAGAGATAATTATTTGATTAATAAAAAGAAGAAAAATTATTCTATAAAAATTCCGGAACCGGAAACCATAAAACTTGTTAGAGAGTAAGTGAAGCTATTCAAATTTTCTGTTATCAACTAATTTACCTTTAACAATTAGTGAACTTCCGTTTTTAAAGTTTAACAATGTTTTTTCACTTATTGTAAGGGTTGTCCCTTCTGGTATAACTACATTATTGCTGAATTCAAGTTCGCCGGGCGGAAAGACAGTATTTTCAGTTAAAGTAATTTCTTCGACAAAACACTCAACTTTTATAGAAGTATTTTTCTGCTCTCTTAAAACAATTGATAAATTGCTGTTGTAATCAGTTCCTGGATTAGTCCAAGGTGCAAAAATCTCCGTTCCATCAAAATTAAAAGCGGCTTTCCCGTCTCCCTTCCAGCCTTCATATACATAAAATGGTTTTCCTCCGGGCCCGTCGTCATCCATAAGAAAGATCTGGAATTTCCCGTTTAAATAATTTGGTTTATTATGGGGAATCCAGTCTCTGATACTGTATCCGTTCTTGTTTGAACTAAGACGTGTATAAACGGGTAAGGAATCGAGTGAATCGGCAGACCATGGATGGTGAGTCCAGTAATTGATCCAGTCAAATTTTCCGTCAGCGGCCTGTACATGGTAAACCGGATGGTTACCGGATCCAATCACCTTATAAATCATTAAACCTTTCCCGCCATCCCGGTCAATTTCAGAATCATAAATAGAAATCTGCTGATGATTTTCCAGTATATACACTTCATTTCTTCTTCCTTTAACAGGGATTCTCAAAGCGGTTCCTGTGGCAGCAAAATCGGGGAGATTAAAAGAACCATTTTTCTTTACATCTGTCAGTTTAATCCATCCCAACCTTTCTTTTTCATAAGCATTCGCACAAAAACCGGGTATCGGCATTATTCCCCATATTCCGAGAAAAAGTATCTGCCCTTTCGAGCCGGCATTGAAATATGCCGGATGACCTGCACCGAAAAGCAGATGTCCGAATTCATGCTTCATCGATCTTAAAGTTCCCTTCATTCCCTGCCAGCCGCCTGAGTTTGTTATTCCCGAACCGGGGAATCCGAACTTTATTATTTTTTTATCAAGAATAAGATCTTTCCCGTATCCCGCAACTGCAATTCCTTGCGCAGCTTCACCGGGAGGATACTTGCTGTTCCTGTAGAGAAAAATTATCAAATCCACTTTACCATCGGAAGTATCAATATGTGAATTTGATTTGAATGTCCAATTGTCATATAAACTGAAATCGATTAGTGAATCGAGGCTTTTCAGCGCTTCTTTATTTACTTCACCGTATTCTGAATTGCCTAAGCGCAGCGTATCCCTGTAATATTTTTCGTTATACCGGGTAATATAAAAATATGATTTACCGATAATCCGCAGCGAATCAAAAGACATTTTTTTAAAATAATCGGAAAAGCTCCATGGAGCAGAAAACTGGTTCTCTGCCGAATCTAAATAAGTGTTGAGAAAAACGGGCGACCGGTTAATCGGCCATTCTGAACTCTCCGGGTGTGTGCTGTCATTTAGAAACTGAATAAAGACGGCTAATGCCTTTATCGTTCCCTTTGAAGTTATATGCAATCCTTTATTTGAGTATCTGTGTTGCTTAATTTCCTTATTTGTAGAATGATGTGAAGATTTAAAACTAAATGAATTGACAATAATGTAAAAAAGTAATACAGCAATAAAAAATTTCTTTATCATTTTTTTCTAAAGAAGACTAAGTTAAAGAGGATGTTTAACTTGAGGCAGTTTTCTACTGTTCTAATATGCCGATCATATCTTTTTCCAGAGTTTCTTCCGGTGCTTCCTGAATCCTGCCGATTTCAGATCCGTTTCTGTAAAATATAAATGAAGGGACAAGTTCAAGATCGTACTTTTCAAGTGCGCTGCTTCCGGGAATTTCCTTATCCTCGTTTACCGCAAGAATTGTAAGACTTTCTTCCGGGAAATCGAGATGATCTAGTATTTTAAAAAACCCGGGCAATTCTCTCCTGCTGTCGCTGCACCATGTCCCGGTTATTACGGCAATGCTGACTTCCTTTAATTCATCATTCATTTTATTCAATGATGAGGAGTCAACTTCATACTCTTCATAACCTGAATTAAACCACCAGGAAAAATTTGTGTCTTTAAAAGCTTCCCGTGTACAGTATCCGATGAGTATCGGTTTGTCTGATATTTCATCAATCACAACTCTATTTGTATCTTGTGCAATTCCTGCAAATGATATTATCAACAAAAGAAGTGCTAAGATTTTCAATTTACTCTGCCTTTTTAAGGTTCAAGAATAGAACGTTTCCTGAGATCAATACCCCATAGGAGTTTGTTGCGGAGAGTTTCAAAGTAATTTGTTAAGGAAGTGTGAACAAGTTTGACCGGCCTGGTGCTTTTAGAGATTTTTATTTTAAGCGGGGGAGGAAAAGCAAATACTCTTTGTCCGTCACAGTTTACCTGCACTTCTTTATAAAGTGAATCGGCATTGATTGTAATTTCTTCATTGCTCGGCAGTACCAAAGGTCTTACAGTAAGGCTGTGGGGAGAAATTGGGCTTAATGTAATTACATCGGTTTTGGGGCTTACAATGGGTCCGCCCACAGATATGGAATATCCTGTAGAACCTGTAGGTGTTGCAACTATAAGTCCATCCGCAGAGAAAGTGGTGACAAGCTCATTCCCTAC
Source organism: Ignavibacteriaceae bacterium (assembly GCA_036824595.1). Lineage (GTDB taxonomy): Bacteria > Bacteroidota > Ignavibacteria > Ignavibacteriales > Ignavibacteriaceae > DATKLQ01. The sequence goes on from DAISZW010000004.1 coordinate 28,485, forward strand.
TGATATCGTTATCTCGATCATTTTAGGCCATCCGCCTTTTTCTATTACAATATCGTTTATTGCATATAGCTTCTCAAATTTACGCCCTATACATTCTCCTTTTATTACCATCCTTTCTTCTATTTTTAACTGCTTATTTTTTAGTTCATTAATAAAATGATCCAGCTGGTTTATATTAGCATCCGCAAGAAATCCTAACTTTCCGAAATTAACTCCAAATACCGGTTTATCGTAATAATGTGCCTGGTACACCGTTGCGAGCATCGTTCCATCGCCACCGATGGAAACAATAATATCGCTTTTTTTACATAACAAATTATTGGAAACAAAAGATGATTTGTTTAGATCTTTATCGAGCAAATGACGTTTAGCCAGTAGGGTATCGCTTAATAAATATTTAATTCTATTTTTCTTCAGCTTATTTTGAAAAGCCGAGATTACTTCATAAACATTTTTTTTATTAATATTTGCAATAATTCCTACAATCATTGTATCCCTTGAAAACTATTGTTGTTTTTCTTCTCCGGATTCTTTATCTCCGGTTTTAGATGTTTCAGATTTGTCTCCTTCTTTTTTTTGGCTCTCCTTATTTATTTCGTCAACATAATTCAGCTTCAGCTCCCGCACCACTTCGGTTAAAAATTTCTCTTCGTATTCGGAAAGGTTCCCTTTCGTTTTTGCGGCAAGCATGTCCAGAGTATCAATCATCAGCTTGGCATATTCCAAATTCCGGTCAATTTTATCTGTTACAGGATTCTTTAATTTGCCCAGAGAAATCATGCACATATGCTGATTCTGCATGACAAGCTGCATAAAGAGTAATTCATTAATGTTTTGTTCCATTATTTCTATCTCCGATAGTTTAGGTATAAGGTATAAAGGTATATAGGGAAATGGTAATGATATAATGGAATACATGTTTGGCTGTTAGATTCACAAATTACCTATATCTCATTACCTTCCTTCTTCAACTCCCACAATTTACAATATTTTGTAAAAACATATGCTGATGAAAATACAGCAAGAACAAATCCTTCCATTCCGTCTAAAAAACCTAGTTTAATTATATACATTTTTATGAAAAGCCAGAAAGGGCGCAGAAGCAGATCGCGGATCTTAAAAATTTTTCCTTTATTTGCGAGATCCTGTGCGGCTAAAGTTGTGTAATGATTAAATTTTAAAAAATAATGCTTTATATCGGGATCAGTGTAATGTTCAAGGATCCCTTTTAATTCCCCGGTCTTAAGAACAGAATTAGTGTCGCCCTTTAAAACGAGTTGTTCATGAACTTCATCATCGTTGAGATCAACAAAATTTTTGTTAAATAATCTGGTCACTCTTGCAGGATACCAGCCGCTGTGCTTTATCCATTTTCCGAGGAAGAAAGCTTTCCTAGGAAAGGAATATGCCTGGAATTGAGGAATAGAATTTTTAAACTCTCTAATTTCTTTAGATAATTCTTTAGTAACAGCCTCATCCGCATCAATCCAGAATATCCAGTCGTTTGAGCAGAGCGAGATTCCGTACTTTTTTGTTTTGGAAAATCCTTTCCATTCAATTAGTTCGTACTTAACCGAGGGAAATGATTTTACAATTTCCAGGGTGTTATCGGCTGTAAGGTTATCAATTAATACAATGATTTCATCAATGCATTGAAGCTGGCTCTGAAGACACTTTGAAATATTTCTTTCCTCATTTTTTGCTATTATTACCGAAGATATTTTGAAGTTGTTGTTCAAAGTCCGCTGTTAAATCTTAATAATTTTAATGGGAAAATTAAGGAAAGATTTTCAAATAGTTTAATGCGGGTAAAATTTAAGGAATATTTTTCCATAGTCTGGCAGAAAGGCAAAAACAGCTCAAGCGAGTTATTTTGGTTTACGGGCGGACAGGTAGTAATACTTATACTTGGATTTTTTACAGTTAAAATTATCTCGCGTATCGGAACTGAAGATTACGGCATTTATTCGCTCATTATTACGATTTCCTACCTTTTAACCGCGGTTTATTACGGACCTATCCAGCAGGGATTCACACGGTTCTTTTCTGTTTATGCTGAAAAAAATCAAGTCCCCTTGTTTACAGCGATGATGATCAGGTTTATTATCTTTTCTACATTAGGCCTGCTGATAATTATTTTACCGGCAGCTTACGGTATTCAATCATTCTTCAATAAAGAATATTTGTATCTCATTGTTCTTATCGGAGTTTTCATTGCGTTTTCCAAATCAAGTGAATTCTTTAATGCTTCATTTAATATTTTAAGAAAACGGAAAATAAATTCTATACTGCAGAGTCTGGAGAAGCTTGCAGTTATTGTAGTGCTTCTTTTTTTGTGGATAAATAAGAATTTGGTGCTGTCGAATATTTTAATCGGTTTATGTTTTGCGGCGTTATCATTTTCGGTTGTTAAATATTTTTATTTTAAAAAGAACACCTCTGAAAATAGAACCTATACTAAGGAGATTAAAAAAGAAATTTTTTTTAACATGGCAGCTTACTCAACGCCTTTTCTTGTTTGGGGCTTATCAGGATGGCTTCAACTCAACAGCGAAAAATGGATTATTGCAAAAATACTTACAACATCCGATGTGGGGATCTATTCGGTGATGATAAGCCTTGTTTCTATTTTAATCGGAATACCAAATACTCTTCTGAATGAGTTTTCCCTGCCTATTATCTTCCAGCAGTTTAACGATATAAATGATCATCAAAAAACTGAAAATGGTTTAAATTATATCTTCATATTAAGCTGGCTTGTAGCTGCTCTAACTGTTGTTTCCACAATAATTACCTTTTTCTTTGGTAAGTATCTGATTCTATTAATAAGTTATCCGGAGTATACTATCTATTATCATCTGCTTCCCCTGCTTACATTTGGAACAGGACTTTTTTTAACTGCTCAAACAATGATAAATCTCGGATTGGCGTTAAATGTTCCGAAGGTTTATTTAATTCCCAAAGTTTTTGTCGGGATTGTTTCTGTTGTTCTAAACTTTATATTTATTAATTATTTTGGAGTAGCCGGGGCTGCATATGCTGTTTTTTCAATCGGAATTATTTTTTTCGTTTATATAACCTGGATTAATAAAAAGCTCGTTAAGGATTTAATAAAATGAAAATCGCCGCTGTTTTAATGAAATATGATTACGGCAATGAGAAAAGAGGATTTTCATTTGAATATATAAATATCTTTCAGCCTCTGGTTGATCTCTTCGGAGAGGAGAATATTATTCATTTTGATTTCTACGCTGAGTTTCTCCGCAGCGGCAGGAAGAAAATGAATGAAAAAATGAAAGAATTTTTCGGAAATGAAAAACCGGATGCAGCTATCTTTTGTCTTTTTCAAGAGGAAATGGATGAAAATATATTAAACACAATCAGAAAGAATACTAAAACTCTGGTTTACTTCTTTGATGATCCGTGGCGGCAAAAATTCGCCCGTCACTGGATAAAATACTTTGACTACTTTTCCACTCCTGATTATTACATGCACCTTAAATATCTCTCCGAAGGATTTAATAATGTTGTTTACTCGCCTTTCGGATTTAATTCCAGCATTTATAAAAAGCTGAACCCCGAAAAAATATACGAGGTTTCTTTTGTCGGTGGTTACAGTCCATACCGCAAATGGATAATAGATAATCTTAAAAAAGAAGGAATTGATGTAAAGGTTTTCGGAAGGGATTGGAAGAGCGGTACTTGGATTTCCCAGGAAGAAATGGTTAGAATCTTTAATCAGTCTAAAATAAATCTTAATCTTTCAAACAGCATAAGCTTTGATGCCGCATTTCTTTTTCATTCAGCAAGATCGTTGAAGGCAATTAAACAGATTCTTTTATTACGAAAAACCAAAGAACAAATTAAAGGACGTCATTACGAAATAAACGCCTGCGGCGGCTTTCAGCTTAGCTACTATGTACCGGGATTAAACTTTACGTACGAAATCGATAAAGAAATTGCTGTCTATGAGGATGCGAGAAATATTGCGGATGAAATTAAATTCTTTCTCAAAGAAGATAAACTTCGAAATGAAATTGCCGAAAAAGGTTTTGTAAGATCTCATAAAGATCACACTGCACAGGGATATATAAAACGGCTCGTGGATAAAATTCTCTCAAACAAATAAAAATGAACTTTCTGAAAAGGAGTGTTTTTAAATTAAGCGGATCTAAGTTTCTGCAGAAACTTTTGGAGAAAAATATCAATCTTTCCCAAAAACTAATGGGTATAGGTTCCGGAGCCGATGTTAATACCAGCGGTGAAGAGATATTAATAAAAAAACTTTTAGAATTGAAATTGCCTGAAGTTGTTGTCTTTGATGTGGGTGCAAATACAGGAGAATTTTCGGAGATGATAATATCAAGCCTAGATAATAAACTGAATTTTCAGCTTCATTTATTTGAACCTTCTCAATTCTCATTTAAAAAGCTTACGGAAAGAATTACCCCTTCTCAAAAAATTATATTGAATAATTTTGCATTGGGTAAAAAAGAAGAAACAGCAGAGCTGTTCTACGAAAAGGAGGGTTCAGGGTTTGCTTCATTAACAAAAAGAAGATTGGAACATTTCGATATAAATTTTAATAAATCAGAAAGGATTCAGATAAAAACCGTTGACTCATACTGCACTTTAAAGGATATAAAAAATATTGATCTGCTGAAAATTGATGTTGAGGGACATGAGCTGGATGTACTCGAAGGAAGTGCAAAAATGTTTGAAAAAAATGTCGTGCGTATGGTTAGTTTTGAATTCGGCGGCTGCAATATCGATACAAGAACATACTACCAGGATTTTTTTTATTTCTTTAAAGATCAAAAAATGGATATACATAGAATTATTCCGTCGGGAAAATTAATTCCTATGAACGATTACCGGGAAATTCAGGAACAATTCAGGACAACAAATTTCCTGGCAATTCGCAGCGAAAAGTAAATTAAGTTTGTTTTTTTGAAAGCAACTCAAAATTGTTAAATCCGTTTCATCATATAATCCAGCAGTTTGGATTCTTTCCCAAATTCACTCTTAATTCTTTAAGAGGCATTTTCCCTTTCATAAAAAATTATTTCTCATTCAGGAAAAAGAATAAAAGTAATTCCGAATTCAGAATCGCTGCTGTTTTGCCTAATTTACATGATAGATATGGATCAGCCGCTGAAATTCCTCTTCATTATTTCCATCAGGATATTCTGGTGGCGCAAAAAATATTTAAGGCTGATCCGAAAAAACACGTTGACATAGGCTCAAGGATTGACGGTTTCGTCTCGATTCTTGCAAGTTTCCGGAATGTGGAAGTTTTTGATATACGTCCGTTTGACCTTAAAATTCCTAATATAAAATTTGTTCAGGCGGATTTAATGAGTGAAGAATTTTCTTTTTCAAATTACTCCGATTCGGTTTCATGTCTCCATGCAATAGAACATTTTGGATTGGGAAGGTACGGCGATAAAATAGATCCTGATGGACATTTGAAAGGATTGAAAAATATTTACAAGATTCTGCAGCCTGATGGAAAATTTTATTTTTCATCTATTATTGGCCGGCAGAGAATTGAATATGATGCTCACCGTGTTTTTTCCATTGAATATCTTTTAAAATATTTTTCCGATAAGTTTAAAATTGAATCCTTTTCTTATGTTAATGATGAAAATCAGTTTTTTGAAAATGCTGAATTGAGTGAAGGAAACATCGAGAAAAATTTCGGCTGTTTTTATGGATGCGGAATTTTTGAGTTAACTAAAAAGTAGAAAAATTTAACTGTTTAGACATGGATCGGGAAAATCCCATCATATCTGTTATTATTACAGTTTTCAACTCGGAAGATTTTATAGAAGAAACTATCAATTCTGTGCTTAGCCAGACATTTCAGGATTTTGAAATTATTATTATTGATGATCAATCAGCCGATAAAACACCTGAAATTATAAAAACATTTTTACAGAAAGATTCTAGAATCAGATTTAATTCAATTCCGCATTCCGGAAAGCCGGCTGTTGTTAGAAATACCGGCATTGCTGAAGCAAAAGGAGAATATGTAGCTTTCCTGGATGGGGATGATGTATGGGAAAAGCATAAGCTTGAGGAACAGTTAAATGCAATCAGAAAAAATCATGATGCAGTTTTAGTTTATTCCGTTGCTGTAACATTTGGTGTGGTAAATATATTTTCTCCCATTTATGAAGTTCTTCCGCTGCTTCATAAAGCTGCAAGAACCAGGGAAGATCTTATCCGCAAAGGAAATTCAATTCCACTGTCAACTGTTTTGGTACGTAAAAGTTTTTTAGTTAAGGCAGGTGGATTTGATGAAGATCCGGAATTAAGAATAGAGGATTACGACCTATGGCTCAGATTAGGCGAGTTTGGAACTTTTGTATTTCTTCCCAGGATTCATGCTTATTATAGAATTCACCCAAATCAATTTAGTTCGGATTGGGAGGCAAAAAAGAAAAGACTCGAATATCTTGCTAAGAAAAGAGGGTTGCAATTAGCACCTTACCGGTTTTACAGGAATAGAGGATTTCCTTTTCTTATATTAAGAAACGGAATTCACTTAATGACTTTTATTTGGCTCAAATTAATTACAGTTGTACAAAGATAGTCTATGACGCAAGACCGCAAAATTCTGGTAATTTCCGTAATGCAGAATTGGGGAGGCGGAGAAGAATTTTTACTGAACCTTTGTAAAAACCTGAATGGTTTTAATTTTATTATAGCTTCTCCGGAAGGAATGCCATCAGATATTTTCAATAAGAATGATTTAATAACCTATAAAATTAACAGGCTTAAAAAGATTTACGGAAAAAAAGGAAACTGGAATTTATTTTCTTCCTTAAGAATTTTATTAAATATAATATATTCGACTTTAAGCTTGTTGAAATTAGCAAATAAAGAGAAACCTCACATTGTGCTGGCAAACGGATTATTTGCAGCCCTCTACGGATTGCCGTTAATTATTTTTTCACATAAAAGATTTTTTGTTGTACAGCATTTAATTTTCAGCGAAAGTTCAATTGAGAAGAAAATTATTAATCTGGTTTATAAATACGCAGAAAAAATTGTTTGCGTATCAAAAGCTGTACACAATAATGTTCTGCGGATGCTCAATAAAGAAAGTTCCGCAAAGGTTATTATTATTCCTAATTCCATACCGTTTCCGGAGGAGTATAGTTATAATAATGATTCAAAACAAATAAATATCGGCATTATCGGCAGCATTATCAGAATAAAGGGGATTCATTTAATTATCGGAGCGCTGAAAAGTATTTTGAAAAATAATAACGTTAATCTGTATGTTTTTGGAGCAACAACTGAAGATGAAGATTCAGTCCATTACTTTTCTGAATTAAAGAAGCTGATTACAGATCTGGATTTAAATTCCAAAGTGTTTTTCAGAGGTTACGAAGAATCAAAGGACTTGATTTATAGATCTTTGGGTATTGTTATTAATTATTCTTTAATTCCGGAATCTTTTTCTTTTACTGTACTGGAGACAATGGCTTTTAAAAAGATTATTATCTCTGCTGATGCAGGAGGACCGAGGGAGATTATTAAAGATGGTTATAACGGCTTTCTGGTTGAACCAGAAAATATAAAAGAACTGGAAAGTAAAATTCAATTTTGTATTGATAACTTCTACACTGAAAGCTTTCAAAAAATCCGGCAGAATGCAAACCTATCTGTTAAAAACCTTTATAGCTTGGACAGCTTTAATGAAAACTATAAGAATTTATTCCGGGGTAATATTTGATTAGAGATCAGGTACTGGAGTGAAAAGAATAAAGCAAAAATTATCCGATCTGATAAACTGGCAGAAAATTAAACTTGCAAACAGAAATGGAAACAGAAAAAATTTGTTAAGAACATGGATCGAATCCGGGAAGAAAATGCCTCCTCCTCATGTTGTTAAGCAGGAAATAATCAGATATTTTCAAAAACTGTATTCAATTCGGATTTTAATTGAAACAGGAACATTTAGAGGGGAAATGGTTTATGCGCAAAGAAAAAATTTTGAAAAGATAATTTCCATCGAGCTTTCTGAAGAACTTTTTAAGATTGCTAAGAACAGGTTTAAGAATTATAAACATATAGAAATAATTCATAGAGACAGCGGAAAAATACTAGAAGAATTAATAAACAAAATCTCTGAACCTGCTATTTTTTGGCTTGATGGTCATTATTCCGGGTTTGAAACAGCCAAAGGTGATTTGGAAACCCCAATAAATCGCGAATTAAAAACCGTTTTAAATTCAGAGATTAATCATATAATACTTGTAGATGATGCCCGAATGTTTATTGGGAAAAATGATTATCCGACGATCCAGGAAGTAAAAGAATTTGCATTGTCAAGAAAAAATAACTATCTGTTTAATGTAGAGGATGACATTATAAGAATTTATCCGCCACTTGAATAAATCGTTCATAGGATTTCCTTCCCTCAAATAATTTATTAAATCACCAAAAATTGCCTATTACTGATATCTTCTGTATTAATTTTATCCTTATTTTTCAAATGAAAAAATGGAAATCTAAGTGAACAACTTTAAAACCGCAATCGTTCACGATTGGTTTGCAAGTTATGCCGGCTCTGAAAGAGTTGTAGAATCATTAACAAACATCTGGAATGGTGCGGATGTTTATACGTTATTCAGTTTTTTAAATGAAGAAGAAAAAAAAATCATAATAAAAAATAATGTTCTTCAAACATCATTTCTTCAAAAAATTGTATCCGAAAAAAATTACAGAAATTTCCTGCCGCTGTTCCCGTTTGC
>DAISZW010000004.1:37352-50280 GCA_036824595.1 Ignavibacteriaceae bacterium
AAGAATTTATGAGAGGGATGCTGAAGTAATTTATCCGCCTGTCGATACCGAAAAATTTGAATGTGAAACTGTTAAAGAAGATTATTATCTCACCGCATCGCGGTTTGTTCCTTATAAAAAAATTGATCTCATTGCAGAAGCATTTACAAAAATGCCCGATAAACAATTGGTAATTGTCGGTGAAGGTCCTGAAGAAACTAAAATAAAATCTAAATCCGGAAAGAATATAGAATTTGTGGGATTTAAATCTGCAGATGAACTTTCCTCAATTATGCAGAAAGCAAAAGCATTTGTGTTTGCGGCAGAGGAGGATTTCGGAATTGTTATTATTGAGGCTCTTTCATGCGGTACACCGGTTATCGCATTAAATAAAGGAGGTTCCGCGGAAACGGTAATTAATAACAAACATGGGATTTTATTTAATGAACAGTCTCCTGCTTCGTTAATTGAAGCTGTTAAAAAATTTGAAAATAGTGAGATTAAATTCAATCCTGCTGATTTATCAAACTATGCAAAGAGTTTCGACCGCAAAGTATTTGAAGAAAGAATACGGAATTTTGTTGAGGATAAATTAGAGAAATTCTTAGACCATGATAGTAAATAAAAGATCCATATATATTTTCAGGTTATTAAGCGATCTGCTTCTGCTCAACATTTCATTTATTACCGCAGCCGTTCTGGCGCAGTCTCTTGACATCCTTCTTTCAAGAAATTATATGTTCATCCTTCAATTGGGATTGAATATCGTATGGTATTTTTCCAGCAATGTTTTGAATTTTTACGAGGATTTCAGCTCCCGATATTTTGCCTTCCAGGTAGTTAACATAATTAAAAATGTTTTTATTCAGGCTATAGTATCTATAATTTTTATATTTCTAGTTAAAGAGGACCTCTTTACTAGAAATTTTATTGTTTTCAATTCATTTTTTGTATTCATATTAGTCAGTATAAGATCCCTTTTATTCAGATTCATAATGAAAAAACTTCGTGAAAAAGGGAAGAACATAAGAAACTTATTGATAGTCGGAGCAGGAAAAGTAGGAAGAAATTTTCAAGCCTTAATTAATGAAAATCCCGATTTCGGTTATAATTTCATCGGTTTTCTTGATGATGATTATCAGTTCTCGAACACTCAAAATGTTGTGGGAAGCATTGATCAAATTGAGGAAACAATAAAAAATAAAGAAGTAGAGGAAGTAGTTATAGCACTTTCGGATGAAAATCAAAACAGGCTGGATTCTATAGTTTTAATCTGCAACAGGCATGCAGTGCGAACCCATATTATTCCCGATTATTTCAGGTATATATCAAAAAAATTCAAGCTCAGCATGATCGGCAATTTCCCTGTCATCACTGCAAGAAACGAACCTCTGGATGAAGTGCAGTGGCGTTTTATAAAAAGGAGTTTCGACATTATTTTTTCGCTGTTCGTAATTCTGTTTATATTGTCCTGGATGTATCCCCTTATCGCAGTTTTAACAAAAATAAATTCAAGCGGTCCGGTACTATTTGTACAGGAAAGAGTGGGAGTAAGAAATAAGAAATTTAAGTGCTACAAATTTCGCACCCTTCATATAGATAAAAGTATAGACAAAATTTTTAAACCTGTCGTAGAGAATGACCCGCGGGTTACAAGTGTCGGAAGGTTTTTACGCAGATCGAATCTTGACGAACTTCCGCAATTCTTTAATGTGCTTCGCGGAGAAATGTCTGTCGTCGGTCCCCGGCCATATCCGCTTTCTTATGAAAATAAGTACAATATAATTGTGGATGAAATCAGGCTGAGACATAATATTAAACCGGGAATTACAGGGTGGGCTCAAATTCACGGCTTGAGGGGGGATGTATCTGATGAAAGCGAAAATACAAGACGGATAACCGTAAGAATTGAATACGATTTATGGTATATTGAAAACTGGTCCTTCTGGCTGGATCTGCAGATTATCATGCTCACCATATGGCAGATGATCCGGGGAAAAAGTAAGGGAATATAAATTATTTTATAGTCTTTATTTCTCCTCTTATTTGGAATTATACTGCGAATAATTTTCATCTCTGCGAAAAATATTTTGCGAATCTTATTTAAAACCTTTCATCAATAACAAATTATCTATCTTTTTTTTCTGGTATTATTATTGTATTGTTTATGTGGGATTAAAATTGGGACAAATGAAAACATCTGATGACAACTTTGTAAAGGGTTTGTTGAACGGGATTTTATACGAATTATTTTTTATCGCAGTAATTTTTATACTTGTTGTTTTGATATAATAAAATTCTGTTTTAGCAAAAAAATGATCCAGTTACGTTGATTTACGATTAGGAGAGGAAAAATACGTCTGGTTATGGTGTAAGAAATGCGGATTATTTTTTTGAGAGCCGTAGGTACTACGGCTTTTTTATTTTTAAACTTATGATCTCAATCTTGAGACTTATTTTTCTAAAGTATGGATTTGATTTTATTCATAAAGCTGGATAATTTTATTTAGAATATATTTCATCTATTAAGGAAGGAAAACCTAATGGCCTCGGATTTTGTTGCACATGTCGAAATACCGTCAACTGATTTAGCCCGGACGGCAGATTTTCTCAAAAAAATATTCGGATGGGAATTTAAGCCTTTCGGCAAAGGATACCATCTTTTTAATACTCATAAAGGATTTACAATAGGATTACGAAAAGTAGAAGATATTAAATCTGGGGACTCTACCATTTTTCATTTTCGTGTGAGCAATATTTCGGATGTTCTAAATTCGGTTGGAAATGCCGGAGGACATATTTATAGAGGGAAGACTACCATTCCAGCCATGGGGTATTATGCATTAATAAATGATCCTGACGGAAATATTATCGGGCTTTATCAGGGGAATTGATATAATTATATCAATCAATTAATTGAAAAAGAACCGGAATTTTATTCCGGTTTTTTTTTGTAGCGGATAGATCATGCAAAACTATTTCTTTAATTTGGATGCAGCTTTGAAAAAAATCTCTTATTAGTACTGTTTTTATTTCAAAGGAATGAAAGATGAATTATTATTTAGTGGGATTGATTTTTTTAACTTTTTTTGTCATTTCCTTTATAACAAATATCCTCGGTGCTCTTAATCCGGATATAATAAATAGTTTTAAATTAAGTTTAACATATTCTGCCTTTCTGCCGTTTGCATTTTTCATAGCTTATGGTGTCATGTCTATCCCGGCCGGTATTCTAGTCGAAAAATACAAAGAAAAAAGAATAATGATTTCTGCATTCATAGTTGCTTTTATTGGTGTGCTTCTATTTTCACTTTTCCCATATTATTTTGTTTTTATACCTTCGCTTTTTTTAATGGGTTCGGGAATGGCAATGCTTCAGGTGGCAATTAATCCGCTGCTGAGAGTATCGGGCGGTGAAAAACATTTTGCATTCAATTCTGTTATGGCTCAATTAATTTTTGGCGGAGCATCATTTTTAGCCCCAATGTTTTTAAGCTACTTGATGTTGAAGATTAAGAACGATGAAATCAGTACTGTGAAAAGTATCTTCATAAAGTTAATTCCGATTGATCTCCCCTGGGTATCGCTTTATTGGGTCTTTGCTTTATTACTGCTCTTAATGATATTCTTCATTTTTGTTTCTAAATTCCCTGAAGTTCAGCGAAAAGATGATGAAAAGTCAGGAACATGGGCTGTACACAAATCTTTATTTAGTCAAAAAATTATCATCATATATTTCTTGGGGATTTTCTCTTATGTAGGAACAGAGCAGGGTGTTTCATATTGGCTCTCTGAATTTCTCCATACATATTATGGTTATGATCCTATAAAAGTCGGAGCCCCGGTGGTAGGATGGTTTTGGGGAATGATGTCCATAGGTTGTCTTATTGGACTCATCCTATTGAAATTGTTTGATAGTCGAAAAATTTTAACCGGAGCTGTGATATCAGCAGTTATATTTTTAACTGCCTCATTATTCACAACTGGCAAAATTGCTTTAATTACTTTTCCATTAGTAGGATTTTCACTTTCGGTAATGTGGTCTGTAATATTTTCTTTAGCATTGAATTCTGTTGAGAGCAACCACGGTTCTTTCGCAGGAATTCTTTGTACGGCAATTATTGGCGGAGCGGTTATCCAGCTACTTATCGGCTGGTTAGGGGATGCATTTGGATTAAGAGCCGGAATGTCATTCATTTATGTAACTCTCTCCTATATTTTCTTCATAAGTATCTGGGCCAATCCGATTATCTCTAATGAAACTATAAAACTAAAACATTTATTGAGTAAAAAATAATCGTCATAAAAATATTTAGGTTAATTGTATGAGAAAATATGAAAGTTTTGGGAATTGATATTGGCGGTACCAATATCCGGGTCGGATTAGTTGAGAATAAAGTTATACGCCGGATCGAATCAATAAAAGTAAATAAGGAAGGCAGCGAAGCTGAAATCATAGATGATCTGAATCTTTTGATCGGAAAATTTGCGAACGAAAAAATTGCTGCCATATGTATCGGTGTCCCGAGTCTTGTTGATGCAGAAAGAGGGATTATATACGATGCAACGAACATACCTGCCTGGAAAAAAGTCAAATTGAAAGAAAAAATTGAAGCAAAAAATAATATTCCGGTCTATATTAATAATGATGCAAATTGCTTTGTATTGGGAGAGAAGTATTTTGGGCAGGTAAAAAATTATAAGAATATTGTTGGACTGGTAATTGGAACCGGTTTAGGATCCGGTCTTATCCTCAATAATCATTTATATGAAGGAAATAATTATGGGGCCGGCGAATTTGGCATGATCCAATATAAAGACAAAAACTATGAATACTATTGCAGCGGGCAGTTTTTTAAAAATGAATACGGACTTACCGGTGAAGAAGTCTTTCGGCTGGCTGAAATGGGTGAGGAAAAGGGATTAAATATATTCGATCATTTTGGTAATCATTTAGGTGAAGCAATAAAAATGATACTTTTTGCGGTTGATCCCGAAGTAATTGTTTTAGGAGGATCAGTCACCAAATCATACAGATATTTTAAAAATTCCATGTGGGATTCTGTAAACAAATTTTCTTATAATCATTCTTTACATGAATTAAAAATTATGGTTTCCAGGATAAATCATAGCGCAATTCTTGGTGCTGCAGCTCTTTATTATAAGAGATCCGAAAAATAATTCCATGCATACAGTAGTAAAATAGAATAAAAAATATTAAGCTAAACTACACATAACCAGACGCATAGGCGGATTTCACCTTCAACTCAAATTCTTTTCCAGGTTTTCTAAAATAAGAAGAGAACCTTCGCAACTTTTTTAGTTTAAAAATTTCAATCAATTTAATCAAGTGATTGTTAATTTAGTTTAAAACCTTTGATGGCAAGCTTTTATAAAATTTGGAATTCGTCTGACCATTACAATTAATGATAAAGCAAGCATAAAGAAGAAAAAAATTTTTCCTACTATTAATTCATATTTTTCTAAGTTGACTTAGTATACCAAGTATATTTATTGAAGCTAGCTATTATTCAAATTTGATTTACCGTTTCTTAATAATTATTTGAATACTCTAAAGGGAAAGATGGGCATTGATTTTAGAAATCCGTTACCTCTTTATGAACAGATAGAGAACGATATCAAATCAAAAATTGCAAATGGTGAGTTAAATGTAGGAGACAAGATAAGCTCGCAGAGTCAATCAGCAAACGAGTATAAAGTAAGTTTAATTACAATCAAGAAAGCTTTATCCAATTTAATTAATGAAGGAATTTTATACAGCAGAGTAGGAAAAGGATCCTATGTCGCACGTAAGGCCAAAGTTGCGATATGTCGAAGCATAAATCGATAGGGTTAGTGCTCAGAGATTGCATCAACATATGCCCAATGCTAAACTGGCACATAAGCGGAGTGCGGTCAGGTTTTTTCAAATCCATAGCCGCTTTTATTCTTTCCTTGGGGAGCATCATTTATTCTTTTTTGAAATACTTAAAAACTTATTATAAGTGAAATTTCAGCAAAACATGATTTCCTTAATTTTTTTAAATATTTAAAAATAAATAATCCTCATTTAAAATGAGGATTATTTTAGCAGCGGGGACGGATCCCGATTAACATCGGGATTTGTTCATTTTATTCACTCAATAAATATCAATGTCTGTCTGACTATTTAAAAAAAATATACCCTTTCGGCTGGATTTTTTAGCGGGTGCCCGAGACAATCACTGACAAATGGGAAATTCATTAGATTTCTAAGTAAAATTTGTTCATCGATACTTATATCGCAACTGCCGACAGAGCAAAGTTACCACAAGATAATAAATTTGTAGAATACAAGCCTAATTCTGGAAAATAAGTGTTTTTAGAAATCTTTATGTTACTTGATAAGATGGGAAACAATGCCGATTAAAAAATTTATCCATTTACATTCCCATACCCCTTAGAACTTATCGGATGATGTGTAAAAATGAGTAAATTCCCGGCAGTTTTAATTTATTATTCTTTAGAAGAGCAATGGATATTGTTTACCGGATGCTGCTTTTAAATTTATAATAATTTATTTTCCTCCAATTAATAAAAAAATGAATCAACTTCAAACTTTAGATATAATAATTATAATAATATACTTTGTGGCGGTTTTTCTAATTGCCGCATATTATACAAACCGTGCAGGTAAAGATACCGGACAATTTTTTTTATCGGGTAGAAACTTGCCATGGTATATAGCGGGGACAGCAATGGTTGCTACAACATTTGCAGCAGATACTCCGCTGGCTGTAACTGAATTGGTTGCTCTGAATGGGATTGCAGGAAACTGGTTATGGTGGAACATGGCAATTGGAGCAATGCTTACTGTTTTCTTTTTTGCGAGGCTGTGGCGCCGGGCTAATATAATGACGGATGTTGAATTTGTTGAAATGCGTTATTCGGGAAAAGAGGCTGCAGTACTGCGTGGATTCAGGGCTGTTTATCTGGGACTCTTTATGAACGCAATTGTAATGGGATGGGTGAACAAGGCAATGGAAAAGATTTTTCGTGTTACAGTTCCCGGTATAGATCCTTTCCTGTTAGTTGCTGTTTCAGCTTTCATAATTGCAGTTTATGCTTCTGCTTCCGGATTGTTAGGCACGGCTAGAACGGATAGTTTTCAATTTATATTTGCAATGATCGGCTGTATAATATTAGCGGTAATAGTTTTAAATTTACCGGAGTTGAATGGGATTCAATCCTTGAAAAATAAACTGGCACCGCATGTGCTAAACTTTTTACCGAAGATAGGAGAATTATCATCGGAAGGTATTACGGGTGGAGTTCTTGCTATTCCTGCGGGTGCATTTTTAGCCTACATTGGTTTGCAATGGTGGTCTAGCTGGTACCCCGGCGCTGATCCCGGCGGAGGAGGTTATATAGCACAGAGAATGATGTCGGCTAAAAATGAGAAGCAAAGTTTATTTGCAACGTTATGGTTTACAATAGCGCATTACACTATACGTCCGTGGCCCTGGATTCTCGTTGCACTTGCAGCATTAGTCCTGCTTCCAAGATCGGAAAGTCCTGAAAAAATAAAAGCAAAAAACCCCGTATTGTATGAAAAAATTGTTGAAGCATATAATAATCGAATACTTCTAAATTCAAATGATTCCGTTTATAAATCGAAGGAGTTTCTAAAACTTTATGAAGAGTATGAAAACACAGTTGATCCCGGAATAATGTTTCCGAAATTGATGTTAAGGTATTTGCCCTCAGGATTACTGGGATTGCTAATTGCAGTATTTTTAGCAGCTTATATGTCCACAATTTCATCTCAATTAAATTGGGGAACATCCTATCTAATCAATGATTTTTATAGAAGATTTATTAAGCGTCAGGCGAGTGAAAAACATTATGTTCTGATTTCGCGCATAGCAATAATCCTGATGACTGTTTTTTCACTTCTTGTAACAAAATTTTTTCTTACAACAATTTCAGGAGCATGGATTTTTATTTTAAATACAAGTGCCGGAATCGGTGCTGTTCTGATTCTGAGATGGTATTGGTGGAGAATTAATGCCTGGTCGGAAATTTCCGCTATGATTGCACCGGTTATAATTTACCCGCTATCTATTTATGTATTTGAAATGGAATCCCCATTTACCCTTTACCCGGTTGTTTTTGGAACTACATTAGTATGGCTAACGGTAACTTTCTTAACCAAACCATGTGATGAGAAAAAATTAATTTCATTTTACAAGCAGACTTATCCGGGCGGGCTTGGATGGAAACATATTCAATCGCTTTTACCGGAACTTCATCAAGAAAATCACTTCTTAAAATTATTTATTAATTGGATAATGGGGATAATTTTGATATATGCTGCTTTATTTGGTTTCGGAAAAATAATTTTATCCGAGTTTTTACCGGGGTTAATAATATTATCGGTTGGATTTCTTGCAGCTGCAGTTATTTACTATAACTTGAAAAATTCCGGAAATTCAATCTGAGAAGCTGCACATTATAGTCATCAATCATATGCCTGCCGCTTAGTATCTTTAAATATGCGATCTCTCTATCAATTGATCATGCGTTCTCTTTCAACATAAATATCTCAAGTTCTGTTCGAGGCAATTCATAAAGGAATCCGGAGTTAAAAATTCACATCTCCTGCAAGAGGGTTTTCGGATCAAGATTAGCGGCTTCAATATCTTTAAAGTATTTTACCGTACTTACTTTTAGCTCATAAGTTGCCGGTTCGTCACATACTATTATTCCTTTTGGATGCAGCTGGAGCGCACTTACGGTCCACATATGGTTTACCCCTTCTTCTACTACTTTTGCCAATGCCCGTGCTTTATTTAAACCGCTTATAATAATTAAAACTTCTTCAGCATCGAGTACTGTCTTTACTCCGACAGTCAATGCAGTTTTAGGCACTTTATTCGGATCATTGTCAAAAAATCTTGAATTGGCTGCTATAGTATCCATTGTCAATGTCTTTACTCTAGTCAGAGATCCTAAAGATGATCCGGGTTCATTAAAAGCAATATGTCCGTCAGGTCCGATTCCGCCGATAAATAAATTAATTCCTCCGGATTTTAAAATTCTTTTTTCATAATCTTCACATTCCTTTTCAAGATTTTTGGCATTTCCGTTTAATATGTTTATAAATTTTTTATCAATATCTATATGACTGAAAAAATTATTCCACATGAATGAATGGTAACTTTGCGGATGATCTTCAGGGATTCCGACATATTCATCCATATTAAAGGTAGTAACATGTTTAAATGATACTAACCTTTTCTTGTTAAGCTTTATGAGCTCTTTATACATTCCTACAGGAGACGAACCTGTAGGCAGACCTAAAACAAAGCGTTTTTTTTCATCGGGTAGAAAGGAGTTTATTCTGTTCACAATAAAATTGGCAGCCCATTTTGATACCAGTTCATATGTTGGTTGTATTATTAATCTCATAGTTACTCTATTAAAACCTTTTAAGACTTACTGCTTAAATTGAGTTTATTTTATTCCTGCTGTATACAATATTCCCTTTTAATATCGTCATTTCAACTTCATATTTATCATTAAACACTACAACATCGGCATCCTTGCCTGCAGCGAGTATGCCTTTTCTATCATTAAGTCCCAATACTTTTAAACCGTTTAATGAAGCCATCCTTACCGCTTCTGTAATTTTTGCTCCTGCTGCTTCAACCATATTTTTAACTGCGAGATTAAGAGTCAGAGTGCTTCCCGCTAAAGTACCGTCTTTAAGATAGGCCTTCTTTCCTTTCAGGTAAATTTTTTGATCGGCAAATTCATATTCTCCTTCATGCATTCCGCCGGCACGAATTGAATCAGAAACTAGTATTATTCCGCTGGCGCCCTTTAATTTTAAAAGCAACTGCATTACAGCAGGGTGAACATGCAGTGTGTCGGCTATCAGCTCAATTTTTAACTCGTTATGGAGAAGAGATCCGAGGATTACGCCTGGTGTTCTATGGTGGAATGGTTGCATTGCATTAAAAATGTGCGTTACATGAGCAGCACCGTTATCAATAGCATTTTCAACTTCATCATATGAGGCCATGGAATGCCCTATCGACAAGACCACACCTTCCTTTGCCGCGGCCTGCATTACTTTAACTGCTCCCGGAATTTCGGGTGCAATTGTCATTATCTTAATGTATCCTCTAGATGCTTCCCATATTTTATTCCATGACTCTAAATTAGGCTTCCATAAATAACTTTCATTCATTGCTCCTTTAAATAATTTGTTAAGGTAAGGTCCTTCCATATGAATTCCCTGGATATTAGTGTCGGGATGACTCTCAATATATTCTGCTACTCTTTTTAAATCCTGCAAAAGCAGCTTTTCAGGTTTAGCAAATAATGAGGCAAGAATAGTTGTGGATCCGTTCTTCAGAAAATATGAACTGATCTTCTCTATACTTTCATTTGAATTATCGCTGAATCCGTGACCGGATCCGCCATGTACAAGAAGGTCAGCAAAGCCGGGGGAAATAGTTTTTCCGTGAACATCAATTACTCGGTATTTTTCTTTTAAGGTTAAATCTTGTGTCTTTAATAATCCGGAAATCTTCCCATTCTCAATGGTTAAGATCGCATTGTTTACGATTCTAAAGGGAGTAATTATTTTTCCGCCGGACAAGGCTAGTTTCATTTTTGCGCTATTATTTTTTAAAAATGCTTGACAATAGATATAAAAAGTTTTATGTTCACATAATTGTTTGTTGGTTTAAACAACAAACTAAATTTACAAGGATTTTCTCTTACAATCAACTTTTTATGAGTGTTGAATCTATAATTGGCGGTAACGCTAAAGTAGTACGCAATATTAATCGCTCAATGGTATTGAATATAATCAGGAGCAAGCAGCCTATTTCCAGAACAAAATTGGCTAGAATGACCGGATTGAATAAAAGCACTATTTCCAGTATCGTAGCGGATTTGCTTCAGGAAGAACTCATTACTGAGGAAATAAAAGTAGATCAGAATATTGGACGCAATCCCCTAGATCTTTCTCTCAAGTTAGGCAAATACCTAGTCGGAGCAATTTCCATTGATGCTGCATTAACAAGGATTGCTATTGCCGATATTGACGGAACTATATGTGGAACTTCTTCAATTACAACCGAACCAAAACACCCGGAAGATTTTATAAAAAATTGCATCAATGAATTAAACAAACTGAGGAACGATAATAGTCTATCAAACCTACACGGAATTGGATTCAGCATCGCCGGAATTGTAGATTCTAAAAAGCTTATAGTTAACTTTGCTCCTAATCTGGGATGGGAAAACTTCAGTTTAGGGGAATTAGCAAAGAAATTATTGCCGGACATTGAAATTTTAGCTGTAGGGAATGATGCAAAAAACTCTGCTTTAGCAGAACTATGGTTCGGCACCCACGGAATAAAATTATCCAATTTCGTTTTTTTGCAGATTGGTCCCGGCATCGGTTCAGGCATTGTTGTAGGAAATAAAATTCTTGACGGAGAATTCCATGCTTCCGGAGAGGTAGGCCATATGATAATTTTCGAGGGGGGCGAGCTTTGCGTCTGTGGTAATCATGGATGCTGGGAAAGATATGCTTCGGACAGAGCAACAATTAATAGATATGCCGTTAAGAAATACGGATCATTGGAAAAAATAAATAGCATTACTGTAGATGATATAGTAAAAAATGCCGGGGAGAATGATCAAATTGCCATGGAAGTTTTAACTCAAACCGGAAATTATCTCGGGATGGGCATTGCTAATATTATTAAGGCCTTTGATCCTCATGCAATTATAATTGGAGGACGCATTATTCAGGCATGGGATATAATATATCCCCAAATTATAGAAGTTGTAAATCAGAGGGCTTTTTACGGAAGGAAGAAAAATTCAATTATTTTACCTACATCATTAAAAATAAGGCCCAGGTTGTTAGGTGCTGCAACATTGGCAATAAAAGAAATTTTTGATGATTATAAAATAACTCTTTGACTATTTTTTTTGACTAATTACTTTATTGCTTAAACCAACTAATTATGAAATATTTTACTCTTGGAATTGATATAGGGGGGACAACTACCAGCTACGGATTTTTTGATCTATCCGAAGATTATTTATTATATGCTAACTCTATTCCAACCAGGCCATCAGAAAATGAACATCTGTTTATAGCAAGGCTTGCTGAAGAAATAAAGAAAGTAAATGCTGAAAAATTTAATCAATATTCATTGGCAGGAATTGGTATTGCCGCTCCAAGCGTAAACAACATTCTTGGGACTCTTGAAAATCCTTCAAATCTTGAATGGGGTACGGTAAGTATTATTTCTATGATGAAAGAATACTTTGATGTTCCCATGGTGATTATCAATGATGCTAATGCAGCTGCACTTGGTGAATTAAAATATGGTGCCGCTAAAGAGATGAAAAATTTTATTGCCGTTACCATAGGAACAGGTTTGGGCGGAGGAATTGTCTTAGACGGTAATATTGTAAATGGCAAATCCGGATTTGCCGGAGAATTCGGGCATGTAATAATTGAAAAAAATGGCCGCAAATGTAATTGCGGAAGACTGGGATGTCTGGAGACTTATGTTTCGGCAAACGGTATTCGTCGAACTGTATTTCAGCTTCTTTCGCAAAGTAACGTTCAGAGTGAGCTTCAAAACATTCCCTTCAGCAGGTTAACAGGTGAAATGATTAGTGAATATGCCGTAAAAGGAGACCCCATCGCAGAAGAAGCTTTTAATATTACGGCTAACATTTTAGGAAGAGCTCTAGCCAATTTAACAGCTTGCTTTGCCTGTGAAGCTATAATCCTTTTCGGAGGATTATCAAAATCTGGAGACCTGCTGTTAAAACCCACACGTCAGTTTTTCGAAGAACAATTGTTAAGTATTCATAAAGGTAAAGTTCAAATATTAATATCAAGCTTTGAAAATGGAATGGCGGCTGT
>DAISZW010000186.1:0-4393 GCA_036824595.1 Ignavibacteriaceae bacterium
TGAACTTATCTTATCTTCTTCTTATGTCTATTCTTTCTTAAACGTTTTTTTCTTTTGTGCGTGGACATTTTATGACGTTTCCGTTTTCTGCCGCAGGGCATCAAGTACCTCCATTTTTCATTTTATTGTGTATGTGAATCTAATAATCTTTTTGCTTCTTTTGCATATTCGGAATTTGGATTGATATCAACTGCCTTTTGAAGCCATTCTCTAGATTTTTCCAAATTGCCGGCTGCTAAATTAACTATTCCTAAATTCAAATGCGCTATCTGGTGTTTCGGCTGATATTCAAGCGCTTTTTCCATAGTTTCCCTTGCTTCATCAAACCTTTGCAGCTTATAATAACAGACACCCATATCAACTCTAGCATCTGCATTCTCGGGGTGGATTTCAAGATATTTTGTATAATTCTCAATAGCCTTTTCATTAAAACCTGAATCATTTCTTAAATGCGCTAATTCCAGCAGAAGTTCGGCATTTTTAGGATCTGTTTTCAGCTTCTCTTCAAGTTCATTAATCATCTGGATATTCTGGAGATTAACTTGAGAAGATTGATTTTCTCCGCTCTGTAACTGACTGTTTAACTTTGGCTGAGTATCAAAAACTCCTGAAAGAAGAAGGATTACAAACACCAGAGCTGTTGAAGCACCAACAATCGTTATAATTTTGCCGGTTTCAAGTTTATTAGATGCCCTGTTACTAATCCTCTGATTATCAGGAATTTTCCTTTTAGGTTTATTCTCTTTCGGGGGCGCTTGTCTTTGTAATTTAACTGACGGGCGTTTATCCCCGGTAAAAGTATTTTCTAATCTGGCTCCGCATGAATTGCAGACAGCAGACTCGGGGATATTTTCCTCGCCGCAAACCTTACAGGTTATTGTGTTTTCAAAAGAAGAGTTTTTAGACGAAGTGCCTGAATTTTCCTGATTCTCTTGGATCCGATATCCACAGTTTGGACAGAAATTAACAACTTTCTCGAGCCCTTCACCACAGTTGGGACAAAATTTAATCATCTAAATTATTTTTTTTCCTCCTTCATTCCTTGATCTACCAGCTGCTTAAAATCCTTTGAGAATTTAAACGTGGGGACATAATGTGCAGGAACATGTACCTGTTCTCCGGTTTTAGGATTTCTGGCCTGCCGCGGATTTTTCTTCTTTACTTTGTAGCTGCCAAAACCTCTAATCTCTATTCCCTTCCCTGCACGCAGCGAATCTATTACAGTCTTAAAGAATCCTTCAATGATCGCTTCTGTTTCCAGCTTCGTAAGTCCTGTGCCTGAAGCAACTTTGTCAACGATATCTGCTTTTGTCATTTTTATTCCTCCCATAACTAAATTTTACTCATATAACTCTTTGTTTTATAATCGTTTAAATTATCAAAGTAATGCTATAAAAGCAATCTATAAATGCTTATCACAATAATTACAATATCTTACCTAAATATCGACAACTCATTATACAAAAAAATGTTTAATAATTAAACAGTAATGATTTAAAAGTGTTTCAGAAACTTTTCTCCTCTAAATACAAATTCTTAAGCATTTCCCGGCTATCGTACGGTGCCGGCCCGCCTCCAAGATATTTATGAAACCAATCCAGGTGAGAATTATAATAAAGGGGCATTGATTTTATATTATCCGGCCAATGTCCGTCATTCTTAAATATTATTAATCTGGAATCAATACCTAAAGTTTGAAGCGTTGTAAAATACTGGATACTTTGTGTATAAGGGACACGATAATCTTTTTCTCCCGAAATTATTAAAGCAGGTGTAGAAAAATCTTTTATGTAGTTTGATGGGGAGAATTTTTCAAAGATTTCGGAATTCCACGGCTGTCCCTTTAAATCCCAGTTTACAAACCAAAGTTCTTCAGTTGAGCCCCACATCGATTCGAGGTCGAAAATTCCCATCATAGAAGCGAGGCATTTAAACCGTTTAGTTTTTGCCTGGAACCAATTGGTCATATATCCGCCGTAGGACCAGCCCATTGCACCGATCCGAGCTTCATCAACATAAGGAAGCTTTTCAAGTTCATCCACTACTTTCATTAAATCTTCATAAGGCTTCCCTCCCCAGTCTCCCGAGATTGACTCTGTATATTTACTTCCGTAACCGGTAGAACCATGCGGATTCGGGAAAGCAACTATATAACCAGCACCCGGATAAACCTGCCAGTCACCGCGGAAAGAATCCATCCACTGCCCCTGCGGTCCGCCGTGAACATTGAGTATGAGCGGATATTTTTTATTTGGACTGAAGTTGTGTGGTTTAACTATAAAAACATGGACTTTAATTCCGTCAGCTCCTTCCACCCACATCTGCTCAGCAGGACGCACATCAACTTCTTCAAGAATCTGTTTATTAAAAAATGTTATCTGCTCAAGATTTTTATCTTTAGGACTTACTTTATAAATTTCTCCCGGTTTATCAACAGCCCTGGTTAGGCAATAAAGGGAATTATCGTTTGCAGCATCAAATCCGAAAACGGATTGTTTTCCGGTGACTGAAGTAATTTCTTTAGAAGCTATATCAATCTTATAAATTGGAGCATACCCCTCAAAATCAGATGTGAAATATATTGACCTTGAATCCTTACTCCAAACTATATCATTTATTGTATAATCGAAATCCTCCGTAAGTATCTTCGTTTCCTTTGAGTTCCTATCGTATAGTGCTATTCTATATCTATCGGCTTCAAATCCCGGAATTAATTGTGTTAAATAAGCTATATATTTTCCGTCCGGGGAATAAGCCGGATATCCGTCCCATGCCTTATTATTCTGAGTAATATTGATTATTTCTCCGCCGCTTACAGAAACAGTGTAAAGATCTGCATTGGTTGTGGCTGCTAAATTGGATTCATCGCTGGAAACGAAGCACAATTCCTTACCATCAGGAGAGAAATCGTATTTTACGCTTCCGCCAAGCTTAAACATGGAAGAAGCCCACTCACTAGGAGCGATATTCCTGTATTCACCTTTCTGTCTGTCAAAAATAAAAATATGAGTCTCCTTTAAACCCTTGTCTTCAGTCCAATGCCTGAACAGCAGTTCGTCAGTTATATACGCCTGGATAGGACCTTCTTCATCTAGTTTCTTCAATTTTTCATTGCATTTGTTATCAGTACCGCATTCCTTATAAATATCCGATGAAAAAGCTGCTATGTTGCCATCTAAAGAAAAAACCGGATTTTCAATCCCGGCAGAAAAATTTGTTAATTTTTTACTTTCATTTTTCTGCAGTGAATAAGAGTAAAGCTGATCCTCAATTAGGAAATACAATTCATCTTCGGATAACCAGCCCGGTGAAGTTTCATCATCCTCCGCAGATGAGATATTCTTTAAACCTGACCCATCGGCGTTCATTATGTAAATATCTGTGTTTGAAGATCCTTTCTTTAAATTATATTCATTTACTGTAAAGGAAACTTTTCTTCCGGACGGTGAAACAACCGGGCTTCCTACATTTTTTATCTTGTATAAATCATCAATTGTGAAAGCTTTCTTTTGAGGGAATAAAAGAATTCCCGGGAATAGAAAAGCCGATAAGATCAAGAGCTTTTTCATACTTTTTCCTTATTAATATTATTATTTTACTTTAGTTTAAAATTAAGATTTTATATAGAAAAATTAAATGAATTCGAAAGAAGTTTCCGCCGGAGATAAAGTACTATACATAAAAAATATGGTATGTCCCCGCTGCATTAAAGTAGTAAAAGAAGAACTTGAAAAGCTCAATTTAAATGTAAAGCATGTTGATCTTGGTGAAGCTGTTATCGCTTCGCCGGGTTCAGAAATAAATTTGACAAAGATAAAGGAAGTGCTTGAACAGAACGGGTTCGAGCTGCTGGATGATAAACAGGCGAAGATCATTGAAAACATCAAATTAAGAATAATTGAATTAATCCATCACAACACTAAGGATGAGCTTTTAAATGTGAATTTTTCATCTTATCTAACAGAGAAGATGAATATGAGCTATCAATATTTAAGCTCGCTTTTCTCATCTAAGGAAGGGATTACAATTGAGAAATATTTTATCAATCAAAAAATAGAAAAAGTTAAAGAGCTTCTGGTTTATGATGAACTGACATTAAGTGAAATCTCATACAAGCTCGGCTACAGCAGCGTTCAGCATTTGTCAAATCAATTTAAAAAGGTTACAGGGTTCACCCCTTCCGAATTTAAAAAATTAAAAGTTAAACCGCGGATACCTATTGACCAGGTAAAATAAGAAGTTTAAAATAATTCAAAAATTCTATTCTTTTATCCAAATATTCCCGTTTTTTCCAGATCTCCCTCTAAAATTATACACAATTATTAATAATAAATGTAAAGGCATAATTGAGTATTATCTATAGTTTTGATTTGAAAAGATAAAAAATAACAAG
>DAISZW010000186.1:4493-6663 GCA_036824595.1 Ignavibacteriaceae bacterium
GAGAAGGCAATCGGGAAAGCCGAAGGGGTGAAAAATGTTTCGGTAAACCTGGCTACGGAAAAAGCAACAGTTGAATTAGAACCGAAGGCAGATATTAATCAAATTATTAAAAGAGTTGAGGATGCAGGCTACAAAGTAGATTCTTCTTCTTTAACGGACTCCAAGAAAAATGATAAAAAAGAAAAGAACCTTCCGGAAAATGAATACCATAAAAAAATAAAGAATGATTTTCTGATTGCAATGATCTTAACGATTCCAATAACTATTATTAATATGGGAATGATGTGGGACAGTTTTCATTACATCTTCCCACTCTCAATGGATTACAGCAATAAAATACTTCTTTTGCTTACAACCCCGGTAATATTTATTTCCGGTAAAAGATTTTTTAAGATCTTCTGGAATAATCTAAAACATTTAACGGCAGACATGAATTCTCTTGTTGCTGTCGGCACCGGCTCGGCATATTTATACAGTATGTTTATTACTTTATTTCCGGAAATGCTGCAGCAGGCCGGGGCAGAAACTCATGTTTACTTCGATACTGCGGCAATGATTATTACTTTAATCCTGTTGGGAAAATGGCTTGAAAGCAGAGCAAAAGTAAAAACCAATTCGGCTTTAAAGAATCTGCTTGAATTAAGACCAGTAAAAGCACTCGTAAGAAAGAACGGAATTGAAGCTGAAATCCCTCTTGAAAATTTAAGCACCGGAGATATCGTTATCGTAAAACCGGGAGGAAAAGTTCCGTCTGACGGAATCATTTTAAACGGCAGTTCATTTATTGATGAGTCAATGATAACCGGCGAAAGTATTCCTACTGAGAAAACTACCGGATCAAAGATAATAGGCGGAACGATAAATAAAACCGGCTCATTCGAATATACCGTTACAACATTAGGTGATAATTCTGTCCTAGGCAGAATAGTTAAAATGGTAGAAGAAGCTCAGGGGTCTAAAGCGCCGATACAAAATCTTGCGGATAAAACCGCATCTATCTTTGTTCCGGCAGTTATAATTATTGCGCTTGTTACATTTTTAGGATGGCTGTTTATTTCAGGTGATTTTGATAAATCGTTGATAAATTTTGTTGCAGTTTTAATCATTGCATGCCCGTGTGCATTAGGACTTGCAATACCCGCTGCAATTATGGTTGGAACAGGGAAAGGTGCACGGCTGGGAATATTAATTAAAAACGGGGAAAGCCTTGAACTCGCCCACAAAGTTACTACGGTAATCTTTGATAAAACAGGAACAATAACTGAAGGAAAGCATTCAGTAACTAGAATCCTCACGAATGATATCCCCGAAGAAAAACTGCTTCAAATTGCTGCCTCGCTTGAGAGTAAATCGGAACATCCGCTGGCTCAGGCAATTGTGAGTTCGGCAAAATCAAAAAATATAAAATTAATCGAATCGGATTCCTTTCAAAGTCTTACCGGTTTAGGCGTCAGGGGGACTATAAATAACGATAAAATAGTAATCGGCAATTTGAAATTTATTACGGATAATTCGATAATCTTAAATGGATTTGATGAAGCATCGAAAGAGGCAGATAATGAAAACAGCATCATTTATGTGGGAATAAACGGTACTGTGAAAGGTTTGATAGTTCTTGAGGATAAGATAAAAAAATCTTCGGTCGCTGCAGTCAAAAAATTGAAAGAGATGAATATAAAAACTGTAATGCTCACGGGAGACAATCGAAAATCCGCTCAATTAATTGCTGAGCAAAGCGGCATAGATTATTTTGAAGCAGAGGTGATGCCTGAAGAAAAAGCCGGTGCGGTGAAAAAATATCAGTCGGAAAAAGAAATAGTTGCAGTGGCTGGAGACGGTATTAATGATGCGCCGGCATTAGCTCAAAGCGATTTGGGAATTTCGGTCGGCAGCGGAACCGATGTTGCTGTTGAAGCCGCTTCGATAGTGCTGATGAAGGATAACCTGCTTGATGTTGTATCCGCAATTCAGCTTTCGAAAAGAACCATGCGGACCATAAAACAAAATCTATTTTGGGCTTTCGTTTATAATATAATCGGGATTCCTTTAGCAGCACTGGGTATGCTGAACCCGGTTTTCGCAGCACTTGCAATGTCCTTCAGCTCAGTTTCCGTATTAAGCAATTCTCTAAGGTTAAAAAATTTTAAGCCCCGCTGAATCTCTTCTTATA
>DAISZW010000042.1:0-21108 GCA_036824595.1 Ignavibacteriaceae bacterium
TAGTTGCCCCCTTTAGATGCAATGTCTGCAAGTATTCTAATAATTTCTTTGGATGATTTCCAGTTATGATCATTTTTATTATAACCCCAATGGTCATTCATAGTCATGCAGGATTCCCAGTCAACCCCCGGCAGCCCTGTTGCAGGAATCTGCTGTTCGGGCGTTCCGAAATCACCGGCAAATCCTCCTTCTGCAGTAAACCCTTCCATGCCTGACCTGCTGGAAGAAACTCTGTTGTTGATGATGATATCCGGCTGCAGAGAACGGACATAATTATAAAGATCTTTTCCTCGTTCATCACTCCAGGTGTTTTCCCATTCACCGTCGAACCAGAGTATAGAAAGCTTTCCGTAATTTGTTAAAAGTTCTTTCAACTGATTCTTCATGTGCCGGACATACTTTTCATAATCAGCATTTCCTGAAATACTATCCCAATCTCTTTTAGGCAGATAATCGGGATGATGCCAATCCATTATTGAATGATAAAAACCGAGCTTTATTCCCTGTCTGCTGCATTCTTCCGAAAGTTCTTTTAAAATATCCCGTTTAAAAGGAGTGGAAATAATATCAAAATCTGTTTCTTTAGAATCGAAGAGGCAAAAGCCGTCGTGGTGTTTAGAAGTGATTACGATATATTTCATTCCGGCATCCTTAGCGGTTTTAACCCACTCTGCAGCATTAAATTTCACAGGATTAAATTTAAGAACAAGAGAGTCATACACTTCCAAAGGAATTTGCGCCTCGCTTCTTATCCATTCGCCGTAAGTTGTAACAGTATCCCACTGACCTGCCGGAACGGCATATAATCCCCAATGGATGAATAAGCCGAAGCGTGCATCCCGCCACCACTGCAAGCGGGCATCGTGCTGTTCTTTAGTTTCATTTATAAAGTTTTGTGAAAAGGCAGGAAAAAAAGAAACTATTAAAAATAAAATTGTTAAGGGTTTTTTCATTGTAATTCCCAAAGTTGAAGAGAAAAATATAATCTGCAGTGAAATATATTATAAAAAATTTTTGCATTCTTTATCTTTTTCATTAAAAAATGAATGAAAAACTATGGATCAAAATTCGTATATTATCGTTTGAATCCTATGTAATTCAACTAAATGGTTCAAAATGCACGAACTTTCAATTGCAGAGGAGATCATTTCAATTGTCCGCCGGTATCTTCCCAAAGAGAATAATGCAAATGTTAAAACTATCCGGATTAAGATCGGTAAACTAAGCAATATTCTTCCCGAATCTCTTTTATTCTGTTTCAATGCTTCAATTGAAGGAACAGAATTAATGGGTGCGAAGCTCGAAATGAAATCTATCCCTTTAACTATTCATTGTTCCGGCTGCGGACAAACCTCAGAGCTGGAAGATTATAGTTCTACCTGCCTGACTTGCGGAAGCAGTAATATCAAAGTTCTTTCAGGTGATGAGCTTCAGCTGGAAGAAATTGAGTTAAACGATTAAAAGGGAAAACTATGAGCATCATTACTATTGAAAGAAAAATCCTTGAAAAAAATGATTCGATTGCAAATCAGAATAGGGAATCATTTAAGGAGAAGAAAATCTTTGTGCTGAATTTTGTCAGTTCACCTGGATCGGGTAAAACCAGCTTGATTGAGAAAACACTCGATGTAATAAAGGACAACATAAAAATAGCGGTTATTGAGGGTGATGTACAAACCGATCTTGATGCAAAAAGAGTTGCGAAATACGGAGTGCCTGTAGTTCAAATAGTAACTAACGGTGCATGCCACCTGGAAGCGGCCCTAGTAAAAGATGCTTTTGAACAACTGAATGATCGGGAAATAAATCTCCTCTTTATTGAAAATGTAGGCAACCTTGTCTGTCCTGCCGGCTACGATCTGGGAGAAAATATGAAAGTGGTGATTTTAAGTGTAACCGAGGGGGATGATAAACCGCTTAAATATCCTGCTATGTTCAGAAATGCAGCCGTGCTCATAATTAATAAGGTAGATTTAATCCCTTACGTCAATTGTTCTTTGAGCGAATTAGAAAAGAATGCTTTGGGTATTAATCCTAGATTAAAGATCTTTATAACATCATGTACTTCGATGGAAGGTATTCCGGAGTGGAGCAAGTGGCTTAAATCAAATATTCTTTAAATTGTTTTTTGGGGATTACAGTGTCAACGATCAGACTTCATGCAGATATAAGAGGAGCGATTCAGGGTTTGGGTTTCCGTCCATTCATTTTCAGGCTGGCTGAAAAATTTAATCTTAACGGATTCATCTGCAACACTTCTTCAGGTGTTACAATTGAAGCAGAGGGGGAGGAAAATAAATTAAGAGAATTCCTTCTTGTAATTGCAAAAGAAAAACCTCCTCTTGCTATTATCACTTCACTCGAATATTTGTTTCTTGATCCTATAGGTTATAAAGATTTTGCAATAAAGAAATCTGAAAAAACAGAAAATGTTTCAGCATTAATCCTTCCGGATATCTCTACCTGCCCCGATTGCATGAGAGAGCTATTCGATCCTGGAGATAGAAGATATCTTTATCCCTTCATCAACTGTACGAATTGCGGTCCCCGTTTTTCTATCATTGAAAGTCTGCCGTATGATCGCAAAAATACCTCGATGAAAAAATTCGAAATGTGTGATGAGTGCAATGAAGAATATAACGATCCATTAAACAGAAGATTTCATGCTCAGCCGACTGCCTGCCATAAATGTGGTCCGCAGCTTCAGTTGTGGGATTCGGATGGAAAAGTTACCTCTGAGAAACATTATGCATTAATTGAGGCAGCAGAGAAAATCAGGAATGGGAAAATTGTTGCATTAAAAGGGATAGGCGGTTTTCAGCTTGTTGTTGATGCTTCAAATGAGGATGCAATTAGAAAATTAAGAATTCTGAAACACCGGGATGAAAAACCGTTTGCCTTAATGTTTCCGTCATTAGAAAAAGTAAAAGAAATCTGTGAAGTATCAAATCTGGAAGAAAGAGTACTTACTTCCCCTGAATGTCCAATTGTAATACTGCATAGAAATAATTTAAGAAATAATCTAATATCTGCTTTGTGTGCACCTGATAATCCAAATTTAGGTGTGATGCTGCCGTATTCACCCCTCCATCATCTTCTTATGCATGAACTTAATTTTCCGGTTGTTGCAACGAGCGGCAATTTATTAGAGGAGCCGATTTGCATTGATGAGTATGAAGCCTTGAAGAGATTAAACGGAATAGCAGACTTCTTCCTAATTCACAATCGTCCGATAATACGGCACGTTGATGATTCTATATTAAGAGTAGCTGCAGGCAGAGAAATGGTATTGAGAAGAGCACGGGGTTTTGCTCCGCTGCCAATATCAATTCCGGAAGCAGATGAATACGATGAATCCCTGGTTGCTGTCGGCGGTCATTTGAAAAATACAATTGCAGTAAAGAAAAAAGAAAATATTTTTATCAGTCAGCATATAGGTAATCTATCAACCGAAGAATCTGATAAAGCATTTAAGAATGCTATAAAAGACTTTCGGAATCTATATGAGGTAAAACCGGATAAAGTCATTTGCGATTTACATCCGGATTATTTTTCCACAAAGTTTGCGGAAAGATCAGAATACCCTGTTGAGCAGATTCAACACCATATAGCACATGTTGCCGCATGCAGAATCGAGAACCAGGTTAGAGGTGAAGCTCTTGGGGTTTCCTGGGATGGTACCGGTTATGGGTTGGATGGTTCGGTTTGGGGAGGGGAGTTTTTCTTTTCGGATGAAATTACTTCCAGGCATATCGGGCAGTTCAGGAAATTCCCGTTGCCCGGCGGAGAAACAGCAGTAAAAGAATCGAGACGTTCGGCATTAGGCGTTATCTATGAACTCTCCAAATATAGTTCCTTAAATAAGTTTAAAGATATTTTATTGAAAATATTTTTACCTGCTGAATTAGAGCTGCTGTTAAAAATGCTGAAGAGAAAAATTAATTCCCCCCTTACATCAAGCGCAGGGAGATTGTTTGATGCAGTTTCATCTCTTCTGATGCTGAAACAGTATTCTTCATTTGAAGGGCAGGCAGCAATGCAGCTGGAATTTTCAGCGGATAAATACACTAAAGAATATTATCCATTTGATATTCATGATGCGGAAATATCTATTATAGACTGGCAAACTTCCTTCGAGGCTTTAATAGATGATATTAGAAAAGGCGCTGCACCTTCCACGATTTCCTCCAAGTTTCATAATACATTAGTTGAGATTATTTATTCAATGGCTGAAAAATATAACATGCAGAAAGCTATTCTAAGCGGAGGATGTTTTCAAAATGTTGTATTGCTGGAAAGAACCATAGTGAAGCTGGAAAGTAAATCAGTTAAAGTATATTGGCACCAGAGAATTCCGCCGAATGACGGCGGCATTTCAGTCGGACAAATTGCAGAATATTTAATAAGAAAAAAGTACTTGGTTAACGCAGATGAAAAATATTTAAATAATAAATATCGAACGCTGAATATTGAATATCGAACATAAAACGGCGAGTAATAGTTAAAGGAATTAAATTTATGTGTTTAGCTGTACCGGGTAAAATAATTTCTATTGATGAAAGCAATCCTGATTTAAAAATGGCAAAAGTTGATTTTGGAGGAATTACAAAAGATGTCTGCATACAATGGCTGGATGAAATTAAGATTGGAGATTACGTTTTAGTACACGTCGGTTTCGCCTTAAATAAAATAGATGAAAAAGAAGCGGAAAATACTTTGAGGATATTGGGAATCTCTACAAAGCAAAAACTTAATAGTTGATATGAAATTTATTGATGAATACCGTGATTCCGCTGCAGCAAAAAATTTAGTGGAATCAATTAAGAAAGTAATAACACAGTCTTGGTCTTTAATGGAAATCTGCGGTGGACAGACACATTCCATCCTAAAATATAATCTTGAAGATCTATTGCCGAAGGAAATTTCTTTAATTCATGGTCCCGGATGCCCTGTGTGTGTTACACCGGTGGAATTTATCGATAAAGCGGTTTCTATTGCATCAAGGGAGGATACGATACTTGCATCTTTCGGAGATATGCTTCGTGTGCCCGGTTCAAAAGAAGATTTGCTGTCGGTAAAAGCTGACGGCGGCTGCGTTAAAATTGTTTACTCGCCTCTTGATTCATTGAAAATTGCCGAATTGAACAGTGGTAAAAACATAGTTTTATTTGCTGTAGGATTTGAGACTACTGCACCTGCAGTTGCAATGACAGTTATTGAAGCAAAAAGGAGAGGGATAAAAAATTTTTCCATTCTTTGCTCGCATGTTCTGGTTCCGCCCGCGATTGAAGCTTTACTTAATTCTGGAAAGAGCATGATAAATGGAATTCTTGCAGCCGGACATGTATGCACCGTAATGGGATATGAAGAATATATTCCCATCTCTAAAAAATTTAAAGTACCGATTGTTGTAACCGGCTTTGAACCCCTGGATATTCTTCACGGCATCTATCATGCAGTAAAGCAGCTTGAAGAAGGGAAATATGAGGTGCAAAATAAATACAGCAGGGCAGTCAGGAAGGAAGGAAACCTGCCGGCAAAAAATTTGTTAAACGAAGTTTTTGAAGTTGTTGACAGAAAGTGGAGAGGCATCGGTTTAATTCGTGAAAGCGGATATAAATTAAGAGAAGTATATGCCAAATTTGATGCCGAAAAAATATTTAGTCTTGAAGAAATTCCAGTTGAGGAATCCCGGCATTGCATAGCAGGTTTAGTGCTGCAGGGGATTAAAAAGCCGACTGAGTGTTCTGCCTTTGGAAATCTCTGTATACCGGAAAATCCT
Organism: Ignavibacteriaceae bacterium; assembly: GCA_036824595.1. Taxonomy (GTDB): domain Bacteria; phylum Bacteroidota; class Ignavibacteria; order Ignavibacteriales; family Ignavibacteriaceae; genus DATKLQ01. Next base: position 5,783 of record DAISZW010000042.1, read on the forward strand.
CTTGGAGCACCGATGGTTTCCACAGAAGGTGCCTGTGCAGCGTATTTTAAATACAGGAAGGTGATTGCATAGTGTTAGATAAAGCATCTTTTATGAAAAATAATAATGATACAGAGTTAAACCTCTCATGTCCGATCCCTAAAAGCGATTATGATAAGATTTTACTTGCTCATGGCGGTGGAGGAACACTTTCACATCAATTATTAAATAAATTGATATTCCCCCAATTTGATAATGAAATCCTAAGCCAGCACAGCGATAGTGCTGTTTTTTCTATTGATGGCAAAAAATATGCCTTTACAACCGATTCGTATGTTGTTCAGCCGGTGTTTTTCCCGGGAGGAGATATCGGCAGCCTTGCAGTGAATGGAACGATAAACGACTTATGTGTATCAGGTGCAGAGCCGCTGTATCTTTCCGCTTCATTTATTATTGAGGAAGGATTTCTGCTGGAAGATTTTTGGAGGATCATTCTTTCAATGAAAAAATCCTGTGAAAAAGCCGGAGTAAAGATAATTACGGGCGATACAAAAGTCGTAGATAAAGGAAAGGGAGATAAAATTTTTATCAATACTTCAGGCATCGGTTTGATAGAGGAAGGGATTAACATTTCTCCCAAAAACTGCAGACTCGGAGATTTTATTATTATCAACGGCAGAATAGCAGAGCACGGAATTGCTATTCTTTCTGCCCGTGAAGGGCTGGAATTCAGTACAACAATAAAAAGCGATACTGCTCCTTTAAATAGTCTTGTGAAGAAAATGTTTAATGTTTCTAAAAATATTCACTGCATGAGAGACCCTACTCGGGGAGGGGTTTCCAGTACATTGAATGAAATTGCACTGGAATCTCAGATAGGAATATTAATTGAGGAAGAGAAAATTCCTGTAAGCGAAGAGGCTAAAGGCGCATGTGAAATCCTCGGCTTTGATCCGTTATACATTGCTAATGAAGGGAAGATGATTGCATTTGTTTCTCCCTCTGATGCTGAAAGAGTTGTGAATGAAATGAAGAAGCACGATTATGGAAAAGAAAGCGTAATTATCGGGAGAGTTACGGAAGAAAATCCCGGTACTGTATTAATAAGAACAAAAATCGGCACTAAAAGAGTTCTGGATATGCTGTCCGGCGAGCAGCTGCCGAGAATATGCTAATAAGTGAGTCATGTAAATTACCTCCCCTCGAGAGTGTTTTTAAAGTTTTCCTCAGATTGGTGACACAATGTAAATGTATCTCAATGGACCGCTGCCTAAATTTTTTACATCATGCTGGTTGTTTGGAGGGATATAAATGATAGAATCCTTTTTAACCTGCTGTTTCCCCAATCCTTCTGCATGAACTTCTCCGGTTCCATCTAAAACTATAAGTATTTCTTCCTGCTCCCCTGTATTATGGAGACCGACATTTTCTCCGGGCTGAAGATTTATAAGTGCTGATTTCATCCTAACGTTTTTTACTGTGTCTAAAATGGGAAAGTGCATTGCTCCGTTAGTTGAAAGAGAAAGAACAAATGGAACTACTTTTTTCCGAATTGTCTGAATATCGAAATCTGCAGGCATTATAATTTCCTTATTATTGGCTTATTTTCTTTTAATTATAAATGATCACCGATAAATTTTCTTTATCCATAATATCTAATCAATTCCGATCATTATTAATAAATATCTTCTTTGGAAAAATCTGCTTCTTCATTTTCCACTGAATATGGCATTTCCACTATAAACTCACTCCCTTTACCAAGCTCACTGTTGACATAAATATTTCCGCCATAACGTTTAACAATTTGCATTACAAGATTTAATCCTAATCCAGTACCTATTCTTTCCATCTCGCGTGCATTCTTGCTTCGGTAAAACTCATCAAAAATTTTATTTAAATCCTCCCTGTCAATCCCTATTCCTGTATCGCTGACCTTAAACCCGTAATAATATTCAAAGATAAAAGTATCAACCGTAACTCTGCCGCCATCCAGAGTATATTTTAGAGCGTTATTTATAAGATTACTTACAACTTTTTCAAATCCATTGGCATCGATCTTAACATATAAACGGATTTTAGCAGGATTAAAATTAAAGGCTATGTTTTTTTTAAGTGCATGCTCTCTATGCTGATTAGCAGTTTTACAAAGCCACTCATTAAATTCAATCGTATTAAATTCCGGCTGCTCCAGCCCGAGATTGTATTGTGTAATTGTGATCATTTCTTTTATCATGCTAAGCACCTGCGAGGATCTGTTTTCCGCTTTAAGAATCATCCCCTTAACTTCAGGTTTCAGTTCACCGGCAAATAAATCTTTTACCACTTCGAGGGTGCTCTGTATTGCAACCATTGGAGATTTAAGTTCATGCGCCGCATACCGGAATGCTTTACTCCTGTCTTTTATTGCCTTTTGAAGCTCAAGGTTTTTGTCGTCAATAACTGATTTAAGCGATCTGTATCCCATCATGAAATTGTTGATAATGTATATGCCGGCAAAAATGGTAACATAAAATGCGGATAAGGAAGTTATCAAGAGTGTTAAAGGAATAGGTTCGGAACGAAGGCTTATTCTTGGAACTAAGTTTGAGTGTTCAAGGATCGACCACATTGTTAGGAGAAGTGCCGCAAGCGCCGCATTAACATAAGGAAGTATTACCCCCGGGAACAGGATTCCCGAGAGGATCACCTGGACAATATAAAGGAAATAAAATGGATTCCCGATTCCACCCGAATAATGGATCAAGAATGATATAATCAGCAGATCGACTATGATTTGAACTTCTGCAAAAATCAGTTCCTGGTATTCATTTTTGAATTGCAAATATCTAGTAAGAAAAAAACAAACGATATTTATTAAAAGAAGAAGAGAGGTAATTTCTATTATTTCGTCATATGCTAGTTTGAACGCAAGCATTTTTTCGGCAAAAGGGATAGAAATAAGTATAGCCATTGCAGCAATCCATCTAAGGTTGACATACCAGCTTAATCTTTCCCGCAGCGTTGCAACCGTATGAAATGGAAAACGGATTGGCGAGGTTGTTTTTGTAATTTTTTTCATTTCAAAAAGTTTTTAGAGTAGCAGCCAATTTACAGATAGAATACGCTTCCCGGAAAAGAATTTATGCATCGCTTCTTTTATATAGCCAGAAGTTTCTTCCCCGGCTTCTGTTGTATAAGGCTGAATCCCTAAATAAAAAAACTTCATTGGGGAATGAGAAGACAAGTATTGTTCGATCATCTTGATTGAGAAGGTATGGGTACTTATGCTTATAGATTTGATTTGATCAGAATTGAGCCATTTTATTTCACCCGGTTTTCCTCCCCATTGGGAAGCATCGACAAAAACAACCGCCTGAGGCTCAATACTCAAGATTTTCTCCAGGTAATTTTCTGGATTTCTTCCTGCTTCAATAAAGAGCGATTTATTGAATCCTTTTGTGTTGCGTAAATATCGAATAAATAAAACTCCTGCAAAATCATCTTTCCTGGTTTCGCTGCCTAATCCTACAAATACTATTTTGCGCGTATCGAATTTTTTTAATCTCTTAGTGAATTGTATAAAATTCATCTTGAACCACCACTTTATGCCTGCAAATAGGGCACAATTCCTTTATCTGATCTTCCCTTCTAATTCTAGATTTCGGAACTGCAGGTTCAACTTCAAAGAATTGTTTCTGCTCCTCAAGCAAAAAATTGGGATGTGCATATGCTTTTGCTCCCAATCTATCTTTAATCCAGAGTAATTGATCTCTTGCAGCAATTACTTCCCCGCATATTTCGCAAAGGACAATTTCCTTATCAATTGTTTCAAAATTTTTCGGATCATTTTTATCCATGGTTGCAAATGAGTATTCATTTGTTAGCCTTATTCCTTTACCGGTAATACAATTTTCTTCACACTGGCCGCAGTTAATGCAATTTAAATAACTGATGCTTAGAGTCCTCTTCAGTAATTCTTTATTATCGGCAATTTTTATGGCCTGTGCGGGACATACCTGTACGCATGTTCCGCAGCCGATGCAGAAAGCGGAATCGTACCGCGGTTTGCCCCTGTATTCTTCAGCGGCAGAAAACGGTTCTTTCGGAAATTTTGTTGTATATGGTTTTGAAAAGAATGAGCTCAGAGCTTCCTTTATTTCTCTTAACTTCGGCAGATACATTTTCCCTCCGGCGAAAAAACTATCCATATTTGGGCTAAAGCCCATATTTAAATGCTGTCACTTTTTTATCTACGACTTAAAAGTCGTGGCAATTCATTTATCAGGTATTATTGCAGTATAATAAAAATTCAATCTTGGAAATTTATTTTTTTAATTCCTCCTCCTGAACCAAATCAATTTCCTTTTTTAATTCTTTATCTTCTTCATATTTATCAATGATTGTCTCTTTGCATAATGGAATTCTGCTTCTATGGGATGCTCTTGCTATAGCATGAGCAGCTGTTGGAGAAGTAAGCACAATGAAAATTATTCCGATCAATGCTTTAAATCCGAAGCTGCTGAAACCCTGAATTAAAAAAACTCCAAATAATATTCCCATCGAACCGAAGGTAACGCACTTGGTAGCAGCTTGAAGACGGTTGTAAACATCCGGTAAACGTACCAAACCGAGCACACCGAGAAAATCGAATGCGATTCCGATGCAGATGAATACCATTCCTATAGTTTCATTCATCTAAGCGCCTCCCTTCCAGAATTTTTGCAAAGGCAAGTGTTGCTATAAAGCTTAGCAGCGCCCAGATAAGTCCGATATCCATAAAGAAGGATTCATTATAGAATAAACCAATCAATGCCAGCATTCCAATGATCAAAACTCCAAGAATATCTACTGAAATTACTCTGTCTGCGGCAGTCGGACCAAACATTACTCTTAATAAAATTAACAAGCTGCTGAAAAGAATTACATTTATTAGTTTAAACAGCAGTTCTCCATCATAGATAAAGAAATTAAAATAGAAGAATGCAGCAAAGATTATAAGTCCGATTATCCATCTTAAAACTCTCATTCAAAAATCTCCATTAATATTTTTTCAAATTTTTGACTGATTTCGTTTGTAGCTTTTCCTTCTTCAGTTTCTTTTACATCAATCCAATGTATATAAACTTCTTTTGTTTCTTCATTCACGTCCACTGTCATGGTTCCGGGAGTCAGTGTAATTGAATTACACAAAACCGTTAAGGCGGAATCTTTGCTTAGACCGGTTTTTATTTTAACAATACCCGGCTTGATAGGTACCAAAGGATGAATAACAAGATAAGCAACATGGATGTTGGCCTTTATCATTTCCCAGACAAAACGGAATATGTATATGATCAGGTAAGAAAATCTTCTCAGGATATTCCTGCTTTTTTCGGTAGTAACAAGAAAGTGACCGGCCAGCAGAGTAACCACACATGCAACTATAATTCCGGCAATTATCTCCTGGTAGCTTTTAATATCTGTTAAAGCAAGCCACACAAGAACTGCGAATATAAAAACTGTTATCCTGCTTCTGAGTTTTAGATTCATTTTACCTCCCCAGCACCAGCTGCATATATTCTGAGTTTTCTGATATTACTTTTACTACCGGATCCAGTGTAACCTCTTTAATACCCGGAACAATCATTAAGCTGGTTAACAGGCAAAGTACTGCAAGTATTATCATTGCAGAATTCATTCTCCAGCCAATCTTGTTTGTTACCTGATCAATCATATTCTCTCCCCGGAATCCGTAACGCTGCACCTTCATAAATGAAGCAAGGGTTAACAAACTGCCTGCTATAGCAAAAACAGCATAGATAGGAAGTCCTGCCTGAATAGCAGCTATAATGATTATCAGTTTACTGAAAAATCCGTTGAAAGGAGGAATTCCCGAAATTGATAAAGACGCTATCATTGAAGTTTGTGAAGTTACCGGTAAGATTTTATTAAGGTTACCCATCTTCCTCAAGTCTCTTGTGCCTATGGCCAATTCAACAGAACCTGCATTATAGAAAAGAAGTGATTTAAATATTGCATGATTGAATAAATGGAAGACAGCCCCTAAAATTCCGAGCGGAGTTGCTATACCTAAACCTAAAAGAATATAACCAATCTGACTGATGCTGTGATATGCCAAAAGCCTTTTCATGTCCCATTGTCCAATAGCTAGGAATACTCCAGCTATTATGGAAACTGTGCCAAGCACCAGAAATATTTGAGTAAAAAACTGAGGGGCGCCAAGTACATTAAAGAAGAAACGTATCAAAACATAAATTCCCAGCGCCTTAATTAAAACTCCGGAAAGCATAGAGGATATTGGTGCCGGTGCAGATGAATGAGCATCTGGCAGCCAGGTGTGAAAAGGCATTACTGCTGCTTTAAGTCCAAAGCCCGCAATAAATAATATGCCGACCCAGAATACAAGTTCTCTGCTTAAATCCGGAATTGCTTCCGCTATTTTCGCCATTGTTAATGTCGATGTTGCGCTGTAGATAACAGCGATTCCAATTAATATAATTACAGAAGAAACCGAACCCATAACTGCGTACTTAAATGCCGCCTCATATTCTTCAGCTTTGCTGCCGTAAGCAACCAATGCAAATGCAGAGAACAAAGCTATTTCCATAAACACGAACAAATTGAATAAGTCGCCGGTTACAATTACACCGTTCATTCCTGTTACAAGAAGCATGAATAAGGCATAATATCTCCAATTCATAGAAAGATGACGGATATATTGAATAGAGAAAATCAATGAAGTGAAAGAAATTATGCTGACCATTACGAGAGTGAATGATGTAAGTGCATCCATTACGAGAATGATGCCGTAAGGAATTTCCCATGTACTTAGTTCATATGAAACAGTGTCATTCATCATTGTAATAAAAGCAAACAGTGAAAGGACGAGCAGGGAAGTAACACTGATAAAGCTAAGTACGATAGCCCAATTATCCTTTTTCCCGGCTATTAATGTAACAAGAAAGGTTGTTAATAACGGAATTATTATAAAGTACGGGAGGATCATCCTGATAGTCTCCTTATCTTGGTAATATCAAACGTGTTATATTTTTCAAATAATCTAAGAGCAAGAACCACCAGCAGTGCTGTTGTTCCAAGTTCAATCACGATAGATGTAAGGACCAGTGCTTGCGGAAGAGGATCAACCATTGGTGCCTGCTTTACTCCTTCAGCGATTATGGGATATTGTGATTCATTCCTGTATCCGACAAGTATTAAAAAGAGATTTGCCGCATAGCCCATTATTCCTAATGAAAGAATAATTTTAACAAGGTTTCTTTTTGTAAGCACTCCGTATAAACCAACAAGGAATAGAGCAAAACAAAGTAAATATACTATCATGCTTCTTCTCCTTTCTCAAATCTTAATCCGGCAAGAACCCATACAACAAGGAAGAGAGACATTGCCACTTTTATTCCAATTAAAATATTTAGAGGAAGGATTGTGCCTGAGCTGATTAAGTGAAACAACTCTCCCTTGCTGAGGTAATTAGCGAAAAAAGCTCCGCCTATAGAGATGCCTAAAATTCCTACCAATAGGAATAAGGTAGCGCTTGCTGCCTCAACATCATAAAGAAAATTGATATTCAGCCAATTTGCGGTAAATTTTTTCCCGTAGGCCAGCATTACATTAAGGAATGCAAGAGCGAGAATTACGCCTCCGCCGAATCCGCCGCCCGGGGTTAAATGGCCATGCAGAATAATATAGATTCCGTAAAGTAAAATCATCCAACAACTAACTCTTGTAACAGTTTTCACTATTACAGTCATTCCATCTTTTTTCTTTTTTGCCGTTTCGATAATATTCCTTTGACTCTTGATCCTCAGAATAGTAAGAGCACCAAGAATTGCTGTAAAAAGAACGGTCAGTTCACCAAGAGTATCATAAGCTCTGTAATCGAGAATAATTGAAGCAACAAAATTTGCTGCTCCCGTATCTTTTGCACTGTTATCAATATAATATTGAGATGTGGTCATTAATGGCTTGCCAAATGGAGGAAGATGATTGAGAGCAGGCACACTGTAAAGAAATATAGATATTAATGTTACTACGGTTATTCCTGTCAGTATCTTATTAATTTTTGCTGGATCTTCTTTATGATAATCCTTTCTTAGGAAAGCCCGGACAAGTATGATCAAAGCAAAAATCTCGAAGAGGAATTGTACAATTGCAAGGTCCGGAGCCTGCAGGAAAAGAAAGGCAATGGATACCCCTAATCCTACAACTCCGATTGCCACAATTGACGAAAGAATATCTTTTATTTCAAGAGCTGCGATTGAGGCGATTATCATAAAGCTTAAAATGAATATCAGCCAGGTTTCTACCGGCATTGTATCCTCCTAAGTATAAAGTTTCAATAAGTTCCAATGCAAACCATTGAAATATCGATATCGAATAATGAACATCTCTGCTCAAAAAGTCTTGCTTATGCCAAAGCGATTAATATCAAAATGCCAAATATTATATAAAGCAAATACAACTGAAGCTGACCCGGATGAGCTCGCTGAAAAGTCCGGGAAAATCCAAATGTTAATTCCTTTCCTATTTCATACAGATCAAAATATTTTTTCTCTGCTGCGGTATAAAATGATTTTATTAAAGTAAAATTTCGTACTTCATTATAGAATTCTGTCCCTGCAATCCTGAATTTTTCAAGTGCAGGCATGCCTCCCAAATAAACTTCATCGTATCTTACTTTTCTTGTAAATGCATAAACTATTAAACCTAATAGAAAAACTATGGCAAATAAAGCTGTTATCAACAGCGGATTATATGATCCAAGAAACGATGGAATTTCCATACCAGTATCAGATAAAATAGGATAAATGAATTTTTCCAGAGGCAGAGCAGTTGCAAAAACACCAAAAATTATACAAAGAACCGCCAGTGTTCCTGTTGCAATACATTGATTTGCGGGAGCCTCTTTAATACTATTGTATATTTCGGGTCTTCGCCCGAGGAAAACTGCATGAATAAACTTCATAAAACTTGCTAGAGTAAGAGCGCTGCCGAAAATTGCCAATAGGATGCAGGCAAGCAGCCAAAGCTGGTATCCATGCGGAAGACTTTCAGTTTTTTCCAGCAGTCCCTGGTAAATCATCCATTTAGAGAAAAATCCGTTAAAAGGGGGAATCCCGGAGATTGAAAGTGCACCCACAAGTGCAGCTAAAAAAGTTAAAGACATTTTTTTACCGAGTCCGCCAAGATAATCAAGCTCGTTTGTTCCTGTTTTTTTCTCAACCGATCCTAAAGAAAGAAAAAGATTCGATTTATAAATAGTATTATTTATTAAGTGAAAAAGTCCGCCTGCAAACGCAAGTACGCTTCCGCTTCCGACTCCCATTATCATGTAGCCTACCTGGCTGACAGCATGATAGCCGAGTAATTTTCTTCCGTTATGCTGGATCATCGCCATCATTACGGCAGTAATTACAGTTATTGCACCTAAAGTTATCAGAATCATATAAATCATCGGGTAAACAGAAAAATAGGAAGTAACCATGCGTGCTAGTAGATAAATCCCAAGCAGCTTATCTAGTGAAGCCGGAAGAAGAGCAGCACTTTCAACAGGAGCGTCTTTACTGTAGTCAGGTACCCAGGTATGGAATGGAAATCCTCCTGCTTTAGCGAGAGCTGCGATAAGAAGGAATGCAAAAGCAAAGTGTGCATATTCACCTTCCAGAGGTATTAGCGGTTTATTCAAAGACCAGCCGGTAACGGGTGAGATGAACCAAATTATAATTAATCCCATTAAAAGAAAAGCATCGCTGCCGCCGATAATTATGAAAGTCTTTTTTGCAGTGTGAGGAGAATCCGCAGTTTTGCCAAGTGTTCCAAAAAGATAGAGTGTCAGTCCTGACAATCCCCAGAATATTAGAAAGCTGAAAGCATGCTCGCTTAATATTACTGCGTTGCAAAAAGAAACTGTGATTGGATATAAATAGAAAAACCTTTTAACAGAATCTTTATCTACTCCTTTCAGGGAAAAAATTAATATGATGAAGCTTAATACTTGTATAAAAATGATAGCAAAAAGTCCCATCTGATCTATTGAAAACACCGGGACATTAAAATATGAAAGCGTGTCAGCCGGTTTCTGATATAAAAGATAAACCAATAAAAGGGTAAAGATCAGACCCATAGTTGTAAGAATTTTTCTGAGCATCGCAGGTAGAAACAGATTAATCAGGGCTATTCCCAAAGGAACAACTATTAATAGAAGTAATTCATTAATAATCATTTAAATGCTCCTCCTGATTTTTTCTGTTTTTTCCCTTGAGAGCTCGAGCAGATCAAGCGTAAAACTATTGTCATTTTTATCAACTAGTTTTAGCGACCTTTCTGTACAGCAGTAGCAAGGATCTACAGCAGCAAGAGTGATAAGTGCATCGGCAATAGGAATTCCTTTACACGAAGCTTTGAAAGTGGGAATATTTACATAACTCGGAGCTCTTACTTTATGTCTTACAGGTCTGTTCGTTCCATCGGTTCTTACATAATGAAAAACCTCTCCGCGGGGTGCTTCATACCTGCCAATTCCTTCTCCTTCGGAAATCTCTTTCACTTTATTTATAATTGAACCGTTTGATACAGAAAGCTTATTCAGACATTGCCTGCAGATTTTAATTGATTCGAATATTTCAAGAAGTCTGACGACAGTTTTATCGAAAACATCTCCGTTTTCAGTTACGATTTCAGTAAATTCAACCAGATCGTAGGCATCTTTAGGTTCGTCTTTACGAACATCGATATGAACACCTGATGCTCTTGCAGTAGGTCCAACCGCACAATAATCAACGGCTTCCTGTTTCGATAAAATGCCTACACCTTTCAATCTTGATTTCAATACTGGATCATCTTTTGCAGCTTTGGCAATCATATTAGTTTTCTTTTCAATATCGTCAAGTACATCGTGCAAAGGTTTTACTTTTTCAGGATTTACATCTTTTGCAACACCCCCGACTCTCATTATACCATAGTGATTTCTATTGCCTGAAATTATTTCAAACATCTGAAGTACCGGCTCTCTATACTTCCAGGCCCACATCCATAGAGTATCGTAACCAATAAAATGCCCTGCCAATCCCAGCCATAAAAGGTGGCTGTGAATTCTTTCAAGTTCTCCTATAAGAGTTCGTACGTACCTTGCTCTAAGAGGGATTTCAATATTATCTACATCTTCTACTGCGTGTACAAATGCTAGGGGATGAGATGTAGAGCAGATTCCGCAAATTCTTTCAACGAGGAAAATGGATTGAGTGAAAGTTTTCCCTTCAGAAATAAATTCATGTCCCCTGTGCATCCAGCCGATTTCAAGATCTACATCAACAACTGTTTCTCCGTCAACCTTCAGAGTAAAATATTCTGCTTCTTCCAGCAGCGGGTGGTATGGTCCAACTGGGATTACATTCTTATCCATTATTCCTCCCGCGTAGTTGAACATTCGTATTGAATCTCCAGGGAGTTTTAATTTCTTTCGGATGATTTCCGGTTAATAAAGGTTCAGGATGAGGATGTCCATCGAAAGTAATCCCGAGCATTTCCATCATCTCTCTTTCTATCCACTCGGCACCTTTGACAACAGAAGAGATGGAATTCATTTTCGGATTACTTTTATCTTTCATTACAATTCTAGGACAATAGTAGCTTCCTGTTTTGTCTTCAGAAAAATGATAAAGGACCTCAATTCCCCTGTATGTTTCCTGTGCTGTTGCAGTTGATAACCTGCATCCCATTTTTTTGAATAAGTGTTCTGCAACCTCCAGTATATTTTCATTTTCAGCATCGAAAAAAAGTCGGCGAGGTTTTTCAATTATTTTCCCGATTTTATCATCCATTTCTGAAATAAACTCCTGAAAATTATCCATTAAGCACCTCCACAAGTTTTGCAACTCCTTCAATCATAGCTTCAGGTTTGGGCGGGCAGCCTGGAATGTATAAATCTATAGGTATTACTTCCTCCCGGTTTGCAGTTATATTGTAACTATCGTTAAAGCAGCATCCGGATGCTGGGCATGTACCCACACCGACTACAAATACAGGTTTAGGAGCCTGGCTGTATAGATATTTCAATTTCGGTGCAACCTTTTGATTTATTACACCGCTTACAAGCAGAACATCCGCATGTCTGATAGAACCAACGAGTTTTATTCCAAACCGCTCCAGGTCATATTTAGGCGTGAGTAAATCAAGAATTTCGATATCGCAATTATTGCAGGGTGAGGCGCTGATGTGAAAAACCCAAATTGATTTTGCCAGCCGTTTATTGTACCAGCTCATACAGGCTCCTGAAGTAGTTTCTTTTTTTAAGTTAAACATGCCGAATATCGAATAACGAACGTACTGCACGTAACACTAAACACCGGAGCAGAACCTTCAAAGGTTGTCCCAGTGTTGACAATACTCTAACCTTGAAGGTTACTAATACCCAAACACCGCTAACACCACTGCGATAATTCCCAGCGGTGCTGCATACATCCAGAAAAACTTTAACGCTGTATCAATCCTTATTCTTGGATTAGTATTCTTTATTATTATCATCAGTACGACGATCAAAAGATATTTTAAAATGCTCCATAATGTTTCAATACCTTCAAACTTGAATCCTCCCCAAAACAGCAGTACAAGCAAAAACGGAAAAACTACGTAAAGCATAAAATGATTCAATTTCCAGAATGCAAGCGGCGGTCCGCTGTATTCCATAAAAGGTCCCTCAATTAATTCTGTTTCGGCTTCGGGAATATGGAATGGAGGAAGCGTCATTTTCGCCTGGATGCATATTAATCCGATAAAAAAAGCAATAATTCCTGAAGCAGAATTTATCAGCATACCATTTTCATTTTGGAATGATATAAATTCTTGAAGATTAAGCTGGTATCCCGATTTGATAATCGGAACGAGAAGAATTAATATGAAAGCCAGTTCATCTGCCAACAATAATTTTATTTCTCTCCCGGCACCAAGACTCGAATAAACATTCCCTGATGATGATCCCCCTAGAATTACCATAACCGAAAAAACCATCAGCAAATACATTACAACTATAATATCTCCGCCAAACCCTTCTCCAAAAAATAGTGCTGTACCAATCATTGCTGAAACGAGAACAATCATTGCAAATGAGATGAATGGAGCCAGAATAAATACAATATGAATACCGTCTTTTACTATTATTGTTTCTTTCCCGAGAAGCTTAAAAAAGTCATTAAAGTTTTGAAAGAAGGGGGGGCCAACTCTGAATTGAAATCTAGCTGAGACTTTTCGGTCAACCCAGCCGATTGTTAAACCAAGTATCGAGGTAAAAAGCAGTCCTGGGAACACAAGGAGGTAGAAAATCATTTCAATGCTCATAGTCTTCCCTCCTTGAATTTCCAGTTATTGCTTTTAATTGCCAAATGTTCACTTACAAAAAAGATATTCTTTTCCGGTTCCTCTTTCTCAAAATCTTTTATTTGGAATGTATTTGCAGGGGCTGTTTTTACACAAGCGGGTTTATAATCAGAATTTTCAAAGAGCTGATTCAAACAGTAGTCACATTTAGAAGTAATGTAGTTTATCACTTCCGGAAATATTGTTCCAAATGGACAAGCAAGTACACAGCTTTTACATCCGACGCATCTCATATTATATCTTTTAATTGTGTTATTTTCCTGTTGTTCAAGAGCTTCTTTGGGGCAGGCGGAAACGCAGAAGGCCTCTTTGCATTGCCTGCAATAGACAGCAAATTCTGCAACCTCGAGAAGGTTGAACGTGCCGTTATTTTTCCTATGAAATAAATATTCACATTCTATTTTATTGGAGGATGGTGTTGCTTCCATTAATGCTGGTATATCTATAAAGAGTTTTTTCATTCCCAAATTGCCTCCTCATTTTTTATCTTGTCATAAGTGAAAACCGGACCATCTTTACAGGCGTAGTATTTGCCCATTACACAGTGCCTGCACTGCCCGAATCCGCAGTACATTTTCTTTTCCATGGAGAGGTAGATGTTCTCTTCTTTGTATCCGTATTTAAGTAAATCCTTTGTGCCGAATTTCATCATTACAGGAGGACCGCAGACTATTGCCGGATTCCCATCCGCATGCAGCTGCACCTTCTCGAGTAATTTTGTAACAAGACAAACATTTTCATTCCATTCTTCCCCCTTAGGCACCATGTCAACGGCGCGTAAAAATCTTACATTATCGTACTTCCTCCATTCGGATGCTTCATCCTTATAAATGCAGTCTTTTGGGGTTTTTGCACCGGCACAAAAAGTAATGCTGTTGTAGTCCTTGTTTTCAGTAAGCATTGTTAGGAATAATGAACGAAGCGGTGCAAGTCCGCAGCCGCCGCCGAGAATTAAAACATCTTTTCCCTTAAATTTTTCCAGGGGATAATGAGAACCGAATGGCCCCCTGATTCCGAGCGTATCTCCGGCTTTAACCCGATGAACATATTCGGTTACAAAACCGGTTTTCATAATTGTTACATCGAGGTTCTCGCTTAGATAGTGTGAAGAAGATGGAGTAAACGGGCCTTCCCCGATTCCCGGAACGCTTAACTCAACAAATTGCCCTGTTTTGAAATGAAGAGGTTTTTCGGGTTTAAGCCGGAGCGTTCTAATAAGAGGCGATTCTTGAATTATTTCATATAAATAGCAAGGAATTACTTCGTAAGGATTTTGCATAGCAAATTCACTAAGTTATTTATTTAGTTACTTGTTCTGCTTTATTAATTATATTCTGAACCACTTGGCGGAAGTCAGCGCATGCTTCAATGCATCTGCCGCACCCAGTACATCCGATTTGATCAAAATTGCTCTGCATGTAATCAAACTTGCATAAGTACCTGTTTCTGAATCTCTGATGAACTTTAGGCCTCGGCGTGCCTCCTCCCGCAACTCTTGCATAACCAAACCACTGGCATGAATCGTAACTGCGTACCTTAATAAACTTCTCCGAATTGTATTTCGATTCATCATTGAGAATTAAGCAATAGCAGGTTGGACAGATATTTGTGCAGGCTCCGCAGCCAATGCAGCTTCTTGATTCATATTTCCAAATCTCTTCTCCTACCGTTCTAAACCGGGAGTAATTTCCAATCGCATTATATTTCTCATTTTGTTTAAGTAATGCATTCTGAATTTGTTTTCTATTGTTTTCAATTATTTTTCCTTCTTCAATGGAACTATCTGTCCCTTTAATTTCCTTTTTCATCAGCTCAATCAGTTCTTTTCCTCTTTCTGACCCTATAGTGATTTTAAAGTGATCATTCAAGGACGACAGATTTAAATCGAATCCTTCTTCCGCGAATGGTTTACCGCCAACCAGATTGCAATGACAGGTTTTTGAAATTTCTTCACAATCGGCGGAGATTATAAGAGTATT
>DAISZW010000187.1:0-6609 GCA_036824595.1 Ignavibacteriaceae bacterium
CCTGTTCAATTGCAGTGTTGTTTATTTTTTCCAAAGTAAAAGTATTATATTCTAATAGAAAATTAATACCGAAAGATGATGAAAAAAAATGATATTCCTTTACGGGAAAGAATCTCGAGAGATAAATTAAGTGAAGAGTCAATTAACATTTGTATTCTTGCAAATAAAATCAGAAATTGCTAATATACAACCTCTACTAGAAAATTTCCTATTTTTAATAGAGATATTTTATTATCACCATGGGGTTAGCTTTTTCAGTTGAGGAGGGAATACCCCGATATTAAATTTCATTTTTAACTTCTAGGAAAAAACAGTGAAACATCCAAAACTAAAGGGATTGCAAAAATCTCCTACCGGTATTCAAGGATTTGATGAAATAACATTTGGAGGCGTTCCCAGGGGTAGAGCTACTTTAATCTGCGGAGGAGCCGGCTGCGGTAAAACTCTTTTTGCTATGGAATTTATTGTTAAAGGAGCTACATTATATAATGAACCGGGTGTCTTTGTTTCTTTTGAAGAGATATCTGAAGAGCTTATCCAAAATGTTCTTTCTCTTGGCTTTGATTTAAAGTCTCTTATAAAAAAGAATTTGGTTTCTGTAGATTATATACATATTGAGAAAAGCGAGATAGAAGAAACCGGCGAGTTTAATCTTGACGGATTATTTATAAGACTGGAATATATTATAAATTCTATTAATGCAAAGAGAATAGTGCTTGATACGGTTGAATCGTTATTCGCAGGGATTTCCAACCACGCGGTGCTCCGTGCTGAGTTAAGAAGGCTGTTCCGCTGGTTAAAGGGTAAAGGTGTTACGGCAATCATTACGGGCGAACGAGGGGAAAAGACTCTAACCAGGGAAGGGCTCGAGGAGTATGTATCCGACTGTGTTATTTTTCTGGACAACAGGGTAATGGAGCAATACAGCACCCGTCGGATGAGAATTATTAAATATAGAGGATCCTACCATGGAATGAACGAGTATCCTTTCCTGATAAATGAAAACGGAATTTCCGTGCTTCCTCTCTCCTCATTAAAGCTTCAGCATGAAGTATCTCATGAAAGGGTAACAACGGGTGTGAAAGGGCTGGATGAGATGTTCGGGGGGAAAGGTTATTACCGCGGCTCGACCGTTCTTGTATCCGGAACTGCCGGTGTCGGAAAGACCAGCGTGGCGGCTCATTTTGTTGAATCAAATTGTAAACGGGGTGAAAAATGCATCTACATTGCGCTTGAAGAATCAAAAGATCAGATAATCCGGAATATGAATTCCATAGGAATTAATCTGCTGCAATGGGAAGATAAAGGATTGTTGAAGTTTCATGTTGTCCGTCCTACATACTACAGCCTTGAGATGCATCTGGCTTTTATACACAAGCTTGTAACTGAGACTAATCCAAAGACGGCAGTAATAGATCCTATAAGTAATTTGACTACTATTTCATCGCCCAATGAAGTGAATTCGCTCCTTACAAGACTTATTGATTTTTTAAAGATGAAGAAAATAACTGCACTTTTCACCAATCTTATTCCCGGGGGCAGCCCTTTAGACAGAACTGAAATTGCAGTATCTTCTTTAGTGGACACCTGGATTTCATTAACAGATATTGAAAATGGCGGTGAACGAAATCGTCTGCTGTATATTATTAAATCACGTGGAATTGCTCATTCGAACCAGGTAAGAGAATTCCTTTTAACCCCCGGCGGAATAAAGCTTGTCGATGTTTATGTATCCCAAGATGGTTTATTGGTCGGCTCTGCAAGAAAGGCTCAGGAAGTAATAGAGAAGCAAATGATGAATGAACGTGAAGAAGAAAACAAGCTCCTTAACATGAATATCGAAAGAATTGAAAAAATCGAGCGAGCTAAAATTGAAGCTCTAAAAGCTGAATATAGGGCCCAGATTTTAGAGATGAAAAGAAGCTTGAAGGAATCTCAGATTAAAAAAGACAAAACCTTGTCTGCTTACAAATTAAGTGCTCGAAGCCGTCAAAAATTATCAAAGAATGAAACAAAAACAACAGGAGGAGACAGCAATGGCAAGGACTCAGAATAGTACAGACGCTGCATCGGCTAATGAGAAAAAAACAAAAAAGAAAATTTTTGAACTTAAGCTGTATATTGCCGGACAAACACCCAGATCGATTGCTGCATTCTCCAATTTGAAAAAGATATGCGATACCCACCTGGCGGGACAATATAAAATAACGATAATAGATCTTTTAAAAAATCCGAAACTTGCCCAGGGAGACCAGATAATTGCAATACCAACTCTGGTAAAGCAATTACCCGAACCTGTAAGAAAAATAATAGGTGATCTTTCTAATACTGAAAAAGTTCTTATCGGTTTAGATATTAAACCGCTCGACGTATAAATAATCATCAGGAGAGAATGTTATGAAACAGGAATTAAAAATGAAAACGAAACCTTCATTGGACCAGCTGATGCATAGGTTAATTGAAGCTGAGGAAACTATTGAGGCAATAAAGTATAATAAAATTGATGCGCTGCTGATTTCAACAAAAAACGGGGAGCAGGTGTGGACGTTGAAAGATACGGAACAGCCTTACCGCGTATTGGTTGAGCAAATGATCCAGGGGGCAATAACAATTTCAAACGAAGGAAGGATAATTTTTTCGAACAGCAGATTTGCAGAGCTTTTAAATGTTCCTTTCGAACATATCATCGGCTCTTCAATATTCAAATGGATAGGAATCTCTGATCTTAATCTATTAGCCGGTTTTCTACATGAAAATTTAGAAAATTCCAAAATAGACTTAAATCTCTTAAGAGGGGACGGCACTTTGCTCCCGGTTTCTATGTTGCTCACAAGATTAAATATAGATGATGTCACTCCCGTAATTTGCTTGACTGTAACAGATTTATCAGAATCTAAAAGATATGAGGAAGTTTCAGCTGCCGAACAATTGTCCCGTTCGATTATTGAGCAGGCTTCGGAGGTAATTATTGTCTGTGATGAAAACAAGAAAATAATAAGAGCTAGCCGGAGAGCGGAAAAATTAGCAGGAGTAGAACTCTTAAATAAGCCTTTTGACTCGATATTTATTTTCAAAAATTCTAAAAAAAGCAGAGTTCTTCTGGACGATATTGTTAAAGGTTTATTGCCTGCAACTAAGGAAGTTTTATTTAAGAAGAAGAGCGGAGAAATTATTAATTTAATCTTTAAAGTCGGTGCTCTTTCCGGTGTTGAGCAAAAAATACTAGGGTATATTATTACTTTGACTAACATTACTTCACATGTAGTAACGGAAGAGAAAATTTCCGCATCTTTAAAAGAGAAAACAATTCTGTTGAAAGAAGTGCATCACAGAGTAAAAAACAATCTGCAGCTGGTATCAAGCCTTCTTAATATTCAGGCTTCATATATTAAAGATCCCTGTATCAGGGAAATATTTTACGAATGCCAGCAGAGAATAAGCTCAATGGCATTGATCCACAGGAAATTATACGAAACAAAATCGTTTATATCTTTATTTGTTGACGACTACATTGAAGACATGGTAGGGATTCTCTGCAATACGAATAATTTCAGCACGAACCAGGTAGAATTGAATTTTCCTTCTGAAAGAATAACCATCGGCGCAGACTCTGCCGTCCCTCTCGGTTTAATAATGAATGAGCTTCTTACAAACTGTTTTAAACATGCATTCTCCGGCAAGCCTGAAGACAAACTCATCGTTTCAATTATAAAAAATAGTAATGAAAATTTCAGTATTTCAGTATTTGATAACGGGAAAGGTTTTCCCGAGGAGATTGATTTCAGGGAAACGGAAACTCTCGGTCTGCAGCTTGTAAACACATTAATTGAGCAGTTAAAAGGGAAGATTCAATTATTCCGATGTGAGGGGACAGAATTTAAACTGACACTTCCTCTGGAAAAGTAATATCCATCTATGTTCAGCCGATTAACTTTTTTTTAAAGAAATTAATCTATTGCTTTTAAATAATTGAAAGGTTAATTTGCCGGAAATTTTTTAATAAACCTTATTTAGGATAGAAGGGGAATCGTTAAGTAAATTGAAGCAATCAGGGGATTCAGCATGCCGGTGAAAATAAATCCTTCAAGTTTCATTAAAATTATATTGTCCGCAGCATCAATTCTTTTTTATTCATGCGAATATTCTCCAAGCGAAACAAATTACCATGATATAAAAATCGGGGAACCGAACGTAGTTTTTACAGTCCTGGAGGAGGATAAATTTAATATTCTTAGAGGTGAAATAATAATTTCTTATGAAAGGATATTGAATGAGCATAAATTACTGGATTTCAAGCTCTATGTAGATCAGTATGAACAAGGATGGGGATATGCAGGGACTAATGCAATAAAATTTGATTCAAGAGGATACAATGACGGACATCATTCATTGAGACTGGATTTGATTGTATCAACAAACAGCGGAAGTCTTGCCGACCACACCGGGGCAGAAGCTTTTATTATATCCAAAAGCTATGGTGTTTACATATTCAATGACGATGTGAATGTTCCCAATATAACTGAAGCAGCGCCCGAGAACGGCTCTCTGAAAATAAAATGGGAGCAGTACACGCAGCCGGCATTCGGAAAATATATTGTTAATAAGAACGGAAATAAGATAGCAGAAATTTCAAGTGTAAATCAAAATTACTTTTATGATAATACTTATGCAGGGGGAAGAGCAGTTTACAGGATCGATATGGATATTCTCGGCTCATTGTTTACCGGTTACGGAAAAGAAAAAGAGATCGACATGCCCGCGGTTCCTGCTGTATTTTCTGAGGTGGTAAATGATTATTCCCTTAGAGTAAGCTGGGAGAGAACACCATTCGATTCAGCATTCAAAAGCTATATTATTGGAAAAGGATTCGGGGAAGAGATCATTATTAATAATATCGATTCCACGAGCTGGCTGGATGAGAATCCTGCTTTCAACGGTGGAATCATTTATCTGAATATAGAACCTAAGACCGGCGAACGTTCAAATTTTCCGCCCGTTTATAACGGAGAAAAAATAGGCAAACCTTTTAATTATTATTCTAATTATGCCGTAAAGTTTTTACCGGAGAAGAACTGGTTCGTAATTTACAATAGAAATAGCATCGTTAGATATAATGCTGAATCCTTAACAATCATAGATTCCATAGTAACTTCATCTGCGCTCAGTGCATCAGATGAATATTGTATGGATGTCAGTTCAGATGGGGAACAGCTTTATATTATTTCAGATTTTACCTATGTAATAAATAAATATAATATTTCAACACAGCAGGAAGAAGGAAATATTGATTTAAGAGAAATTCTTCCGCTCTCCGGAGGAGCAAATGCTATAAGTTTATCAGATGACAATAAATTGGTTATATACACCGGGTTTGCGTCTCAGCAGAAATTAAGAATTATAGATGCCAGTACCGAAACATATTTAGCATATATACCGGTATCTCATGCCACCGGCCATTTGAAAATTACGGATAACGGAAAATATATAATCCATGGTTTTAGTCTTTACAAATTTGAGAATAATTCATTGACTGAATCCGGAATGATTGTTACAGGAGGGGCGTTTCCGGTTTTTATAGATGATGAAAGATGTCTAAGCTACGAGAATGGATATCTAAAAATTTTTTCAAACGAAACCTTAGGTCTTATAAATCAAATATATGTAGAACCATATGGTAATGCTTATAGTTTGTGTTATGATGAATCCACCGGTTATGCTGGGGTCGAAACAGGAGAAAACGGCCGCTATTACATCTGCAATATAGAGTCAGGAGAACTGAAGAAAACAATCTCCATCGGTAAAACAGGTAATTATTTTCAAAATGGATTCCTTTTCGGCAACGGAAGGTACATGCCCGTACATTTGAATTAGGTGAATATGAGAAAAATATTAATAATCTCGCTCTTTATAATTCCGGCAGGTGCGGAACTTTTTGGTCAGTATGTCTTTCTTAAAGGTAATCTGAATTTTTTTAATATGGGGAAAATGGAAGACCTTCAGGACCAGCTGATGTCACCGTTCAAACAAATAAATGTACCCATTGATGCAGTTGAATCTTTCCCAGCAAGACTCGGCTGGCAGATCGGTTTTTTATATACGCTCCCGGGCGATTCAAATGTTGCTCTGGGCGCATTCTTCGATTATGCAAGCACCGGAGGAAGAATTCATTACCAGGATTATTCAGGAGAAATAAAAGTCGATCAGATTGTAAATGCATATTCGTGGGGCGGAATCCTTAATATCAGGTTCAGGAAGTGGGAATTTACAAGGCTGGATTTCGTACTGGGTGCGAGGTTAATATCCTCATCTTTAAAAAACAAACTTTATATCCGAATCGGAGATGAAAGAGATTCCCAGGAACTTGATTTCAGTTCAACTTCAGTCGGAATCGAACCGGGAGTTAATTATTCAATATTTATGAATTTATTTAAAATAAATTTCGGCATTTCTTATTTATTCAATATCCCGGCAGACCTGGTCTATTCGGAAAATGATGAAGCTTACTTAACTGACCAAACAGGGAAGAAAGTCAGTCTTGACTGGGGAGGTTTGAAATTCGGGATTAGTTTCGGCTATGGTATTAATTAATATAAGCTGTAATTTTTATTT
>DAISZW010000325.1:0-1816 GCA_036824595.1 Ignavibacteriaceae bacterium
AAGTCACATAAGCGCGCATTTAGTTGACGGACAGTTTGACACCGGTATTGAAAACTGGCGGAATGGAAGAAGGCCGCAGGTGTACAGCAGGGAGTTCATAGAGCTTTTCCCTTTTTACAGGATCGGCGGAGCAAGGGTTTATGCCGGATTTACATATTTAATTCACGTCTCGCCCGGAAAAATCGGGAAAGATATTTATCAGTTAGGATTTGATTACTATTTAATAGATTTCTGTAAATACTTTACTCCGTTTGCGGCTTACGATTTTAAAGTTTCAAAAATTGAAAAATATTCAGGCAATAATAT
Organism: Ignavibacteriaceae bacterium; assembly: GCA_036824595.1. GTDB lineage: Bacteria > Bacteroidota > Ignavibacteria > Ignavibacteriales > Ignavibacteriaceae > DATKLQ01. Next base: position 307 of record DAISZW010000325.1, read on the forward strand.
CATCTCAGCGGGAATTAAATTCGGGAGGTATGATTCAAAAGGATTGTCAATTCTTTTCGCGTATTTTTCCGGTAAAAGCATTCACGGGGAATACTTCGACCTGAATGAACACTATTCAACATTAGGAATAAACCTGGACCTGTAGAATGCCGGAAGAACAAGAAGATTATACTGCTGCTGCAGAACAACAGTTAAAAAGAAAAGAGGAGCATAAATATCTTCTTCATATCGGTTTGTTCATTATAACTTTTTTAACAACGACAATTGCCGGTGCTGATTGGACAACAGGTTATTTGGGGCAGTATCATAACTGGCAGTATTATCTTATAGGTTTGCCTTATTCATTTGCGATCTTATTCGTGATTACATGTCATGAATTCGGGCATTATTTTGCAGCAAGACATCACAAAGTAAAAGCAACCCTTCCATATTATATTCCGTTTCCTCCGATACCAATGTTTTTAAATTTCGGTACTATGGGTGCCGTTATAAGAACAAAATCGGTGGTACCGAATAGGAATGCGATGTTTGATATCGGCGCGGCGGGACCAATAGCCGGTTTTATAGCTTGTTTAATAGTTCTAGTATATGGATTTCTGAATGTACCGGGAACTGAATACATACTTAAGATCCATCCCGATTATTTTTCTGCCGATTACGGCAAGGATGCTCTAGGTCTGCAATTCGGAGACACTCTGTTATTTTCTTTTTTGAAATTAATTTTTGTTAAAGAAGGTCAATTTTTTCCGCCAATGTCTGAAATCTATCATTATCCTTTTTTATGCGTCGGCTGGTTCGGCCTATTTATTACTGCAATGAACATGATTCCGGTTGGACAGCTGGACGGCGGACACATAAGCTATACAATGTTCGGGCGGAAGAATCATTTAAAAATTGCGGTTATTTCCTTTATTATTTTATTCGTAATCGGTATACTCGGTTTTGTAGATTCCTACATGGAATTGGGATTTGGATTCGGATGGTCAGGATGGCTGTTTTGGGCTGCGATCCTTTATTTTATAATCAAACTGCAGCATCCGCCTGTGTACGATGAAAGCGAATTGGACAATAAACGGAAAGTTATTGGTTATATCAGCTTTATAATTTTAGGGTTATCATTCTCTCCAACTCCTTTTATTATAACATTTAGTAGCTAATTTTTTACCTTGAGAACCTATGAGCTAAAGGTAATATTAACTTTATGAAAAAAATAGTCTTTTCTTATTCTGCCCTCATTCTTTTTTCACTGTCCGTATTTTGGGGGTGTGAAAAAGATTTCGATAATGTTGTTGATTTTGAGAACTCTTCATACCTGGTAGATTCGGTAAATTCATTTACATCCTTTAGATATGTTTTAGGCGATTCGATAGTTACTTTAAGAATAAAATTCATTTCTGTTGACGGGATAAAAAATGTTTATGCGGATGTCTATTCTTCGGCAGAGTCTAAGCTGAATGCAAATCCTCTCTCTCTTTTGGATAACGGCAATATTGCAAACGGGGATATTCAG
>DAISZW010000043.1:0-1562 GCA_036824595.1 Ignavibacteriaceae bacterium
AGGAAAATAATTTACGAGGATAAAATGGGGCTCTTATTATTTAAATAATCATGATAAGGCCGCAGAATGTTTTTCACAAATCATAAATGAATATCCGGAAGATTTAATGATAGATCTCGCAGCAAAAGAATTAAAAAATTTAGGATATAAAATTGAAGAGGATAATGAACAGTTCATCGGAGAAAAACAAGTATTCGAGTCATTAAACCATCCAAATCCTTTCAATCCAATTACGGTAATTAATTATACTCTGCCGAGCAATGAAAAAGTAGTAATAAAAGTTTACGATATACTTGGAAGAGAAATAGCCGAATTAGTTAATGAAATAAAATCAGCCGGGACATATTCAGTTGATTTCAATGCTTCACATCTTTCAAGCGGAGTTTATTTCTATTCAATTACAGCGGGGAATTTCAGGCAAGTAAAGAAAATGGTCCTTGCGAAATAAGTGCTTCAAATTTAAATTCAATTAAAGCCGGAATCTAAAAAGTTCCGGCTTTGTTTTAAAAATTATTTTGTAAAATCCTTTTGATTAGGTCGAAGCTAACGCTTCGACCTACAATTATCCATACTTTCCTGAAATATAATCCTCGGTAAGTTTCTGGGCGGGCCGTATAAAAATATTGGTGGTTTTATCGAATTCAATCATCTTACCAAGCAGCATGTATCCTGTAAAATCGGATACACGCGAAGCCTGCTGCATATTATGGGTAACAATCACAATAGTATAATCTTTTTTCAATTCCATCATCAGCTCTTCGATCTTCATTGTTGCAATCGGATCCAATGAAGAGCATGGTTCATCCATTAAAATAACTTCCGGCTGAACTGCAAGCAGTCTTGCAATGCATAAACGCTGCTGCTGGTCTAGGGGCAGCTCCAGTGCTGGATGATTCAATTTATCTTTAACCTGCTCCCACAGCCAGGCTCCCCTCAAACTTCTTTCTGCAATTTCATCCTGCTTTCTTTTGCTTCTTATGCCGGCTACTCTCAATCCATAAACAACGTTATCATAGATGGTAAGCGGAAACGGATTCGGACGCTGAAAAACCATTCCTACCCGCTTCCTGAGCTCGGTTACTTCCAGCGATGAACGATAAATATCGGTTTTATCAAGAATAACTGTTCCTTGAATCTTAACTCCGGGAATTAAATCATTCATGCGGTTTAAGCACCTGAGCAATGTTGATTTTCCGCAGCCGGAAGGTCCTATCAATGCAGTTATAATGTTTGTCTGCACGGGCATGCTTACAGAGATGAGCGCCTGAAATTTGCTGTAATATAAATCCACATTGCTTACTTCCATTTTAATGCGGCCGGAATCTATGGTTTTCATTTTTATCCGAATCTCCCCGTAATATATTCATTGGTTTGAGCTTTAGCCGGTGCTGTAAAAATTTGCCCTGTTTTCCCGTATTCGATTAATTCTCCCATTAAAAAAAATGCGGTACTGTCTGAAACTCTAGCCGCCTGTTTAGTATTATTTGTTACAAGAACAATTGTATACTCTTTTTTAAGTTCCGTTAATGCGTCTTCAATTTTTGCCGTAGAGATCGGATCCA
>DAISZW010000043.1:1662-20708 GCA_036824595.1 Ignavibacteriaceae bacterium
GGATCGTAAATATTTTTATCGTCGAGCAGAATTAATCCATCCATTTCGGAACCGAATTCCAGGTCGTTCATTCTGTTGAGAGCTCTTAAAAAAGTAGTCTTGCCGGAACTAGCGGGCCCGATGATTCCCAAAATTTTATTAGACTGTATATCGATATTAATATCTTTTAAAACCTGGTTTTTATTAAAATAAAAATTCATTTTTTCTATGTGGAATTTTACATTCATGCGAATTCTTAACCTTAACTTCTCTTTGCAATAAACCGGTTCATCAGCCAGTATGCCGAAAGATTTACTATCAACACGGAAATGATCAATGTTGCTGCAGTTCCATAAGCATTCTCTGCTGAGATTCCTTCCCTGGCTAAGATATAGAAATGTACAGCCATTGTACGTGTCGAATCAAAAATAGACGTTGGTATACGCAGCGATGATCCTGCAGTGAAAATAACTGCGGCTGTCTCCCCAATTGAGCGTCCTATGCTTAACATAATGCCGGTTACAATTCCCGGAAGAGCGTTTGGTAAAATTACTTTTTTAACTGTCTGCCAGGTTGTTGCACCGAGTGAAAAACTTACTTCCCTATACGATTTTGGAACAGACTTGATTGCTTCTTCGGAAGTACGGATAATTGTAGGAAGAACCATCACGGCCAGAGTTAAACCTCCCGAAAGGATTGACCATCCCATCTCCAGAGTAATAACGAAAAATATGTATCCGAATAAGCCGAAAATAATTGAGGGAATTCCGGCAAGGCAGTCGGTGCCGAACCTGATGATTTTAGTTACTTTTGACTCCCTTGTATATTCAGTAAGATAAACGGCTGTAAAGACCCCGAGCGGTGTAGCGATTGCAATTGCAAGCAAAGGTAAAAGAATAGTTCCGATGATAGTGGGAAATATGCCGCCTGAACGTCCCAAATCTTCAGGCTTGCCTGTAAGAAAATCTAAATCTACAACCGGAAGTCCTTTTTCCAGGATGAAGAAAATAATAAAGATTAAAATGCCTAGCGTTACAACAGTTGCGGTCCAGAGAAGCACAACAGCAAGAAATTGTGTATATCGGGGATGTATTCTCACTTTTTAACAGGCCTCTTTCTTATTGCAATACTAGCTATTGAATTAAGAATAATTATTACAATAAAAAGCACAACTCCGGTAGCAAATAGTGCCTGACGGTGCATACCGGTAGCGTAGCTCATTTCCAATGCAATATTGGCTGTTAATGTTCTGACGGAATCAAGAGCCGAAGTAGGAATGTTTACGGAATTTCCTGCAATCATTATAACTGCCATAGTTTCACCGATTGCTCTTCCCATACCTAAAATTATACTTGCTATAATTCCCGACTTAGATGCTTTTATTGTAACCATATGAATCGTCTGCCATATAGTAGCACCTAGTGCGAGGGAACCTTCCCTGTATGACTGCGGAACAGCCAAAATTGAATCGATTGATATGCTGATAATTGTAGGCAAAATCATAATGCCTAGTATTATAGAAGCTCCGAGCAATGAAAGGCCGGGGCCTCCAAGATTCTCTCTTATAATGGGAGCAAGTACCATTACCCCGATGAATCCGTAGACTACCGAGGGTATTGCAGCCAATAGCTCGATTGTCGGTTTTACAATACGCATGATAGCTTTAGGAACATACTCGGTGAGAAAAAGGGCACCGGCTACGCCTAGAGGAGCACCGACAACCATTGCTCCAAAAGTAACCCATAAAGAGGCAACGATCATAGGATAAATACCAAACTTGCCGGCCTGCGGCTCCCAATTAGAAGAGAATAGGAATTCATTCAATCCGTAGCTAAAAATAAATGGAAGGCCCTCGCTAATTATAAAAAGTGCAATAAGAAGCAGTGCAGAAATTGCGGAAAATGCCGTAGCCATCAAAATCCGCTGGACCCCTTTTTCACTCAATAACTTCATCAATAATCCTAAAAATTATTTTGCAGGCAGAAGTCCGTTGGCTTTAATAATTTCCTGTCCTTCAGATGAAAGAACAAAATCAATAAAGTTTTTTATTTCTCCCTCGAGATTCCCTTTCACTAAAAGATAAATCGGTCTTACAAGTTTGTAATTTCCTGAAAGTATCGATTCTGTTGTACTTTCTTGACCGTCAACCCTTACAGCTTTTATTTTATTGTTTATCAATCCGTGAGAAAGGTAGCCGACGGCATTTACATCGTTAGCTACAGTTTCGCGGATGGTACCGTTTGAATCTTGGATCAATGCATCCCTTTTCAGACTAATATCTTTTACTATGTCTTCAAAAGAAGATCTTGTACCTGAACCTGCTTCACGCGAGACTACGGTTATTGAGGCATCCTTTCCTCCAACGTCTTTCCAATTAGTAATTTTTCCGTTGAAAATATCTCGTATCTGGTCTGTGGTAAGTTCAGAAACAATGTTGTCTGGGTGGACAATAACTGCTATTCCATCCCGGGCAACAACAGTAGACGTAAGTGCTTTAGCTTCTTCAGGCAAGATAACGAGATCAGCCATCCCAATCTCTGCAGCTCCCGAATTTGCCGCCTGAATTCCGACTGCAGAACCGCCGCCCTGGACTGTTATATTAACCTTGTCATTATAATTCATATAAGTTTCTGCCAATTTTTCAGCAAACGGCTGAAAAGCAGTTGAACCGGCGATTGTAATTGATGTTTTATTTTTTCCGCAGCCCAAAAAAGCAGCAAGGGTTAAAAGAGCTAAATAAAGAGTAAATTTTTTTGTCATAGAGTTTCCATAGAATATTTTTAAAAATAGTTATTTAAAACTCTCTAACGTTAATGCAGATATTTAAAAAGGCAACCGGATGGAATGAAACTTTATTAATTTTACTTTGAAGCACAGAGCTAAAAAATATCGCTGCCGCTACACCTTAAAAAGAATCATTACATAATTAATTATTTATTATTCTGAGCCCCTGTAATTTACATTTAAATAACTTTCCAAAAAAATTTTCATTTTAAAAACCCGGATTGAATATACTATTTCATAGAGAAAGTAAAATAATCTAAGCTATTGTGTTAAAATGAGTTTACTAATCCTGATTCCTGTAAATAATAGCCACACATGCTACATAATCTCTGGAATGACTCATCGATATCTTAAGGCTTTTACCGCTGGTAAGAAAAGAATTGAATTTTTCCGTAAGCCGGGCAACAGGCATTCCGTTGGGTTCATTATAAATCTCAATATCCTGCCAGGATAATTCTTCATTCTCCATGCCGGTTGAGAAGGCTTTGTATATCGCTTCTTTTGCTGCAAACCGGGCAGCCAAATGCTGATATTTGTTGCTCTTTGAAAGGCAATAATCAAGTTCGGTTTTTGTGTAAATTCTGTTTAGGAACTGATCTCCGAAATTTTCTATACTGGTCTTGATTCTATCAATTTCTATTATGTCTATGCCGATGCCGATTACCATCTTATCTCTAAGCTTTCTGATAAAATAATCAATTAACTCCGAAGATTCTTTAAAAAATCAAGGATGAATGGGTAAATGAAAATATATTTTTAATTTATAGATTCATTAACCATTCAATCATACAAATTCAGCCATGCAATCATACAATCATTCACTCTCAGTATCCTTCTGCGGATCCGTTTCCTCTTGTATCCGATGCTCCATAAATTATATTATTGTCATAGTCGATTAAAATGCCTTCGACACGGCCGAGAATTCTTTCTCCTCCGATCTTGTTTCCTCTTTTAAGGAGATTTTCTTTCACATCAAAAGGAAGTCCGAAAGGTTCATAATAAATCTCATCCGGGAACCATTGATGATGGATTCTCGGAGCCTTGATTGCTTCCTGAATATCCATTCCAAAATCAATAACATTCATTATAACCTGCAGAACAGCAGTTATAATAGTAGATCCGCCGGGAGAACCGGCAATTAAAAATGGTTTATTATCTTTTAAAACAATTGTGGGAGTCATGGAGCTTAACATTCTTTTGCCGGGCTGAACAGAATTTGCTTCGTTCCCTAAAAGTCCGAATTGATTCGGTTCGCCCGGTTTTGCGCTGAAGTCATCCATTTCATTATTCAAAAGAAAACCGGCCCCGTCAACAATTATTTTATTTCCAAAAGCAGAATTCAACGTAGTAGTGGTGCTTACTGCATTTCCGTATGAATCATAAACCGAATAATGAGTTGTTTCGGTGCTTTCATATTGCGAAAACGGCTGACCGGGAATCACTTCGGAAGAAGTAATTGCTGAATCTTTAATCTTTTCAAATATTTCATGAGCGTATTTTTTAGATATCAGCCAATCCTGCGGTACATTGTAAAAATCGGGGTCGCCGAGATGAACTGAACGGTCCGCATAAACATATTTCATCGCTTCCGTCAGCTTGTGAATATATGAACTGCTCCCCCATTCTTCTTTTACGAAGCGGAAATTTTCAAGAATATTTAGAAGCTCTATTAATGCGATACCCCCTGAACTTGGAGGAGGCATAGATACAATTGTATAATTTCTGTAAGTGCCTGTTACCGGCTCGCGCTCAGCAGGTTCATATTCTTCCAGATCTTTCAAAGTGATTAGGCCATCAAATTCTTTCACCTGCTTAACGATCAGATCAGCAATATCTCCTTTATAAAAACCATCCCTCCCCTTTTTTTTAATCTGCTTTAAAGTATATGCAAGATCCGGCTGCCTGAAAATATCTCCTTCGCAGTATTCTTCACCGTATTTTGTAAATATTTTGTACGAAGAGGGATATAAATTAAACGCGTTTAATACAGAGTTAAAGCCCTGGACGGTGTTGTTGTCCAGAGTAAAGCCGTTTTCCGCCAGGTCAATTGCGGGCTGAATTACTTCATCAAGGTTCATAGTTCCGTATTTTTTCAGCGCATAAATTAATCCTGCTACACTTCCGGGTACGCCTGTTGATTTTGTTCCCGTTATACTCAAATCAGGAATAAAATTTCCCTTTTCATCCAGGAACATATCTCTGCTTGCTAATAACGGGGCTTTTTCACGGAAATCAATTGTAATATTTTTTCCGTCTTTAAGATGAATTACCATGAATCCGCCCCCGCCTAAATTCCCCGCCGAAGGAAAAGTTACAGCCAAGGCAAAGCCGACTGCCACCGCAGCATCAACGGCATTACCGCCGTTTTTCAGGATGTTTACTCCGACATTTGATGCTATATTGCTGGCAGATACTACCATCCCGCTGCTGCCGGAAGCCGGCTCCGGGTGTACTGCATCTGCTGCAGCAATTAATACAAAAACAATCAGAAAAATTCTTGGAATGAAGGTCAATTAGTTCCCGTTTTTTTTAAAAGTAAAATTCTAGAACAGATCAACATCCGCATCAACTTTAAATCCCTCACCCTTGAGCTGTTCAAGGATCAGCTTTGAAAGCTCATTTAACTGTTTCAGCGAACTCTGAAGATTATCAAAGATTTCTTTATCGTAAAGCAGTTTCCCTAAATTATTCTGCTGATTCATAATCTGATCCGAAACAGTATTTACTTTTGAAATAAGGCTGTCTGTCTTTTTCATTATGGAGCTGAAATCTTCTATGGAGGATTTCATCCCTTCCTTATTCTCCTTAATAAAATTTTTTGCCTCTTCCGAAAATTCTGCGCTGTTTGATGCAAGCTTATTAAAGTTTGCCCTATTTTCATTTATTAATTGATTCATTTGTCCCGTAAGCGAACGAAGATTTGAAACCGAAGCTCTAATATCCTCATTTAATTTTTCATCGGTCAGATATCCATTAATTGCATTCAGGCTGATTTTCATATCGGAAATCAAAGTTGTAATATCCTGCTGCGCAGTTCCCAGCATAGACATTACAGCCGGTATATCCGCAGTAAAAGTACCGTTCTGAACTTCATTGAAATTCATCGGTTCGGCTGAAGCCCCCGGATTTATTTCTACTTTTTTTCCCCCCATTAAATCAAGCATTGAAATTGAAAAAACAGCATCTTTTTTCAATTCCACATCGCTGTCAAGAGAAAGTACAACAATAACTTTGTTATCTTCCGTCCGCAGATCATCGACAAATCCTTTACGAACACCGTTCACCGTTGCATAATCACCAACTTCCAAACCGGAAACATTTGTAAACCTGACCTGAAGAGTTTTTTCAGTGGGGGTAAGACTGAAATTTTTTGCCCAGGTTAATATCCAGATAAAAATTATTATTCCGATTGTAACCATAATGCCGACGCGGATTTCAGTTTTTCTTTGATCTTTCATTTTTTAATTCTTTTTATTTTTAGATGATTTTCCAATCATTAAATCAATCTGCATTTTTATAATTTTTATTCATTAAGATTGTCAAATAATCTTTTCACTTTTTCAATTTCGTTGTCCGTGATTAAGCTGTCCTTCAAAAAGATTTCAACGGAATCAACCAGGCTTTCAATTTCCTCGCTGTTAATTTTTATTTCTTCCTTATTACGAACTCGTGCATGAATAAAATTATCCAGAAGAGCTTTCAATGAATCTTTTTCAGGCGTTTCTCTGACATATTCCAGTTGTTTCGTTACATCTTTAAAAACCAAACTTTTAATGAACTTCTCCCCCGGCTTAAAGATCAATTCATCTCCATAATTCTGAATCAAAAACAGTGCTGCTGCAACTATCACCGTCAGCACAATAATGATTTTTACAAAACATCCTTTTTTCACAAATCATTCCCCTTCAATTTTCTCGATTAAAACTTTCTTAATCCTTTTATTTAAAACTTCCTTGACGGTAAATTTATAATTTTCTATGCTGAAAGAATAGCCGTCTTTAGGAATTTGTCCCGCATAATTTAAAATTAAACCGGCTAATGTTTCATAATCTCCGTTATTCGGATGCAGATTTAAATTCAGAAGCTCGTTCAGTTCATCAATTGATAATTTCCCCAGCACAAGGAATGTTTTTTCATCAATTTTTGTAACGGGATTTTCTTCCTGATCATATTCATCCCTTATTTCGCCGATTATCTCTTCAAGGATATCTTCCAAAGTAATTAGCCCCGATGTTCCTCCGAATTCATCGACTACAATTGCAATGTGCATTTTTTTCTCCTGGAATTCCCGCAGCAGGTCATTAATTCTTTTAGTTCCGGGAATAAACATCGCCTTGCGCGCAATTTTTGATAATGAAAGCTGTCTCCGCTGCTCCTCGTTTTTAAGGTAAGTTAAAATATCTTTTGTGTGAATAATTCCGAGAATATCATCCAGATCATCTTTGTATAGAGGGAGCCTGCTGTAGCCGGAAGAAGTGATTATTTCAAGAAGCTCGTCAAAATCCGCATTTGCCGGAACCGCGTAGATATCTACCCGGGGCGTCATCACTTCTCTTACATCAACCGAATGCAGATCAACTATCCCCTGAATAAGCTCTTGTTCCTCTTCAATTTCTTCCTTTTGTTTTTTATTCAATTTGCCGGAATCATCTCCGTCCTCGATTTGTCTGGCTTTTTCTTTTTTCCCCTGCAGCATAATCCTGGCAATTTCAGCAATGGTTTCGGAGACAGGATAAATAAAAATATTTATCCAGTAGAGAGGAAAAACTGCAGCCCCGATTAAGAGTTCGGATCTTTTTGAAATCCAGGTCTTTGGAATTAATTCGCCGATAAAAATAAAAATTAAGGAGGCTAAGAAGATGAGCAGGATCAGAAGAATTGCAGGGGAACCAAACGGATAAGAAGAATATTCAAAAACAAAGGAAACCGCAAAAATCAAAACAGCCACCTTAATTAGAGTTTTCATCACTAAGATGGCCGTTAAAAGCTGGCGCGGATTTTCAAAAAAATAATTTAAATACCGGTCCTTTAACTTAACATTTTTTTCATCAGGCCCGGTTTTTCCGTAACCCGTAATTTTCTTTTTTTTAATTAAAACAAACGCCGCTTCGGAACCTGAAATGAAAACATATAAGCAAAGCAATAGTATTACAATAACAATCTTAAGCTGCCAATCAATATCCAAAAATTATTTTATCTCCGGATTATTAAACATACCAATTAGAACGGAAGATCATTATTATCATCTACTTTGATGTCCGGTTCCGAAGATTCACTGACGGCACTGGGAACCGAATCTTTGCTTCCTTCACCGCCGGATTCAAGAGGAATTATTTTTTCTGCAACCACTTCTGTAGAATATCTTTTAATCCCGTCTTTATCGGTGTAATCACGTTTATTGAGTCTCCCCTCAACGTAAAATTTTTTCCCTTTTTTCAGGTTTTCCTTAAAGTAATCGGAGAGGTTATACCCGACGATATTGTGCCAGGTTGTTTCATTCGTCCAGTTGCCGTCTTTCCCCTTATAGCTGTTTGTAGTAGCCATGGTGAAAGTAGTAACAGAAACATTTGTAGTAGTAAATCTTGTTTCGGCATCTCTGCCCAAGTTGCCGATGAGCATTATTCTATTGAGTGAGAAAGCCATTTAACCTCCGTAGTTTTATTATTCTCTTTAATACAATTGTATGTCCCTCATACAAAAATTTAATTTAATAATTCTTTTCTATAAATACAAAGTTTCTGCCTTTTTAAATTTTAAAAAATAATAGGGCAGCTATTTTGGCAGCCGCCCTTAATTATTACAAACCATATGAAAAATCTATTCCAAATACGTGGCTCATATTTTCATATGTACCGTTAAATCCGAATTTTGAACCTGTAACTTCCCTGTCCTGAAAAAGAAGCAAAAGATAACCAACATCTACTCCGAAATTTTCCGTAAACATATATCCAAAACCTGCATTTAAACCGATCCTGTTTGCGTCGGGCAGAATCGGCTCAACATATTCGGTTTTAACAGGATTTTTATCGAAAAATACACCCGCCCTTAATGCAAAAACATCGGATGTTTTATATTCAGCTCCGCCTCTAATGATAAAGGTATTTTCATAATTTCTATCAGCACTTCTGACATTTTGTACACCTGGGGTTGTAGGACTTAAATCATAATTATTGAAAGTAATCTCTAATTTATCATAGCTGGACCAGCCGACATATTGAAAATCAACGGCAAGCGTTAAAGCTGAAGATGGAGTAAAGCCAACACCGAACGTAATATTCTGGGGAGTTGTTAAGGGCGCCGTAATATCTCCATTTGGAAAAGGGATATAAGCTTGCAGCAAAGGATGCGTAAATCCTGCAGGAATACTTGTTGCAGTACCATCAAAATCAAATTTTACTTCACTTCTATAGCTTAATCCTAACGATATTTGTTGTACCGGTTTATACATTAATGCGGCACTAAATCCATAACCAATTTTGTTTCCTTCCAAATTAATTTCCACAGTCGGCTGCATAGTGAGAGGATGAATAGTATGATTAATTATCTTAACATCTGCATAAGTTATGACTGCACCGGCACTTAACGAAAATTGATCTGAAAATCTATATGCAACAACAGGTGTAAAGAAAAAGGATTTTATTTCCGTATCAACGGCTAATTGATTACCAACCCATTCGGAAGGCCACTTTGTACCAAGCCCGTATTGATTGTTTACACTCAATCCCGCATACCAGTTCTCGCTGAATTGATGGGTGATATAAACATCAAATGGAGTAAATATTTGTTTCTCCATCTCCCATTCGGTTGTTGCAGGAGTTGGTCCTGTAAATTTTGTTGAAGGTGCAATTAATGACACACCGGCCATGAACTGTGTCCCCTGAAGTTGGGTTATTCCTGCAGGATTGAAAAAAATCGCCGACGGATTATTGGCAACACCTGTAAATGCATTACCCATTGCCAGAGCTTTTGCCCCCTGTTCATTTATCTGGAATCCCCCTGCCAATGTTAAATTACATAAGGCAGCTGCAAAAACGGTAGTAAATAGTATTTTTTTCACTTCTTCTCCTTTTTTAAGTGGATAAAGTATTATTCTTTTTATGGTGATGAATTAGACGGAAAGCCGCAGAAGATTCCCCATGGTACACTAAACCTGATGTTTTTTAAAAATGACATACTCAATTGATCTGCAAAATAATCCAAAGATTTATAAAAACGCAATAAAAATTTTAAATATTATAATGTTTTAAAGATTTTATAAATCCTTCTTTTTTAACAAAATAATTCGGATTTTATGTAAATGGAGTGATATTCTAAGGAAATTAAAGAGGAGGATTTCTTATACCTGATCTACAATAAAAAGAACAGCTCCTTTTTCAACTGCGATACCTTCTTTAACAAAAATTTCTCTGATCTTCCCGCCTGAAGGCGACCGCAGTTCATTTTCCATTTTCATTGCTTCAAGAATTAAAACCGGTTCACCTGCCTCTACTTTCTCTCCGCTTTTCTTTTTAACTTTTAAGATCAAACCGGGCATTGGGGATTTGATTTCCGAATGATGATTTGATTCCGTTTTTAATTCAATCAACCTGGCGGCTTTTTCCTGGAGTGATGTCCTGATCAGAAGCTCGAAACATCTGCCGTTAACAGTAACGGAATATTTTTCTTCATTAATTTTTTTTGAATAGATTTCAAATAAGCGATTTTCGGCTTTCAACAAGAAGAGGTCTGAGTTCAATTTCTGCAATTCAAAATTATATTCTCTGCCGTCAACAAATGCAGTATTACCTTCAAGCATAACCTTTTTTTTCAGACCGTTAATTGTAACAATAAACTCACTCATAAATTTGATCCGTCCATCTGTTAGCCTGGAAACTTTCATTTTTTTTAGAAGGAGCTGAACCGGATTTAACAACCGCCGCAAATAAAGAAACAACTTCTTCTAAATTCCTGCCGGAATCGATAATAAATTTATTTAGTTCCGCCAGATTATTGTCGACAAAATTTATATCGTAACTCCCCGATGTAAAAGAGTTATGATTCAATATTGAAATTAAAAAAGGAATATTTGTAATCACTCCGGCAATCCGGTATTCGGATAAAGCTGCGGAAATTTTTTTTATTGCCGATTCACGATTTTGCGAATGACATATTACTTTGGAAATCAAAGGATCATAATTGATGGATATAGCGGAATGCTGGTCAAACCCGGAATCTACTCTTATATCTTTACCGGCCGGCTCTCTACAGTAGTAAATTTCTCCGGTGGAAGGGAGAAAATTATTCAAAGGATCTTCGGAGCAGACGCGGCACTCAATTGCATGTCCGTTTAATTTTATTTTTTCCTGCTTAAATGAAAGCTTGTTTCCTGCTGCAATGGAAATCTGTTCTTTAACTATGTCAATGCCGGTAACCATTTCTGTTACGGGATGCTCAACCTGGATCCTTGTGTTCATTTCAAGGAAGTAAAAATTTTTCTCCCGGTCCATTAAAAATTCAATTGTGCCGGCGTTATAGTATTCACATGCTTCGGCAGCATAAATTGCAGCTTCCGTAATCTTTTTTCTAGTCTTCTCATCAAGAAAGGATGAAGGAGATTCTTCAATAATTTTCTGGTAGCGCCTCTGAACCGAACATTCTCTCTCGAACAGGTGAGAATAATTTCCATGCTTGTCGGCAATAACCTGAACTTCGATATGTTTAGGATTGACAAAATATTTTTCTATATAAATTTCACTGTTTCCAAAAGCATTAAAAGCCTCCCGCGCTGCGGATTCAAAAGCCGGAATGAATTCGTTTTCCGAAAAGACTTTCTTCATTCCTTTGCCTCCGCCTCCGCCTCCAGCCTTTAAAATAACAGGATATCCTATTTCTCCTGCTGCTTTTTTCCCTTCTTCTTCCGAGGAAACCGGCTTCACGGTGCCCGGCACAATGGGAATATTATTCCGTATCATTAAATTTCTTGCGGCTATTTTATTCCCCATCAGAGCGGCAGATTTTGACGAAGGCCCGATGAATGTGATTTTTTCCTTTTCAGTCATTTTAATAAATTCAGGATTTTCAGAAAGAAAACCGTAACCCGGATGAATAGCATCCGCTTTTATTTCTTTTGCCAGATCAATAAGTTTTTTCTTGTTTAGATAAGATTCGGATGATTGGGCCGGGCCAATGCTGTAAGATTCATCTGCAAGCCTGGCATGAAGAGAAGTCCGGTCTGCTTCCGAATATACTGCTGCGGTCCGGATCCCTAATTCTTTACAAGCGCGGATTATTCTAACTGCAATTTCGCCCCTGTTTGCTATTAAGATTTTCTTGAACACCTGGTTAAATGTTAAATTGTCAAGTTGTTAAATTGTTGAAAGCTTATAAAGCAATTTAACAATTTAGCAATTAAACAATTCAGCAATTATTGATCCGGTTTTGGATATGATTTTGAACAACTACGGAAGTTTGCCTTTATGCATAAAATATTGCGGACGAAGCTATCGCTTCGTCCTACAATTAATAATAACTTATTTTAATTCAACAATTGTAATCCCATCCCCGCCGAATTCAATCGGCGCAAAATAGTAATTTTTTACCTTTTCATGTTTCTTAAGAATATCAGCCACCATTTTCTTAAGAGCGCCGGTTCCTTTCCCGTGAAGGATTTCGATTCTTTCAAGACCTCCGGAATATGCGTTGTCCAGAAATTTTATTACTTCAAATTCAGCTTCATCCGCTCTTTCTCCCCGTATATCCAGTCTGATTTTAGGAGCAGTAATTTCGTAACTTGCGTAGCTTTGAATTTCAGGTTTTTCTTTTTTTGCCTTGGATAATTCGTTCAGCGGGACTTTCATTTTTATTGTCCCTACCTTCAATACGGCGCTATTTTTCTCTTCATTTATCTCAATTACTTCCCCGGATGCGGCTGTATTTTTTATTGAAACAAAATCGCCGATATTGATCGGGCTTTTTTCTTCCTCTTTTTCGGTAGCCGCAAACTTTTCATCTAAAAACTGCCGGTTCTTTTCCTTTAATTCAGCAATAGCTTTTTGTGATGCTTTAATTGTTTCCTTATCTGCTTTCGATTCTTTAAGGTCTTTTATAACTTTTTCAAATCTTTTATTTACATCCCGTAAATATGCATCGGCTTCAGATTTTGTCCGTTTAAGAATCTCTTTCTTTTCGTTATTAAGCTTGTCCAGATTTTGTTTGTAAAGATTTGATAAACCTGTCAAGCGCGCATTTTCAATTTCAACCTCTTTTAATTTAGCCTCAACCTTCCGGGATTTTGTTTCGAGATCAACCAGGAAATTTTCAACTTTATGCACATCGGAATCGAGGTATTCGTTTGCCAGCTTCAGCAAATCTTCCTCAAGACCGATTCTTTTTGCAACTTCAAATGCATAGCTGGAGCCGGGTATGCCCTGTTTAAAAACATATGTGGGTTTGAGATTTTCGGTATCGAATTCCATTGCGGCATTTTCAAGACCTTCAAGCTCATTTGCAATTAACTTTAAACTTCCGTGATGTGTTGTTGCAATTACAATCGCGCCTTTATTCCTGAGTTGGATAAGTATTGCCGCAGCCAATGCCGATCCTTCTGCGGGATCGGTTCCTGTTCCGATTTCATCTAAAAGAACGAGCGATCCTGAATCGGCATTTTTCAGAATATTATTAATATTCGAAAGATGAGAACTGAATGTGGAAAGATCATCTTCAAGAGACTGCTCGTCGCCGATATCGAGCAAAATATTTGTCAGCAGATGCATATTTGAATCGGGGCTGACTGGAATGTGGATACCGGATTGAAATAATAAACATAGAAGCCCAATAGTCTTTAAAACAACAGTTTTACCTCCGGCATTCGGACCGGTAATTAAAATTACTTTTTCATCTTTAATCTTCAGGTTAAGCGGAACAGTATTATTTTTCCCTAATTTTTTAAAAAGAATAGGATGCCTGGCATCTTCAAGAAAGAAAGATTTATTGTTATCAATTTCCGGGAATGCTCCGATAACTTCAATCGAATATTTTGCGCGGGAAAAAATGGAATCGAGGTAAGCAATAACCGAAAGAGATTTTTTTAACCTGCCGCCTTCGTTTCCTATCATTTTAGTTAATTCGCGCAGCAGCCTTTCTATTTCCCTTCTTTCGGCAAATGAAAGAGAAACAATTTCATTGTTAAGATCCAATGTTTCTTCAGGTTCGATATAAACCGTCTGCCCCGTCGCCGATTCGGAATGAATGAAGCCTTTTATGTGTCTTTTATGTTCAGATTTTACAGGGATTACAATCCTGCCGTCGCGTAAAGTCAGGTAATCTTCTCTTGCAATATCCTGTTCGGATAGAGATTTTACAATTCTGTTTACCGAGCGGATAAGATCATCCTTTTTTGAATTAATCTCTCTTCTTATCTCCTGAAGCTTAGGACTGGCATTTTCTTTTATTTCTCCGTTTTCGCTTACCACTTTCTGGATGTGGTGTTCAAATAATTTATCGACAAATAGATCGTTTGCGGTTTTAGAAAATAAAAGCCGGGCTGACTCGGAATTAGTTTTAAGAAAGTGAAATATATTCCTGGAATTAACCGCAAGCTTCAGTATCTCAAGAACCGATTTTGTATCCAGGACTGATCCCTGGATAGCGCTTTTTGAGATGACTTCATTTAAATCGGGCAGGTAATCGAGCGGGAAAGAATTATCTCTTATTAATATTTCCTTCGCCTGAGTTACAAGAATTCCTTCCTCTTTTATTTTGGATAAATCAAACAAGGGCCGGAGCGAATGGATATAATTTTTCCCGGGATCGGTAGCGCAATACTTGGAAATATATTGAAGAATTTTAGCGAATTCCAGCTTATCAAGAGTGCCTTGGAAAATCATTTGGGTGAACCTACTTCACCTTCAAGCGTATCTCTTTCAAATATATACTCTTTGAATTTTTCTTTTGCATCGGGAGTATAATTGCTTAAATAGCTGACGGTATCGGGGATAATATTGTAAACCCGGTTATAAAGCAATGAAGAACCGGATCCGTCAGGAATGCTGAAGATTTTTAGAAGAAAAAAAACCGCGCTCAAAAGGAAGGCAATCTGTATCAAGCCAACCGCCCCGCCTACAATCCTGTTTACTAGATTATTCACTTTATCAAAAGGATGAATCACTCTTTTAAGCAGTGCAAAAAGAAGTATTACAAACCAAAAAATTAATAGTCCCGCAAAAATCGATGAAAGATAAATTTCGATGCCGAAGACCGATTCCATTATTTTCCCGAGGTCATCGGATAAAATAACTGCTAAAAAAATTGCCAGTGCAAAACCGATTAGACCGACAAGTTTACGGACGAATCCATCCTTATAACCAAGGATAAATCCTATAAATAAAACCACAACTATAATTATATCAAGTACGCTCAATTGCTTTTCAGAAAATATTGCTAGAAAAATTCGCAGCCCTCATGTCCGGAAATTCAATTGCCGCTTAAAAATTTTTCAACCGACTCTTTCACTTTTTTCCCGTCCGCTTTCCCTTTTAACTCTTTCATAACCAAAGGCATTAATTTCGGGAAGTCCTCTTTTTTTTCGGCGCCGACAGTTTCGGCTATCTTTTTAATCTCGCTCATTATTTCTTCATCGGATAACTGCTTAGGAAGATAATTCATCAAAATGCTTAATTCCTTTTCCTCCTTTTCGGCAAGTTCCGTCCTCCCGGCATTTCTAAACTGTTCAATTGAATCTTTTCTTTTTTTTGCCGCAGTGCTGAGCATTTTAATTTCCTCATCGGGAGACAATTCTTTGCCGCTTCCGCTCTTTTCAAATTCCAGGATCAATGCACGGATTGAGCGGATAGTTTCAAGTTTTAACTTATCTCCGCTTTTCATTGCAGCTTTTAGATCTTCATTAATTTTTTCTTTAAGAGACATTTCAATTCCGTTGAAAAAATTTTTTTTTGGCTGACCGATCAAAACTAATTAATTATTTATAAAGATACTTTGAACCTGTTTGTTAATTGAATCACGTTCCCCGTAACAAAATGAAAGTTGCTGAAAATATCGTGCACAAGTTCTCCGACTTCTGAGGGTTTTATCCATAGATCATAGTCGGCATCTTTTGTCCATTCACGGTTTGCAGGCGTATCGATAATGTATGGTGCAATTGCATTAACCGACAGATTTATTTCTTCTCCCTCAAATGCAAGTGTTTTTACTAAATGTATTAAGCTTCCTTTTGCAGCGCCGTAAGCCGCTTTCTTTTTTTCTTCTCTTAATCCGGTGAATGCGGCAGTAAAGCAGATCGATCCCGCGGCCGATTCTTTTACAATTTTGGAAAAATATTTTGCAATCAGGAAATTGGTTTTAAAATTCATCCCGATCATACTATCTATTTCATTAGCATCGGTCTCCCATACATATTTTCCGCCTGCAAAACCGCCGACCGTGCTGAAAAGGAAAAACACTTTTTCTTTACCGGGCTTGATATTATCAAAGGCAGTTATGATATTTTTTTCAAGAGAGAGATCTTTTATCTCGACATAAATGATATTTTTATTATCATATTTTTCTTCAAAGTGAAAATCAAAGAGATAAATCTTGTCATAATTCTTTTTTATCATGACGGATGTTACACCTTTCCCCAATGCTCCGTTTGACCCGAAAATCAATAATTCTTTACTCATTTTTATCCCTTTCCAAAATGATTTTATTTATCGGCTTCTAAAATGATTTTAGAAATAACCGGGAAATGATCGCTGTAGCCGCCGAGATACCTGCTGCCTCCGAAGCTTGGAAACGGCGTTCCTTTATACTTTCCCGAATATGTTTGAAGAAAATGAGGCTTATACACTTCGAAAGAGCGGCATAAAAAATTTAAACCGGATTCGGTTACTACGCTCCCCGAAACAATTATCTGATCTAGCATATTCCAATTATCCCTGTATTTAAAACTTCCCTCTCCTTTTTTGAATCTTGAATATGAAATATTATATAATTCGGAACTAATAATCCCGAGATTGCTGCCGCAGATCACGGGGATTGCTCCTAAAGTCTGCCGGACAGAAAAATTATCCGGCTCATCATTAAAATCCCCGAGCAGAATTATTTTAACATTTGGATTTTTACCTGAATAATAATCAATTCTCTTTTTCAAAACACCGGCCGCTTGTATTCTCTTTTCTTCAGATTCTTCTTCACCGGTTCTTCTTGAAGGCCAGTGATTAATGAAAATTAATAAAGTGTCGCCGGTTTCCGATTTCAAATTTACATTGAGTATAAGCCTGGTTGAATCTCCCTCTCCAAGATCTATTGTATCTGAAGAAACCGAGAGAAGTGAAAATTTATCTGCATTATAAATTAATCCGTTATCAATTCCCCTTTCATCCGGGGATTCTGCGTAAGCTGTTCTAAAATTTTTATCCTTAAGATAATTCCGGATTAATTTTTCAAGAAGAGACTGATGCTCAACTTCGCAGACTCCGAGTATATCAGGCCCCTTCCCCCTGTTCATTGATCTTATTACTCTAGCGAGTTTAAACAATTTTTTTTCAAGCTTCTCTTCTGTCCATTCTTTCTCGCCTTCTGGTGTAAACTCTTCATCTTCTTTCCCGCGATCATCGATTGTATCAAAAAGGTTTTCAAGATTCCAGAATGCCGTAAAGATTGTATCATTTGAAAAAGTTTGTGCGGAAGTTAAACCAGGAACCGCTGTAATAAAGATTAAGAATAATGTTTTATGCATTTGACGATACTTTTATAGTGAAAAATAGATAAGATAAAGATTAAGAGAAAGACGCCGAAAGCGAAAAATTTTTATAATTCAAGTCTTGTAACAACACCATGCAGTTTGTTGTACGGTAAATCGTGGAATTTAACGAAATGCGGAGTAATCCGTTTAAGAAGCGAATAGATTTTTAATAACGGTTTTTTAGTCACGATATCTTCTTCACCATAAAAAATTGCTTTACCCGATATTCCGCTGTCATTAAATATCTTTGTAAGATCCAGCAGTTCCATATAGCCGGCTTCAACAACATAGCCGCGGAGGCCGGGCGAAATGTTATCGATTTTTTTTATGCTGATTCCGTACGGAGCATCGGTGGTCTGAATCGATACAAATATATTTTCTTCATAAATAATATTTCCCCGGATCATCGTATGAACTACATAAGGGGGAACCATCTCCATGCTCTTTACAAAAAAAAGAGCTGCCCCCTTAATTTTACTTTCCGAAGAATAGATCTGGTTGTAGCTTTCTAAAAATGTATCTATGGGAAGCGAGCGGAAAGACATCGACATTTTTTTATTCCCCAGATACCAGATAGATATAATGAACAGAGGAAATGAAGCAATAACGACCGACCAAAAACCTCCGTGTGTAAATTTATCCATAACTGCAATAAGGTATGAGAGAATACAAAGAAAAACTAAAAAGGCAATAGACATTTTGAGATACTTGCGCTGAAGCCAGAAGATCCAAAGAATAAAAATATTGGTTATAGTCATAGTGGCTGTAACGGCTAATCCATATGCCGTTGCCAGATTTGCTGATCTTTTAAAAATAATTACAATTATTAAAACCGAAAACATCAAAATCCAATTTATTACGCCGATATAAATCTGGGATTTCAATAAAGTTGAAGTATATTTTATTCTCATCAACGGAAAAATTTTGGTAGTCATTCCCTGGTAAACAATCGACATAATTGCGCTGATCATTGCCTGCGATGCAATTATAGCCGCAAAAATTGTAAGAATTAAAAATGGGAGGTAAACGTAACGGGATATTTCCTTAACCATGGCAAATAAAATAAAATCGGTATTCCGGTGAGTCAATACATAAGCACCTTGTCCAAAATAATTTATGATCAGGGCGATCAGGACAAAAATCCAGGCGTGTCTTACAGGATTGCTTCCCAGATGTCCGATATCTGAAAAAAGTGCTTCACCTCCTGTTGCGCACAGAATTACTTCACTTAAAATAAAAAAACCGCTTGCACCATTATTGAAAAGAAAATTAAAAGCATAATGTGGGCTGACTGCGGTTAACACATCAGGAATTTGAATAATAAAAAATAACCCTGAAATAAAAAGAGCTGCAAACCAGAGAAGCATTATTGGACCGAAAGAGGCGGCTACTTTACCTGTTCCTTTGAATTGAATCGAGAATAATATTATAGTAACTATACATGTTATTAAAACAACAAGAGTTGTGCTTATATGTCCTAATCCCGGGATTAATTCCAATCCTTCAACGGCTGAAAGAATACTTATTGCAGGAGTAATAACTCCATCCCCCATCAACAATGATA
>DAISZW010000005.1:0-2375 GCA_036824595.1 Ignavibacteriaceae bacterium
AAAAATTGTGAAAATTGTATATTTGTATCATGTATTTGAACAGAGATTATGTACAAAGATCTGCTTAGAAAATATAACGATCCGAAAAATTATTTTAACCGGGATTTAAGCTGGGTTGAATTTAACCGCAGAGTTCTTGAGGAAGCTCTAGACCCCGAGCTGCCGCTTCTGGAAAAAGTAAAATTTATCTCGATTTTCTGCACTAATCTTGATGAATTTTACATGATACGCATGGCAGGGTTAAAAGAGCAAATTGCCGCCAATGTTCTTGAACCTTCAATTGACGGATTAACACCGTTGGAGCAATTACAGCAGATTGAACAGAAAATCCAGCCGATGCTGAAGCAGATCCTTCAGTTCTGGTCGGATGAAATTGCACCGGGACTAAGGAATAACGGAGTGCAGATACTTGAGTACGATGAAATGAAGCCGGATGAAAAATCGATACTTACCGAATATTTTAAAAAAGAAATCTTTCCAGTTTTAACTCCGCTTGCATTTGATCCGGGCCGACCTTTTCCGTACATCTCCAATTTGAGCATTAGTCTTGCAATACTTGTACGAAAACCGAACGGCGAAAATCTTTTTGCCAGGGTAAAAATACCAAGCATTCTTCCGCGGCTTATGGAGATTGATAAAATTCTTGATCCAGGTAGAAAACTTCCCGTCGACGGACAATTTTCTGCAAGGTTTATCTGGCTTGGGGATCTGATCAAAGCTAATCTTTCAATGCTTTTTCCCGGCATGGAGGTAGTTGAAGCACACAGATTCAGAGTAACAAGAGATACAGACATTGAATTGCAGGAAGATGAAGCAGACGATCTTTTAAGAGTAATCGAGGAAAATATCCGGCAGAGAAGATTCGGGAATGTTGTTAGACTGGAAGTTGCAAGCCGCATGCCCGATTTTATGATCGATACGCTTGTTGAAAATCTTTTGATAACAAGAAATGATGTACATCTGTTCGACGGTCCTTTGGGCTTAAGCGATATTATGATCCTTTATGATCTGCCGCTGCATCAGCTGAAATTTAAGCCGTATTATCCTGCAATCCCGAAGACATTTGAGAGCGAGGAAGATATTTTTTCGATCATCAGGCAGAGAGATATCCTGCTGCATCATCCTTATCATTCATTTACGCCGGTTGTAGATTTTATAAAACAGGCATCGAACGATCCCGATGTAATGGCTATAAAATCCACTTTGTACCGGGTCGGTTCTTCATCTCCGATTGTAAAATATTTAATTGAAGCTGCAGAACGGGGAAAGCAGGTTGCAGTGCTTGTTGAGCTGAAGGCAAGATTCGACGAAGAGAATAATATTTTCTGGGCACGCGAACTGGAAAAAGTTGGGGTGCATGTTGTTTACGGGCTCTTAGGTTTGAAAACTCACGCTAAAATTACTCTGATTGTCCGCAGGGAATTTGACGGTGTTAACCGGTATGTTCATTTGTCAACAGGGAATTACAATACAACCACGGCAAAAATTTATACAGATATCGGTTTCTTCACCACAAATAAGGAAATCTGCACAGACGCAACGGATATTTTTAATTACCTCACCGGTTATTCGAAACAGACAGACTTCAAAAAATTAATTGTCGCACCGATAAACATGAGGGAGAAGTTTACTTCATTAATTTTAAGAGAAGCCGAGAACGTTAAGGCCGGGGGGGAAGGAAAGATAATACTGAAGCTGAACTCGCTTGTTGATCCGTTAATTATTAATGCACTATATGAAGCATCAACTACCGGCGTAAAGATCGATTTAATTGTAAGAGGAATCTGCTGCCTGGTGCCTAAAGTAGCAGGCTTAAGTGAAAACATTCGCGTTTTAAGCATAGTAGGAAGATACCTTGAACACAGCAGGGTATTTTACTTCTTCAATAACGGAGCTGAAGAGATGTACTTAAGCAGTGCGGACATGATGCAGAGAAACCTGGATAGAAGAGTTGAAATTGCATTCCCTATAGAGGACGAAAGATTAAAGAATGAATTAAAGAGAACTCTTTTTAAAGCATCATTAAGAGATAATGTTAAAGGCAGAGAACTGAATCCCGATATGACTTACGGCCGCATTGCTGTTGAAGAAGGAGCCAAACTGATAAATTCACAGGAATGGCTGATGCAGCATACGATTAAAGCATCGGGAATTGTAGCGAATAAAGTCTAAGTCGCTGTTTTAGTTTCCATATCTTTTAATATCCGGTATGGATTTAAAATGATCACTCCTCCAAAATTTAAATCTACTGACTTCAAAATTTAAAATCTCTGAAATAAAATGCTGAAGTGAATGTTTAAAAAGAAAATTTTAAGTTGAATTCCTTGAATTACTATTCACTAATGTCGAGTTACAATCAGGACACAGAGAATTTA
>DAISZW010000005.1:2475-5810 GCA_036824595.1 Ignavibacteriaceae bacterium
TCTCATAAACTTGACATTAAAAAAAAGTTGCATTAAGTTAGCATCAACTAAAACAGTGGGATTTTTAATTCTGCGTCGCCTTTCTTACGTTTAGCGTCCTCATAAAAAATCACACTTATTTATATTGTGCTGATGTTTATGACCTTTGCAAGGGGATGAATTAGCCTTTCGAACCCGTGATTTAATTTCATTCAAAAGCAACATTATCAAAGGGAAATTTCCGCATAAAGATGCGGCTAATTAAATCACTATCAAAAAAGGAGGAGTATAATGAAAACATACGGAATAATGCTCGTTGTTTCATTATTTATTTTCAGTACCGTTTCATTTTCTCAAATTCAATTAATGAGTTCCGGATATTCTCAGGATTTTAATACTCTGAAGGACACCGGCTCTTCTTCTGAATTACCTGAGGGCTGGCATTTACTTGAAACAGGATCAAATGCCGATGGTAATTATACAGCAAGCGCCGGCAGCGGAACCGCTGGCAATACATACAGTTATGGTTCACAAGGGAGTAATGAAAGAGCTCTTGGCAGCCTGAGAGCATCTTCACTCATTCCTGTTTTTGGGGCAAGCTTTATAAATCATACCGGCGATGTTATTTCGTCGCTGCATGTATCTTATACGGGGGAACAATGGCGTGCAGGTGTAAAAAATAGAAATGAAGCGGACATAGTAGTTTTCGAATATAGTTTAGACGCTTCAAGCTTATCCAGCGGCACCTGGAATAACGTTGCCGGTTTAAATTTATTAAGCCCAAATATAAATGCATCAACTAACATATTAGACGGCAATTCCTCAGAAAACCGGAGAGAAATTAGTTATACAATTACCGGCTTATCAATTCCTGAGGATGCTGAATTCTGGATAAGATGGCAGGATGAAGATATGACCGGAAGCGATGACGGCTTAGCAATTGATGATTTTTCTATCGATCTAACAGCACCTCCGGTAATATTCTCCATTTTACCTTCTTCTTTAAATTTTGATACGGTAGATGTTGGAAATTCAGGTTCGCTTTCTGTTACAGTTGAAAATATTGGAACAACAGATAATCTGGTAATTTCAAATATTGAATCATTAAACACAATATTTACTTTTTCACCGAGTTCATTTCCTATTTCCATACCTCCGGGCAATTCCCAGGCATTTAATATCACCTTTACTCCGGTTTCTGAAGGAACTGAAACAGGGATGATAAATTTTACACATAATGCCGAAGGTTCGCCTTATTCTTTATCTGTAAGGGGAACCGGCCGGGAACAATTTCAAAACGGTATTTTGAAATTCAAATCTCCTTCAAAAGATTTAATAGAAGGGACAATTAATAATCAGGATACAGTTATCCTAAGCGGATATTCAGGCCGGCCTTTAAAAGCTATGCAGTTTAATCTTCTTGTTGGTAAATCTAACGGAGGATTGAAATTAAAATCTGTCACTAGAGGTGATGCAATTCCGGCAGATCAGTTTAATTTCAGCTATGAGATATATCCTGGAAACTTGCTCCCCGACAGTTCTTCTATTGATACCGTAAAAGTAGTTATTCTCGGTAACGGTACAAATGTAATTAATCCGGATACCGGGAATCAGGATATAATGTATTTTACTTTTGATGCTGTGAATATTTCAGGAGATTCGTATCAAACATTTAACGGATTAACCGGTGTAAAGGGAGCAACAGCTGCTCCGGTTGCCGACGCAAATTTATCTGCCGGTGCAGACGAAATAATTAATATCTCGACCCTTCCCCCTGAAAGAAAATTCGGGGATATAAATCTTGATGACAATATTGATATACTTGATATTCTTTTAATGATCGATTGCATACTTGGAAGAGAAGCACTTAACACTGATCAATTCACAAATGGCGATATATTTCCCTGGCTTTCAGATCAAACTGCTCCTGCCGGTGATGGAATTATCGATGTTCTCGATCTTGCACTGCTCCATAACATAGTTCTTACCGGAGTATATCCCAATAATAATCCGGTTCCCAAAATTCTAATGTATCCTGTAAAAGTTGCCGGAGGTGCTCACAAAGAGGATAAAGAAACAAGTACTAAGCTAACCTTTAACTTTTCTCAGGAAGGAATATCAATAGCTTTAGAGTCGGTTAAAAAAATAAAAGGATTACAGGTAGAACTTAGTAATCTTGGTTCCTTAATTCCTGAAAATACCGTTGCAGCATCATCCTTTAGCAAGGCAGACTACCACCAGAATAATTCTTTTCTTAGATTATTAGTATATGATGATCAGTCAACTGCATTAGATGCAGGCAAGTATTTAGGTGCATCAATTCCATTTTTATTAATCAATCCCGAAGAAATAGTTGTTGAAAATATTATAGTAGCCGATGAGATGAACAGATCCATACCGGATGTAGAAATAGAGATTCAATATGAAAATCCGAATATACCCCTTAATTATACGTTAAGCCAGAATTTCCCGAATCCCTTTAATCCGGCCACCGTTATAAAATTTTCAATACCCAAAGATGAATTTGTAACAATTAAGGTATATGATATTATCGGGCGGGAAATAAAAACATTATTCTCAGGAAATACAAATGCAGGTATTTATCTTTTAAACTGGGATGGTGCCGATAATGCCGGGATGCAGGTAAGCAGCGGGACTTACATCTATAGAATGACTGCCGGCAGCTATGCAGAATCCAAAAAAATGATCTATTTGAAATAGTTGCCTGACTATTGATATATAAGTGAGGGAAGTTAGATAATAATACAGAAAGGCTGTCTTAAAAGTAAGAATTTGTCATTCCGTAACAAGTTCGGAATGGCAGATATGAGACAGCCTCCTATATTTATTTTTGTAGGTAAAATTAGAAAAGGTTTCTCAACATCATTTTGATAATAAATTAAAAAAATTCACTCCGAATAAAATCCCTCAATTTCAGGCTGACGGTATTTAAGCCAGAAGCGCTGAAGCGCCTTTATTTCATAAGGAAAATCATAGAAATTAAATTTATAACGGAGGGCAGAGAGTGTCCTTATAAATTTACGCTGTAAAGCGGTTAATTTGATATCCGATAATGTCGGCGAATAACCGTTTAAGACGATTTCAAAATTTCTTATTCTATCCACCATTTCAGGTTTAAGCCAGGGAGTCAGAGGATTTTTCCGCATATCGAAAGTCTCCCATTCCGGTTTCAGCCAGTCTTCCAGCTTTTCAGGGAATTTAAATCCGGTTTTGGCAACTGTTTTATATAGTTCCGATCCTTCTGTGGGAACCGGGCTGTATAAATAGATTATTATTTCTGTGTCCGGATTTATTTCTTTTATTTCCTTTATGAAATTTATGTCTTCATCAATCTG
>DAISZW010000005.1:5910-22887 GCA_036824595.1 Ignavibacteriaceae bacterium
TTATCGATTGTATCAATCCTTCCCTCACCCCACCACTGCATTTTTTCATTCTTAATCAGATTTGAAAACTCAACGACTCTTTTTTCGGAGACAAAAAAATTATTGTCGTGAAATTCAATTGCATCCGCACCAAAATTATCCTTCAGCCATTTGATATCTTTATAAATCTTTTCTGCCGATTTTCCTTTCCATCTTGCATTATAAATCGGCACGACCGCACAAAATGAACAGGTAAAAGGGCAGCCCATGCTTGAGTGATAAGCAATGGTTTTATTTCCTAAAAAGGTTTTACCCAAATAATTTTTAATTGGATAAAAGTTGTTGAGATATTCGTACGGAAAATCGGGAAGCGCATCCTGATCATGCAAAGGTGCTAATGGAGTTTTAATAATCTGGTTTTCTTTTTTGAAGATTAAATTTTTTATTCCATCATATGGAAGATTATGCTCCAATGCATTTAACAGCTGAGGGAAAGCTTCATCACCAGGTCCGTTGATGATAAAATCAACATAACCGGAATTGATTACTGCTTTATACTGGTTGGACGGAAAATAGCCGCCCCAAATATTTATAACATTCGGATATTCATCCCTGATTTTTTGTGTAAAAGTTATTGCTTGTCCAAGCTGCGGTCCCGGCATTACTGTGCATCCGAAGAATTTGAATTCACCGGTCCTCAGGTATCCTTCAATTTTAATCCATGGATTCTTTTCCATATTTCCGTCAACAAACACATACCCGTATTTCCCATGAATTGATGCACCGACCTGGAGAATTGAATTAGGAATACGGTGCTTGTATTTGGCACTTCTAGGATTAAACAGAATTACTTTCTTCATTTAATTAATATTTATTGAAAGATGCTAAGAGAATTTTCATTATCTCTTTCTTAAGATAAATAATCTTGCTTCCACATACTCTTTATCATTCCTGTGCCTCCTGAGCTTGTTTCGATAGCTTATATCCTGGAGCATTAAAAAAGGATTTAATAAACTCAAAACGGAATTCTTTTCGTTACCGTTGGATTTTATTTTTTCGTCCGGTATTAATTCAGATGAAATAACGTCAAATCCATTCTGCATATAGAACTTATTCCAGTCCTCAAAATCCCAGTAATTGGGAGAAGCATGCCTCATTCCGAAATCGTTGAGGCATTCGGTATTTATCCTTGAAACAATATCAGGATTCAATCCTTTTTTCCAAACTGCATCATTCGCTGCAAACCTGCCGCCCGGTTTAAGCACTCTACTTATTTCCAATATCATTAAATCTAAATCATCATTGTCCTGAAAACCTAGTACTGATTCTGAAAAGGCAATATCAAAAAAATTATCAGCGAATGGAAACTTTTTATTTTCAGCAAGGAAAATCCGGATTTTATCTTTTAATCCGGATTTACTTATTCTTCTTTCAGCATTATGAAACATTTGCGGCATAATGTCGACGCCGAATAAATTTATGTTAAAAGCGGAAGCTAATCGTATTAAAGATTTTCCCGCACCGAAACCGACTTCCAGGACATTCTGCCCATCAACAAGTTCTAATTTTTTTATAAGAAGATCGGTTGCATTTTTCCTTTTAGGGTGAATATCCGTCTCATTTTTTTTTGCCAAGTATTTCAGATAAGAAAAGCTGCTTTTAATAGAAGGTTTATTCATGAAAATATATTTTAAATTGAATTAAAACGCGCTGCAGCATCTTGCACATGCAGGGAATAGTCCGCCGGCATTAATTAACTCTTTCCTGAATTTTGAAAGAATTCCTGAGTTCCAGATCTGCTTCAACGACTGTTCATAAATATTTCCTACGGTTAAATTGTAGCACCTGCCGTGTGCAGGTATTACAGTACCGTCCGATTTGATCATAATATTCCTGAAAACATCGTTGCAGATTTTACCGACAAGTTTGCCAGGTTCGTGATAAAAAATTTTTAGTTTAACAATATCGTTGATATCGGGAGAAAATGTTACATCAAAAGGATATTTAGTTTTCTTGATCTCGGTTATTTCCTCCAGCATTATATTAAGATCAATTTTATCAATATTTATTTGTTCCGTGTTTGAAATTGTTGCCGGGTAAAGAGCACCGAACATGCTGTTATGGAAATCCGCAGTTTCTTTGGAGGTAAAGTTCAGGTGCATGAACCCAATCTGTTTAAGAGGATATGATTTAAAAAAATCTGCAAACTCTTTTAAATGTCCGGTGTTCCATTCAGTAATTACGCTGAACACTGAAACTTCAGGATGTTCGGAATATGTAAAAATTTCTTCTATTCCCGCTACTGCTTTTTGAAAAGAGTCTTTATTGCCTCTGATCTCATTATGAATTTTTTCAGGACCATCCAGTGAGATGAAAATATTCTTTAATCCCGCATTACAAAGGCCGCTTGCTTTCTGCTTAAGTGTAAGTGCATTTGTTGTCATAGCGGTGTAAAGGTTTTTCTTTTTAGCATAAAATAAAGATTCAACGAGGTGAGGATAAATCAGCGGTTCCGTAAATGCATAACCTATTTTTACATCCGGGTAAAAACGCGCAGCCTGATCGAAAATTATTTTTATTAATTCTACCGGCATGTTAATGGGATGAGATCCCATCAAATTCTGATAAAAATTGCTGGAAGAATATTCAATCCCGACATCGCACATTTTGCAGTGAAGATTGCATACATTATTAACGCCAAGTACAATCCATTCGGGAGAGTAGAATAATCTCCCGGGGTACAACTTTACATTTGCGGTTTTAAGTTTTTCAATTACCATCTTATAAATTAAATGCCGGAAGCGGTTAAATAAAAATTAACTTTGTGATGCAAGTTCAATACGGAGCGGAACGGGGTATTTATATTCTATAAATGAATAAAAATACTCTTCTGTCCGCTTTCATTTGAATTCTATGCTAATAATAATAAAAAATCGTTTGCCGGGAGATGATGCGTAATAAAAGCCTGAAAAATCTGTTAAGTCATAGTCTATAGTCTTATGAAAAAAGGACAGTTTCTCATTTCTCATTCAGCATTCTGCTTCAAGACCATGTTATTCCGAATTTATTTCGGAAACTTCATAAGAGGGGAGATGTTTTAGTAATGTTCAATCATGGAATTTTAGGAAAAGAATCGTACGGATAGAACATGAAGCTTAAATCGAAAATATACATTGATAAATTACTCGGAATCCCCTCAGTTTTTTTTCTCAATAACATTTCCATTTTTTTACAGTTATTCCGTAAGAAAAAAACCGTGGTTCATTTAAAAGTAAAAAGAATCGTTATTTGTAAACTAATGGGAATGGGAAGCATTATTCAGAGCACTCCATTGCTGATGACATTAAGAGCTAATCATCCGCAAGCGGAGATAACTTTCATTACCAGTCCGAGGAACTGCTCCTTACTGCAGACCTTCCCGTTTATCGACAAGATCGTTATTATTAATGATAAATCTCTTTTATCACTGATCTCGACAAGCTTAAAAGCATCTCTCATTCAATGGTTCAGGAGGACAGATATTTTTATTGATCTGGAGATTTATTCTTTTTTCACCAAAATACTTACGCTTTTATCATTGCCGAGATATAAGCTCGGTTTCTATAAAAAAGAATCTGCTGTTCAGCTCGGCATTTACACAAAAATGATTTACTTCAATACTAAAGCTCCTGTATTTAAGATGTACCTTCAGGCAGCGAATATTCTTCGCTGCAAAAACATAATAAACGAATTATATGACTGGAAAGCTGTCTTAAAAAATTTGAATGGTTCCTATTTAATAAAATCTTTTTTTCATAGAGATGCCGATAAGGAATACATCGTTATAAATCCTAATGCCTCCGATCTGCGGATTGAAAGAAGATGGGGAGCAGAGAACTTTATTCAGTTGATTAACAAAATTTTATCTGATTACCCCGCTAAAAGAATTATTTTGACAGGATCTAAAGAAGAAAAGGACTACGTGCAAAGTATATATAAAAAGATTAAAATTACTCTTAAGGATAAAGTACTTAACACATCCGGGGAACTTACCTTTACGGAGCTTGTAACATTAATAAACGGCAGCAGCCTGATGATTACAAACGACTCCGGTCCCATGCATATAGCTTTTGCGCTGAAGAAAAAAACCGTGGCACTGTTCGGGCCATGTTCTCCGGAGGAATACAGCACTTACGAAAATGTTTATTTCATTTATAAAAATATCTATTGCAGTCCTTGCGTGCATCATTTCTCAATTTCTCCCTGCAACGGCAACAATCAATGCATGAAGATGATTAGCGTTGATGAAGTTGCCGAAATTGCCGGGAAAATTTTCAAGAATGAATTTATACGGAACGGAAATCATTCAGGGAACGGGATAATTTATAAATCCATAATTGAAGGAGCGCCTTTCGGAATTTCAGAACGGAAATTTGCCGGGTTATAATCTTCTCTTCTGTCTTGCTTCAACAAATACCAAATAGAGATTAAGAATAAAATGACTTCCAGCCAGAGCCTGTGATATTTTAAAAGTAATCCATCTGAACTGAGCTTTTTAATTAAAAAAGGAGAAAATCCGGTTAAAGCGTAGAGCATTATTAATCCAAAGCCGAAAAGAATATTTTTTTTATATGATAATTTAAGAAGAAGAACAACCGGCAGGATGAGAAGAAGAAGATGGTAGCTGGCTGAAGCGGGAGAAAGAACAAATATTAAAATGGATAAAACTATTACGGCAGCCGGGATAAAATCTTTATTCTCCTTTAATCTGTACAAAACAAAAATTGCAGCCGCAGGAAAGAAAATATAAATGAGCATACGGAAAAAATTAAATAAAAAGATGCTTTGGATTAGCGGCGACGGATTTTCAATACTATCATAGACAAATAGATTTCTCAAAAATGAATTCCATGATTGAAACTGCACGGCAAATTTCGATTGACTGCTTAATTCACCGTTGAAGTGGGATAATAATACTTTCTCAAAAAAGAATGCATAAACCTTCGGACCAAAAAAAATCAACGCCGAAATGTTTATCAATATTACTGTTATAATTAAGGAAGTTAATGCTTTCCATTTCTTTTTAAAAAATAAAACCGGGACATAAATCAGAGGGAAATATTTTACCGCAGCTCCGATCCCCCAAAAAACGCCGTTGCCGATCTGTTTATCCTTAACTAAGTTTAAATAGCCTAGTAGTATAAACAGAAGCAGAATTAAATAAAATTGTCCGAATAAAAAATTATTTACTAATGCTGCGCCTGAAAGTAAAACGATAATGAGTGTATTAATAAAACTGAATCCTGAAATTTTTGAAAGAAGATAAACTGCAAAAAAAAGAACGAGCAGGTTGAGAAGAATATAGACTCTCTTTGCGTAAAGAGGTGACAATAGTGCTTGGGGAATCATTATAAAAGCTGTTGGGGGCGGAAAAGGAGAAAATTTACCAGGTTCCGAAATTCCGTAATCATTTATTTTCTTCTGAAACCAATTATCATCATAAATATTCTCCAGGTCTTTTCCTTCAAGCAGAAGTCTAGAGGATACGTAGTAATTAGGAAAATCGGAATTAATTTTTGTCCAAGCCGGTATTACTCCATAATACAGATGAAAAAGAGAGAGAATGGCCAGCAAAAATATCGATAACCATTTTGAATGATTCACAAAAAATTCTTTATTGGTTTTCAATAGGCTGCAGCCTTCACTAACTGCATACGGGCTTTAGCCAGTATGGATTTTATTTTAAACTTTATTGCGGGTACGGATAAGGATTGATTTTCCGATTTTAATTTATAGTAGCTGAATTCACTGTGTACCCTTTGTACAGCGTAGTTGTAATATTTCCTGGGATAAGTCCTTTTAAAATCCCTTTCACGGTCAGTCTGTTTATCCCACTGGAATTCTCCGATCTGTTCTACTTCTTCATAAAATTCGGTGCCTTTTATCGGGTAAGCAACTGTAATTGTAAAATGATCGGGATTGGATTTTTTTAAATGATAAATTGTTTCTTCAATATCTTTCTCAGTTTCCCCGGGATAACCGAGCATTATAAAAGTGCCGGCTTCAATTCCTTTCTTCTTTGTTAGTTTAATCATTTCCCGCATCTGGTTTACATTGATTCTCCTGTCCATTGCATCAATAACTTTTTGAGAACCGCTTTCGGCGCCGATCCAGACTCTGAAGCATCCTGATTCCTTCATTATTCTTAGTACATCTTCGTTCATTCTGTCGGAACGGGTTATGCATTCATAATTTATTTTAACATCATGTTTCTTTAATTCTTCATTGAATTCATTTAACCAGAGATGACTCACCGTAAAAACATCGTCGACAAACCAGATTGAATCAGGATTATAACTTTCTTTTATTATTCTTAATTCTTCAACTACTTTTTTGGGAGAACGCCTCCTGTAGCTTAAGCCGTAAACTGCCCTGCTGCACCATCTGCAGGTGTAGGGGCAGCCGCGCATTGTACTGACGGAAACTGCATCCTGCTTGTGTCTTTCTTTCCATGCACTCTGATAATCTTTAATATTAATTCCTTGGCGGTCTGGCAGCGGCAGATCGTCTAAACTGCTGATTAAAGATCTTTCGGGAGTGAAAGTAACTCCATCAAAATTTATATACCCTATTCCATTTACTTTAGATAAATCTTCTGTCTTCTTTCCATCAAGTGTTTGAACAAGCTCCAGCAGAGTATGTTCACCTTCACCGATAACTACACAATCTGCTCCATGCTTTAATAAATCCTCTGAATTATATCTGACTTCAGGTCCCCCCAGAATAATTTTAGATCCCTTTAATTCATTGCTCGATTTTAAAAAACGGATAATTTCAAGAACATTCAGTTTTGTCATTAAGTTTATGTAAATCGCAATGTATTCAGGCCTTTCTCTCAAAAGATATTGTTTAAGTTCTTCTTTTGAGGAAAATGTTGAATCGAATATCTTATTATCGACTCCGTGCTGAGACAGATATGAAGATAAATAAAGAATCCCTAGTGGGGGATAAGGTTTCATAATTTTTTGTTCAACAAGATCTTCTTTAATAAAGTAGCCGTGGGTCAGCAGCACTTTCATCGCCTTGCCTCCAGATCGATTAAATAATGATCTGACAAAGGTGAAAACGCAGAAATATTATTGATGGATCTTTCAAACCTTTTTAGATTCCGAAATAATTCAGCTTTTCTCTTAAAAAAATTTTCAAGGTAAGACGGCGGAATAAACAATCCTACAGGCTTTACTGCAATAACTTTAAATTGTTCGGAAAAGATTTTCTTTATTTCTCCCGGAGAATAATAGTATGTACGTATTGCACCGTTTTTTATTTTGGCATCTATTCCGGATTTATTCAATCTCCGGAAAGCTTCTCGGAATTTCCCTCTAATTAGAAAATAAAATGTTTCCCATAAGCAGAACGAAGGCATAATTACAAAAATTATTCTACCTGAAGGATTTAGAATTCCCGGGAGTGACCGAGACAATTCATTTAATTTATTTCTGCCGATACAATTAATACCGCCGAAGTTTGAAAAGATGAGATCAAATTTTTCTTCAAAATTTTTTTCCGGAAGATCATTTATATCAAGCTCTTTAATGCAGACCTTACTGTTCAGACCTGCAGCATTTATTTTTTCTTCTGCTGTTTTCAGCATTTCTTCAGAAACATCGGTAGCCAGAACGTTAAATCCTTTTTTTGCAAAGAATAGCGCATCCTCCCCGGTTCCGCAGTTTAATTCCAGAACCTGAAAAACTTTTTCATTTCTTAAATTTTTTTCAATGTAGCTGTGTATAATATTTCTCTGCGCTGTACCTATCAAAGAAAAGGTAAAATCGGTATCGTATTCTTTTGCCGCAAAGTCGAAAGCGGTTTTATTACCTGTCATAAAAATTCCACTAAAATTTCTCCTGTCCAGATATCCGGAGTTATAAAGCCGTTTATTTCATCCCGGAATTCCTGAACCGGAATCCATTTATCCAAAACTAAATTCATAATTTCATATTTAATAAAATTACAACGGCAGCTGCCGAGAGTTTGTAATATGTCTAGACTTTTTTTAGTATCGTTCAGAAGAAGCTTGTTGAATTCAAACGCAATATATTTTGCCGGTCTTTTCATCCCGAGAAAAACTTCCGATTCATATCCTTCCACATCAATCTTGCAGAATTTAGGAGTTCCGTACAATTCAAATAATTTATCCAGCGTTGTAACATTAATTTTCTCTGTTTTCTGCCAATGGAATCCGGAGATCCCGGCGTATGCTGATATAAAATCTTTAGAAAGGGTTGAACATTCACTATTTTCACCGCAGATCATTAATTCATCTTCTTTCTCGAAACTCCCGACTGCATATTTCAAAATATTCAAACGTCTATTCTCTCCGAATTTTTCTTTCAATAATTCGACACAGCTGCTCTGCGGTTCTATTGAAACAGTCTCTGCGCCAAGCTTCAGGAAAATTTCTGTTCTTTCTCCGATGTTTGCCCCGATATCAAAGCATAAATCATTTTCATTAATAAATTTTTTATAAAAATTTATCATCTGCCTTTTCTTTAACGAACTTCTTATAAAATTTGCGACGGTCATTCAGCTAGAGGATTTAAAATTTCAATTGTTAGTAAACTTTATTTTTATTTAGGCTTTTTTTCCATCTGCCTTCTGGAAAGATAGACGTGAAACCGAATTTTGGGAAAGGTATCTATTCAATTTCAGTCTGAATTTTATAAATCTAAATGCATGCAGAAGAATTTTAGGAAGCTTATCCAGTCTTTTATGCTTAAGGTATTTTACTATCCGGTATTCCGAATGAACAAACCTGTGAAGGATTTTGTAAAAAGCTTTTTCATATGTCCCGCTGAACATCAAGTCGAGGTCGTCCGAATCTGTCCAGTTGGTTTTATTTTTCATCTGCACTTTTACCCTTTCATAAAAGAGAGTTCCGGGTAGAGGATAAGAAACCGAAATCCCGATATCGTCGGGGATACAGTCGCGTATCATTTTCCTTGTTAGTTTAATATCTTTCCAGTTCTCTCCTGAATATCCGAATTGAATGAAAAATGCGATCTCTATTCCTGCATCATGAGATTTAGAAGAAGCTTCATAAATCTGCTCAACTGCAGTTCCCTTGTCCATCGCGTCTAAAATTTTTTGGCTGCCCGATTCTGCACCGATCCAGATGGTTCTGCATCCGGATTCTTTAAGATCGCTGATTGTATTTACTCTCAATAATAAATCAGGGCGAGATAAACATTTGTAAGGAACTTTTACATCGATTTTCTTCAGCTCATCGGAAAATTCTTTTATCCAGCTAGGTTTCAGCCCGAAAATATCATCCGTTATCCAGAGATGATCTACACTGTATTTCTCTTTTAATTCTTTAACTTCGGAAGCAACTTTTTCCGGCGAACGCGAGTTATATGTTTGCCCATATAACGGTTTTGCGCACCAGTTGCACCTGAAGGGACATCCCCTTGTTGTAGAAATATTAGTTGAAAAATATCCATGGTTTTTCAGCCAGATTTTCCTATATTCATTCATATCCACAAATGAATAATCGGGATTTGGAAGATAATCAATATTCTCCATCAGCTTTCTTCTTGGAGTAATACGAATAATTTTACCCTCAAGAAATTTTAGCCCATTAATTTCTTTTTTTACTCTGTCAAAGTTTTCATCTTCAATAGCTTTTATGGTTTCCTGAAGGGTGATCTCTCCTTCACCATAAATTATTGCTTCGCATCCGGCATCCAGGTAAGGGAAAGAAAAATCCGTCGCATCGGAGCTGTAAATAAGAGAAGGTATTTTTAATTTTTTTGCGGTTCTTATAAAGCCTACAGCAGCCTCCCGCATATTCGAAAGGCACATTTTAGTTAAATAATTAAACTCGTCGTCGTAAATCAACAGCAGGTCCGGCTTAGTTTCCTTTATTTTAATATTTAATTCATCAGGATTACTGCAGAGCATAGAATCGAAAAAAATTACTTCATAATTCAGATTCTTCAATATTGTTGCAGCGTAAAGAGCACCTAGTGCGGGATAGGGCATTTGCCTTTCCAGCTCTTTCGGATCAAGCACCCTGAAGTAAGATTGTCCTATTAAAATTTTCATAGATACATTTTTTTATCCATGGTTCTATCTGCCTTGTTTATAGCAGGATGAACAGGTTTATACTGGGCAGTGCGCGGTGATTTAGGGTAGGGGGACAAATATTCATCCCATGCTTTAGCAAATTCATGTGCCGTTTTAAAACGGTAATCGTTTGTGTGAAGCTTAATGCAACCGTCCGTTAATCTTAAAGAACCGTTGTTATTGCTTTTTAAAATCAGGCTTCTATAAAGCCGTCTGTAAAAATATTTTATAATTTTATTAAGTGGCTTAAAAGCTATATAGAATTTTCTGCTTTTCAATTCACCTGCCTGAGGAATTGAAAAATTAGGGAAAAATTCTTTTATCCATTCATTTTTTTTCCAGAAATAATGAAGAAGCCCTTGATTCTTGAAAGGAATTAAAGTTATTATTTGATGAGCAGTATAAAAATCTCTTGGGTTTTTTATTTCGATATTTGTTTCATCGATTAAATAGTTGGCGCAAAGTTCCTTTCTTGCTTTGAAGAGCAATGATAGGAAGTGAATTATTAAATAACTAATGTAGGCGGTATTGGGTTTTGTAATTATGAACAGATCTATATCATTATGATTTTCAATACCGTAATGTGCAGTACCTCCGCTGAATGATATTAAAGAAAAAAAAGGAATTGTTTTCAAAATCCTTAGAAGCGTCTTTGGTTTTTTATTTCCTTTTAGCTGATGTCCGTTACCCCTGTACGATGAAGTAAAATGATCATTTAAATATAAAGTTCCTTTTTCGAAGATGATCCTGTTTTTTCCCCGGAGATTATCAACAGCTTCATTAAGCCTGGAACTGCTTAATTTGACATCAAACAAATGCCTGTGAAGATTTT
Organism: Ignavibacteriaceae bacterium; assembly: GCA_036824595.1. Taxonomy (GTDB): domain Bacteria; phylum Bacteroidota; class Ignavibacteria; order Ignavibacteriales; family Ignavibacteriaceae; genus DATKLQ01. Next base: position 16,829 of record DAISZW010000005.1, read on the forward strand.
CTTTTTTTACTCCGGTATTAAAAAGCTTTGCATAGAGGAGAGTTTTTTCAACTGCCTCTTCCGCACCCGGTGATTTTTTTATTACAGGGTAATAAGGGCCTTTTATTTTTCTTTCAAGAATTTCCAATAGATGGTTCAACTGACTTTGCATATTTACCGGGGAATATTTTATTTGGTAATTAAATCGTCTGCTATATAAAATTTTATCCATAATCATATCGAATCCATTAATTAGGCTCTCGCTTTTAAACGGATTCACAGGTACGGAGTAAGGTTTTGAAATCTCTTCGGTGGCCGAATCACTCGTGCACAAAACAGGAAGTCCGTAATGCATTGCTTCGAGGACAGGCATGCCGAAACCTTCAACAAAGCTTGTGTGAACAAATGCGGAAGCATGCCTGTAAGCTTCATCCAGCTTTTCTTCTTCAACATAGCCGGTAAACTCAATATCAGGATGGTTCTTGTACTTATTAAGCATCAATTTTATTTCGGGAGATTTTATCCATAATCCGCCGACAATTTTAAGTTTGAATCCTGTATTCCGTTCTTTATTCCATCTAATGAAATTTTCAACCAGGAAGTTCAGATTTTTCCTCGGCTCAACATGACCCACATATAAAAAATAAGGCTTACCAGCCTTGCCGTTCTTTTGAATAGTATTTCTCCCGGAAAAATCGGAATAAGCCTGAAGAAGAAAAATTTTTTCTTTAGGAATTGACAAGTATTTGTTTATCCGGTCTTTCGAATGTTCACTGATTGTTACTATTAAAGGATTCTGCTTAAGAGTATTTTTCATCTGGTGCAGATAAAATTTTATAAATGCTTTTGAGTAGAATTGAGGATGGGAAATAAATGAGAGATCATGAATTATTACAGCAGACGGTTTAATAAATCCGGGAGGCATAAAGTAATCCGGAAATATTCCGCAGTCAATTTCTGCCTTCATCATTTCCTGTTTAAGAATGAAATTCCGGAATAAATGTTTCTTTAATCCCCCGTGTTTTATTGTCGGAAAAACAGTAAACAGCTTTAAAAATAAATCAACGTCCGGATTGAATGTAATTGTTTCCCGGCCGGAGGAAATAACCTGCTCAATTAAACATGCTATGTAACGTGAAGTACCCGTAACTTTGCCCGTTAATGCCGATGTATCTATTCCTATCTTCATTTCTTCTTTTTTGTTAAATTAAAACATTATTTTAGGTACACATTTTTGAAAGAGAACTCAGCAGAAAAAAAACAATAAAAACGGTAGTGGAGCCCTTGCGAAGTAAGTGACATTTGAAGAATATTTATGTATTACAAATCATAGCATGATCCGGGAATTTGGATTTCGGAATTCGGATTTCGGAATGTGGATTTTATATTTCGGAATAAATGCAAAGGTACAATCTTAATAAGATTTCATTGAATGTTATCATTATTAATTCTTTCTGAAACTTGTTTATGCAGATACCTGAACATAAAATAGAAGAGATCCGGCAATCCATTAATATTGTAGATGTAATTTCTCCTTTTGTGCAATTAAGGAAGAGAGGGAGAAATTACCTGGGGATTTGTCCTTTTCACACGGAAAAAACTCCTTCCTTTACGGTAAGTGAAGAAAAACAAATCTTCCACTGCTTCGGATGCCACATCGGGGGAAATGTTTTTAAGTTCCTGATGGAATATGAAAAGATTTCATTTGTTGAAGCAGTCCAGGAATTAGCCGAACAATCGGGCATCACCTTAGAAATTGAAGAAGGGCATGCAGAAAAGCAGACAGAGCAGGAAATCTTATATGATATTAATACCGAAGCGGCAAGATATTTTCTGAATAACCTGCTGAATACAACCGAAGGCGAAACCGCTTCGGCTTATTTCCGAAAGAGAAATATTAAGCTCCAGACTATGCGGGCGTTCGGACTTGGATATGCTTTGAACGGATGGGATAAGTTTGTTGAGTTTGCAAAAGAAAAAAGAATTGATCTTAATAAAGCTCTCCAGCTTGGTTTAATTATTAAAGGAAATGAAGGACGGCTTCACGATCGGTTTTCATCAAGAATAATATTCCCGATTTTCTCTCCTAACGGCAGAGTAGTTGCATTTGCGGGAAGGATATTGGAAGCAAAAGAAGGCGCGGCCCGCCTTGCCTTGCCTGACAAGGCGAGGCAGGCTAAATATTTAAACTCGCCTGAATCTGCCGTTTACCATAAAGGAAGCATACTTTACGGACTTTCTCATGCAAAGGATGAAATCAGGAAACTTGATAAAGCTATCCTTGTCGAAGGCTACATGGATCTCATCTCTTTGTATCAAAGCGGTATTAAAAATGTTGTAGCCGTTTCAGGAACCGCGCTAACCGAAGAACAGATACAGCTTTTATCACGGTATACAAAAAATGTAGTGCTTCTTTTCGATGCCGACACAGCCGGAATCAAAGCATCGATGAGAAGCATTGAGCTGCTTCTTAAAAGAGATATGGAGATAAAAATTGTTTCACTTCCATCCGGAGAAGACCCCGATTCTTTTGTGAATAAATTCGGAAAAGAGAAATTTGAAGAAATGATTAAGCATGCGGAAAATTTCCTGGAATATCAGACTGCATATTTTCAATCGCAGGGAGTATTCGACGATGCTGCAAAAGCCGCAGATGCAATAAGAGAGCTTGTTAAGCCTGCCGCACTTATAGGTGATGAGCTGAAAAGAAATTTATTGATTAGATCCATTGCGAAAAAATTTAACCTGAGGGAAATGCTTCTCGAAGCAGAGCTAGATAAAATTCTTGCAAGAACAGGGAAAATTGCAGAGGAAGGAAGTGTGCGCATCACAGAAACAAGAGAAATGCACAAGAGTACGGTAATTAATAGCGGTGTACCTCCCGAGATATATAATCTTGAAAAAGAAATAATTAAGCTGCTGCTTGAAGGGAATACAGAAGTTAATACGTTTATCCTGGGACATCTTTCTCAGGATGAATTCTTCCTGGATATTCACCGGAAATTATTGGAGATAATAAATGAGAGCGTGCAGAAAAATTATAAGATTGTTCCAGGGGCGCTTATAGATAAAATTGATGATGAGAATTTAAAGGCATACATTTTTGAGATAACTTTTGAAAAATATTCCATCAGCAAAAACTGGGAAGAAACATATCCTGGTCCATCAAGGGAAAAAGTTCTGCTTAAATATACCGTGGACACAGTAAGAAAGTTTAAAGTAATGCAGATTGAGCGGCAGATGTCTGTGAATCTTGAAAGGCTTGAAAATTCTACCCGGGAAGAGAGTGAAGAATTAATGATGAACAATCTGGAGCTTGAAAAACAGAAGAAAAGGATTAAAGAAGAATTGGAATACAAAGAGTAATCTAAATTTCCCTCAAATAACCGATGACTATTGACTTGGTAGTCGGTAATCGGGTCAACAGAAAGTTGGATTACATTTATTTTCATTTCAGATCCGCGAAAATCCGTTTAATCTGTGTCATCCGTGTTCTATTGCTTTTAAGGAGTAGTATTTCTCGAAATCAACGATGACAGCCAATTAAAAAAATGTCAATCTTTTAATAACTCTCCCCTTTTAATAAAACCTTAATATTTTTATTTTACACTCCACAAAAATTATTAGAATTAAAAACACATGACACCAAACGAAGTTTTTGTAATAGGAGTAGACTACGGTACTGACTCAGTCAGGGCTTTAATTATTGATGCGGCAAACGGGAAAGAAATTGCCACATCGGTATTTACATATCCAAGATGGAGTGAAGGAAAATATTGTAATCCGGCAAAAAACCAATTCCGGCATCATCCATTGGACTATATTGAAGGCCTTGAATCAACTATAAAGAATGCATTAAAGAATGCGCCTCCCGGAGCTGCCGAAAAAGTAAAAGGGATTTCGGTAGATACAACAGGATCAACTCCTGTTGCGGTTAATAAGGACGGTGAGCCGCTTTCATTAACTCCAGGTTTAGAAGAGAATCCGAATGCAATGTTTATACTCTGGAAAGATCATACGTCCGTAGAAGAAGCGGAAGAAATTAATGCAACTGCGCATTTAACTCTTCATGTCGATTATACCCAATACTCGGGAGGAGTTTACTCTTCGGAATGGTTCTGGGCAAAGCTGCTTCATATATTACGGATCGATCCTGTAGTGAGGAGGAATATTTTTTCCTTTGTAGAACTCTGCGACTGGATTCCGGCGCTTCTTACAGGGATTAAAGATCCTTTAAAACTAAAACGGAGCAGGTGCGCAGCCGGGCATAAAGCAATGTGGCATCCTTCATGGAACGGACTTCCGCCTGAAGAGTTTTTAATGAAGCTGGACCCTGTGTTAAAAGATTTCAGAAACAGGCTGTACAATGAAACTTATACAAGCGACCAAAAGGCGGGATTGTTGTCTCCAGAATGGGCAAAACGTTTAGGCCTGAGGGAAGATGTTGTAATAGGTGTCGGTGCTTTTGATGCGCACATGGGAGCCGTCGGAGGAGAAATTGAACCTTATACAATGGCTAAGATAATGGGCACAAGCACCTGCGATATCTTAACTGCACCGGAGAATATGATGGGGACAAAGCTGATTAAAGGAATATGCGGACAGGTTGACGGTTCTGTAATTCCGGGTATGCTGGGAATGGAAGCCGGGCAGTCATCTTTCGGTGATGTATATGCATGGTTTAAAGATCTGCTTCTCTGGCCGCTTGAATCGATAAAAGTAAATGACAAAATAAATCCCGATGCAAAAAGTGAATTCGTACAGCAGATTTCTGATAGAATCATTGATCAGCTTTCCGTGGAAGCATCAAAGCTTCCGATTGATGAATCGGGAGTGCTTGCAGTTGACTGGCTTAACGGAAGAAGAACGCCTTATGCAAATCAGCTCCTTAAAGGAGCAATTGTAGGATTAAATTTAGGAAGCAATGCTCCGAAAATATTCCGTGCGCTTGTGGAAGCAACTGCATTCGGTGCAAAGAAAATTGTAGATTGTTTCATGATGCAGGATATTCCGATAAACGGTGTAATTGGATTAGGCGGAGTTGCAAAGAAATCTCCTTTTATTTTGCAGGTTGTTTGCGATGTACTTAATATTCCGATAAAAATCCCTAAATCGGAACAGACATGTGCATTGGGTGCCGCAATGTTCGCTGCTACGGCAGCAGGGATATATAATTCCATAGATGAAGCAAAAAAAGCAATGGGGAGCGGATTTGAAAAAGAGTATATCCCAAATCCGGAAAATGCCGCTAAGTATGCGGTCTTGTATGAAAAATATTCCCGGCTCAGTTCATTTATAGAACAGGAATTGACGGACTAAAGGAAAAAGGAAAAAGGAAAAAGGAAAAATAAAAAGTTGAATTTATATAAAGATTTAAAAGAAAGAGCATTAAAATGCAATCTGGAAATTCCTAAGCACGGACTGGCAATTTATACTTTCGGCAATGTGAGCGCATTCGATCCTCATAGAGCCGTATTTGCAATTAAGCCGAGCGGAGTGCCTTATGAAAATCTGAAAGCAGATGATATGATTATTGTGGATCTCGATTACAGAGTAGTTGAGGGGAAGCTGCGCCCTTCATCCGACACAAAAACGCATGCAGTTTTATACAGGCATTTTCAGGGCGTCGGAGGTATTGCTCATACACACTCTACTTATGCAGTTGCCTGGGCGCAGGCAAATAAAGCAATCCCTATTTTCGGAACGACACATGCCGATCATCTTCAATATGATATCCCCTGCACCGGCCAAATGAATGATGAAATGATACGCGGCGATTATGAAGAGGAAACCGGCAAACAAATCATAAAAACTTTCGAGCATCTTTCTTATAAGGAAATCGAAATGGTTCTTGTCGCATCCCACGGACCTTTTACATGGGGAACAACCGCGGAGAAAGCAGTTTATAACAGCGCAGTGCTGGAAGAAATCGCGAAAATGGCATACCTCACCTTACAGATTAATTCAGACGCGCCGCTTCTTAAATCAGCATTAATTGAGAAACATTATCAAAGAAAACACGGATCGGATGCATATTACGGGCAGATAGAAGGTGAATGAATCAGTCTTCAGTTAACAGT
>DAISZW010000005.1:22987-46924 GCA_036824595.1 Ignavibacteriaceae bacterium
CGGATGCATATTACGGGCAGATAGAAGGTGAATGAATCAGTCTTCAGTTAACAGTCTTCAGTCAATCCACCAAGATTCAAAAAATAGGAAGATAATTATTTTTGAATATATAGTCGCTTAAAAATCTTTTAACTACTAAGAGGAATTTTAGATTAAAAAATATTTGCGAACAGAAAAATATTAGTTGAACTTATAAAAGAGAAGTTATCTAATCTGAGAGTATATTTCGCTTTCATCATTTCTTTCAAGTTCCGTCAAGGAATTATATTTTTATCTATTCTTCCTGCTGTTTATCTTCTTTTATTATTTTAAAGAATTATTTATTTAACAATTATTATCTCACCATATGCAATACCGTCAGGCAAAAACCGGGAAATTAATGATTGAGATTTTACCCGATAAATGCGACTTCTGCGGTTGCTGTGTTGGTGTCTGTCCCGAGGATGCAATCGAATTGAAAGAAGCAGAGATATTCATTATTGATCCTCGGTGTACGAACTGCGCCAAGTGCGTTTGGTCCTGTCCGATTGAGGTTATTATGTTTAATCTCGATGGGATCTTACTTAAATAACAAGAATTGAAACAATAAGAAATTATCACAATTATTTTTATTCATCTAAGAAACAGAACACGGATGAAACTGATTAGACGGAATAAATCGGATAAATGAAAAATGAATACGACATAATTGTAGTTGGCGCCGGACCGGCGGGTTCAATGGCTGCAAAGTATGCTGCCGAAAAGGGAGTTTCTGTTTTAATGCTGGAAAAAGACAGAGATGTCGGATACCCTGTTAGATGCGGCGAGGCAGTCGGAAGAAAAGGAGTTGAGGAGTTTATTGAGTCGGATGAAAAATGGATTGCCGCACACATTAATAAATTTTCATTAAACTCACCCGGCGGTACGGAAGTTATAATAGAATTCGATGCCGAAGGATTTATTCTTGAAAGAAGAATCTTCGATTATGAGCTGGCAAAATCGGCAGCAAATGCCGGTGCCGAAATATTAACCCGCTCGTATGTAAACGGACTTACATTTGAAGACGGAAAAGTTACGGGAGTTAAATATGAATACCGGGGTGAACCAAAAGAAGCCGGAGCGAAAATTGTAATTGCGGCAGACGGCGTAGAATCCAGGGTGGGACGCTGGGCAGGATTAAGAACTTTTACCGATTTCAGAGAGATGGAATGCTGTGCGCAAATTACCGCGGCAAACATTAAGGTTAATAAAAATACCTGCTATTTTTATTTCGGGGAAAACTTTGCACCGGGCGGCTATTTTTGGATTTTTCCAAAAGGGAATGAAACCGCTAATATCGGTTTAGGCATTTCCGGAATGGAAGGGAAAAAAAGATCCGCGCTTTCCTTTCTCAACAGTTTTATGAGTAAAAATTATCCCGGCGCTCCGGTGCTTACTTCAATTGCCGGAGGTGTGCCTAGCTCGGTAACGTTAGAGAAAATCACTGCACCGGGTATAATGTTAGCAGGAGATGCGGCACATCAGGTTAATCCGCTCAGCGGCGGCGGAATTACAAGCGGAATGATCGGAGGAAGTATTGCCGGCAGAATTGCCGCGGAAGCCGTGAAGACGAATAAACTAGAACATATTATTACTTATGAAAAAGAATGGCACGATAGGATTGGGAAAAAACATGAAATATATAATAGGATTAAAAATGGAATTTATAATTTTTCAGACGAAAAATTTAACAGCATAGCCGAATCTTTTAATAAAGTCCCTTATAATAAAAGAACGCTGGGGAAATTATTTACTGCCGCATTATGGAATAATCCCTCTTTGCTCATTGAGATTGCCAGGGTGTTTGTGGTTTAGCCTCAGCCTTTAAAGATTTCCTTATTATAAATTATACAGCTGTTATAGGTAAATTCTGCCGTCTTAAATAATTATTATTAAATAATTAAAGAAAATCCATTTTTTTAATTTTACTTAATTGCTATATTACTTTGATTAAAATTTATGGGCTTTAATACGATTATAGTGAATGGCATCAACGGGAAATACTAAAAGTAAAGACGAATCCAGGCCACAAGGATCAAATTTATCGAGCCTCACTGAAAAACAGTTGAGCAGAATAATAAATAACCTGGAGGGGGAGTTTTTTTGGTCGACTACGGAATCAAAGAATAAACGCCGCAGAGAAATTTTCTTTTCAACTAACGTGAAAAAAATTACCGGCTATTCCGGCGAGGATCTTAATGCATTACCGGAGGCAGGATGGTCGCTGATTGCCGAAGAAGATAAACAGAAGATTAAAAAAAAGTTTGAAAGCTTCAAGAAAGATGCTGCGCGAAAAAGTATTACGTTTACTTACCAATTGACTCAGAAAAACGGAAAGCCTTCATGGATTAAGGAAAGCATTACCGTGGAGAGGGATCACAGCGGAAAAATTTTAAACTATTACGGAATTGTATCCAATATAAATGATCAAAAAGATATTGAAGAAAAACTGCGTAAATCTGAAGAGGACCTGCGGCTGATCAATGCATCAAAGGATAAATTTATTTCAATCCTTTCCCATGACCTTCGTGCACCGTTTACAAGCATCCTCGGTTTTTCCGAAATACTTCTTAATGATCCCGAACTTTCGGAAGCCGAAAGGCATGAATATTTAAATTACATTCACCAGTCTTCGCAGAACCAGCTTCAATTAATTAATTATTTGCTGGATTGGTCAAAGCTGCAGACGGGCAAGCTTCCGATCCAGCTGCAGAGAATCCATGTACACAGCCTTATCCACAGCTGCGTTTCTTCTCTAACAGGAAATGCCATAAGAAAGAACCTGGAAATAAGCGTCAATGCTAATGATTCGCTTTTCGTTGAAGCCGACCAGCGCCTGCTTACCCAGGTAATTACCAATCTGCTTAATAATGCAATAAAATTTTCAAATGAGTATAAGACCATAGATCTGTTTGCAGATCTGTTCAATGATGAGTTTATTGAATTTGTCGTCAGGGATAAAGGTGTCGGAATTCCTGAACCAAACAAATCCAATTTATTTATGATAGATAAAATATTTTCCACCGAAGGGACCAAGGGAGAGAAGGGAACCGGCTTAGGTCTATCTCTTGCTAAAGAGATAGTGGAAAAGCACAACGGGCAAATCTGGTTCTACTCTGAAAAGGGTGAAGGAAGCGAGTTTCACTTTACAATTCCGATTTCAAAAAATACCATTCTTCTTGTTGAAGACAATAAAAAAGAAAGAGATAAATATGAACAGTTCCTCAAGGAGAATTTTCCCGCTTTTAATCTTGTTGTAACGGAGAATGGATATGAAGCGTTAAATTATATTTTGAAGAAAGCACCCTCCCTTATTATTACAGACGATGAAATGCCTTTAATGAGCGGGATACAACTGATCCAATCGGTAAAAAATATTGACAGGACCAGGTCTATACCTTTTATTGCAATGATTTCAAAATCGGACGAATTGCGCTTGAAAGATTATGAAAACTTGGGGATTACTGAAGTCCTGCAGAAACCAATTCTTAGAGAACAATTCTGTAAAAAAGTTCAGCTGAGCCTTGGTTAGTTTTTAAAAATTTTTTATATAAGTTTTAGCATCTTTTTCACGCCGGGAAAATATCAGGATGAAATTTAAAATATGTTTTATACATTTGTGACAGATTTTTTAGGAGGTTAATTTGAATATTTCAATTATAGGAACAGGCTACGTAGGTTTGGTAACCGGCACCTGTTTTGCCGAAACCGGTAATAACGTAATATGCGTAGATGTGGATAAAGAAAAGCTGGAGAAACTTCAGAAAGGGATTGTCCCGATTTATGAACCCGGCCTGGATCTGCTGTTTGAAAGAAATATTAAAGACGGGAGACTTGAATTTACAAATGATCTTCCCGGTGCCGTCAGAAAAACGGAAATAATTTTTCTATGCCTGCCTACTCCGCAGGATGAAGACGGCAGCGCTGATTTAAAATATGTTATAGGTGTTTCGGAAGATTTGGGAAAATTATTTGAAAAAGAACCGCAGCTAGGATTCAAAGTTATAATCAATAAATCTACTGTACCTGTGGGTACCAGCGATAAAGTGCGCGCCGCAGTAAAAAAATATGCGCCAGACTTTGATTTTGACGTGGCATCAAACCCTGAATTTTTAAGAGAAGGTTTGGCAGTGGAAGATTTTATGAAACCTGAAAGAGTTGTAATCGGCACAAGCAATTCCAAAACAAAAGAAATTCTGGAAGAACTTTACGAACCTTTCGTTAGATCGGGAAACCCTATTTACTTTATGGATGAAAAATCAGCAGAGATTACAAAGTATGCAGCTAACTGCTTTCTCGCTGCAAAAATTTCTTATATGAATGAAATAGCAAACCTGTGCGAATTAACCGGAGCCGAAGTGGATAAAGTGAGAATTGCGATTGGAGCGGATTCGAGGATTGGAAAGAGATTTTTATTCCCCGGTGTAGGGTACGGCGGCTCGTGCTTTCCGAAAGATGTTTATGCATTAGTCAACACTGCTAATGAGACTAAATATGATTTTAAAATTCTTAAATCGGTTATAGCAGTCAATAATCTTCAGCCCGAATTGTTTGTAAAAAAAATATTAGCGCATTTCAACGGGAGCATTTCCGGGAAGCATTTTGCAGTCTGGGGATTGGCATTTAAACCAAATACAGATGATGTCCGGGAAGCGCCATCTATTAAAATTATAAATAAACTGCTTGAGGGGAAAGCTTCGATTACAGCATATGATCCGGAAGCTGTAAATACCGCAAAAAAAATTCTGGGTGACAGGATCTGCTATTCTGAGCACAGCTATGAAGCTTTAAAAGATGCCGATGCTTTAGTTATCGTGACGGAATGGAACGAATTTAGGAATCCCAGCTTTGATAAAATTAAATCTTTATTAAAACAGCCTGTTATATTTGACGGCAGAAATGTTTATGATGTTCAGAGAATGCAGGAAATGAAATTTATTTATTACTCCGTCGGAAGAGCACCCGTTGTTAAATAATTGCAAAGCTATTTGATGGACAGACTAAATGCTGAAAATGTAAAGCATGTGAAAGCATGGTTTGCATTATATACTAAACCCAGAAGTGAATTTAAAGCTGCGGAACAGATTGAAACAATCGGGGTTGAATATTATCTCCCTTCGGTTACAAAAATAAGGCAGTGGAGCGACAGAAAGAAAAAGATTACCGAACCTCTGTTGAGAGGGTATATATTTATTTTTGCCGATGAGAAGGAACGCATCCGGTGCCTGGAGCAGTATTCCGTTGTAAGGTGCATTTGTGAAAGAGGCACACCTGCTAAAATACCAGCATGGCAGATTGAGAATTTAAAAACCATGCTGCTTACCCAAACAGATTTTTACATCCAGGAAGGATTAACACCGGGAGTAAGAGTATTAATTAAAGATGGGCCGTTTTCAGGTGTTACAGGAAAAATTCAGGATGGTGTTCACGGCAAAACAATTGCGGTTTCAATTGATTTGTTAAACCGCTCGGTAATTGCCTACCTGCCGAAGGAAAGCATTTTCGAAATAGTAAAAAAATAGTCTTATTTAATTTTTTTTTCATTTTAACTATTGTCTCTTTTCTCTCCAAAGTTTTTCATATTTTTATTAAGTTTAATCAGGCTTTAAAAAGCCTTGGGCTGAATAATTTTCAATTTTATTATAACTATTTAAAATGCTTAACCAGACAGATTTGATTTTATTAAAAAAAGGCGATGCCGTTGATCATTTTTTAATGATTAGAAAATGTGAACTCCGTACAAGGAAAGATAACCGCGGGCAATTCCTGGTTCTTGAGGCGGGAGATAAATCAACAACCGTAAACTCAAATATGTGGGAAAACTTTGAGCAGGTTTATACCGGCATTAAGTGCGGAGATATTGTTAAAATTAATGGAATCATGGACGACTACCAGGGAATCCCGCAGATAAGAGTCGGAAGTATCAGAATAGCTGCTCCCGATGACAATGTAACACCTTCCGATTTCATGGCACGATCTAAAAGAGATCCGGATGAAATGAAAAAGGAATTCCTCTGCAGAATTGAAACCATTTCCGATTATAAACTGCGCATGCTGATGAGCTTGATCTTTAATGAAAAAAATCTTGAAAGATTTTCGACTGCCCCGGCCGGAAAATCCTGGCATCATTCCTATATTCACGGACTTATCGAGCATACACTTGAGATTATAAAAATCTGCGACTTGATGTGCGATATTCATCCGGAATTAAACAGAGATCTTTTGATTTGCGGAGCGATGATGCATGATTACGGAAAAACCGAAGAGCTGAGCTACGATAGTTTTTTTGAGTATACTGATAAAGGAAAGCTGCTTGGGCATATTGTAATTGCTGCAATGGTCGTTAATGAAGAAGTAAAAAAAATTCCGGATTTCCCGGAAGAATTGAAAAACTGCCTGCTGCATTTAATTTTAAGTCATCAGGGAAAATTAGAATATGCTTCCCCTGTTGTCCCCAAAACAGTTGAAGCAATAGCTCTTTACCAGGCAGACGAATTAAGCGCAAAAGTCAATGCATATAAAAACGCGGTAAGCAGCGAATTGAAAAATGACGGCAGATGGACAAAATTTTTAAGCATTGTTTCAACCGATCTTTTCAATCACGGGCTGACTTCTGAAATAGAAGATGAAATAAAAAAAACTTTGTTCGACTAAAGGGAGAGATTCATGAAAATTTCAATTAAAATTCGTAAAGAATTCATTCTTAATTTTTTCCTGGCCTTGTCTCTGCTGTTTATGCCTTATGCAGTAAATGCCCAAACAGTTGATGAATTGTTAAGCGAAGGGGATAAAGCAGTAGAAGAGTTTAACAGCAAAGAAGCTCTCGATCTATATCTTAAAGCAGATAAAATGTCTCCGGGAAACTGGCAGGTTTTATGGAGAATAAGCAGGGTATATGTTGATATCGCAGAGCATATGCCTTCATCCACAGGCGACGAGGAGGATGCGCAGTATGCCGAATTCGAAAAAGCATTAAGTTATGCTGAGAATGCTGTTAAGCTTGCCCCGGATAAATCTATAACCTATGTCAGAAGAGCAGCGGCGAATGGAAAGATAGCCTTATTCAAAGGAGTCTTTAGCGTTGCGGGTGTAGTAAATAAAGTAAAAGAAGATTGTGAAAAAGCCATCAAACTGAATAACGGCGGGGATTATGTTCAGGCTCTTGCACATTATATTCTCGGAAGAACTCATTCAACTGTGAGCAACAAATGGGCTCCGGCACGGGCTGTAATCGGTTTGGGCTGGGCAGATAAAGAAACTGCGATAAAAGAACTGAAAAAAGCCGTAAGTATTTATCCCGATTTTAGGATGTTCTATCTGGAATTGGGTAAAGCATATTTAGATGAGGATGAAGAATCCAAAGCAAAAGAAGTGCTTGGAAAAGTCTTGTCAAGCCCGAAAAAAGATGAAGACGATGATGTATATTTAAATGAAGCAAAACAGCTTCTGGAAGAGATTAAAAAAGGATAAGCTGATCAGATGATTTTTTCAAAAGAATTTTTAGACCGTTTATCAACAGCCCAAAATATCGTGTTTTTTACCGGAGCAGGAATTTCTGCGGAGAGCGGCATCCCTACATTCAGGGGGAAAGACGGGATCTGGAATAAACTGAATCCAGAAGAACTTGCAAATTTTAATGCATTCCTGAAAAATCCACAGATAGTATGGGAATGGTATAATCACCGTAAAAAAATCATCCAGGAATCTAAACCTAACAAGGGGCATTTAGCAATTGCAGAATTCCAGAATTTTTTCACCAACGTTGCTGTAGTAACTCAGAATATTGATAACCTGCATAGAAGAGCGGGAAGCAGCACTGTATTCGAGCTGCACGGAAATATTGAAAGAAACTTCTGCATTAAGTGCAAAAAAAATTATGATTCGGAATTGGATTTCAGCAGCGGAGTTCCGAAATGCGGCTGCGGCGGATTAATAAGGCCGGATGTTGTTTGGTTCGGTGAATTCCTGCCGCAGGATGAATTCAGAAAATCGGAAATAGCTTCCGTCGGCAGCGATATTTTTTTTATAGTCGGAACTTCGGCTATTGTTTATCCTGCCGCATCATTAATTTTTTCAGCTAAAGAAAAGGGGGCATATCTAGTCGAAATTAATATTGAGGAAACTGAAGTCTCGTCTATATCTGATTTATCTTTTTTTGAAAAAGCGGGAACAATTCTCCCTGCAATTATTGATGAACTTAAAAAAATCAGATTACTCGGGATTTCGTAATTAATCTCTCCTTTTTAATCCTAAAATTTTGCAGAGTTTCTGCAGTTGAATTTGTTCCTCTTCGGTTAATGAACTTATTTCAGTTGTAATTAAATGCAGCTGTTTTGGAAATAATTTTTCAAACAAATTTTTGCCTTTTTTTGTCAGATGAAGCTTGAAGCATCTTCTGTCATTTTCATCGCGCTCCCTTTTGACTAATCCTTGTTTTTCCAGGTTATCTATCACTAAAGTAATATTCCCGCCGGTTCTTGATAATTTCTCTCCCAGTTCTTTCTGGTTTAAAGACTTCAGATGAAAAAGGACATCGAGTGCATAAAACTGGCTCTCGGTTAATCCTTTCTTAATTAACGATTCATTAATTCTGGATCTTACCGATTCAGATGCCCTGATCAATTTTATATATGTATTCAGCGCATTTATTTCTTTTTTATTTCCCTTGTAGTGGGTGCCCATAGGGTTAGTTCTTTTTCAAATAATTTTTATCATAAAAAGGATTCATGAAACCTTTAAATTGCAAAGAATATTTTTAAATTCGATTTCTATTTTATACTGTTCTTCTAGGAGTCAAGAGATTTAATATTCCCACAAAAATAACAGCCCCGATTATTGACCAGACAACCGGGAAGGAAGTGTCCCCGATTTCAAGAACAAAAAAATCAGGGAATCCGAGTTCTCTTGCAAGCCACGAACCAAGCAGTGCGCCGATAAATCCGACAGCAATTGACAAAAAACAGCCGCCGCGCGAAAATCCGACTAAAGCCTGTGCAATCGAACCGCATATTCCTGCAATTACAAGCAGAAGAATAATTTCTAGAATTGTCATTTTTAGACCTTTTAATTTGTTTTATAACCTAAAATTATAGAGACTTTTGCTTGCTTTAAAATGCGGAAAAACAATTTTGCAAAAGAGCACTGGAATTTAACTGAAACCTTTTTGGAATCAATACATCATATCTAATAAAAATAAAAAAGGATAAAAAATGAAATATACAGTTGAAGGAACTGATGTAAATTTTGACCAGGAAGTACTAAAATCAAATATTCCTGTTTTAGTTGATTTTTGGGCTCCATGGTGCGGGCCCTGCAGAATGGTTGCTCCTATTGTTGATGAAATTGCACAGGAATATCAGGGAAAATTGAAAGTAGTAAAGCTGAACACCGATGAAAATCAGATGGTTGCAATAAAATACGGGATAAGAAGTATTCCGACTATTGGAATTTTTAAAGACGGTGAAGTTGTTGATGCAGTAATCGGGGCGGCGCCTAAAAAGTATTTAGAGGAAAAAATTAAGCCCCATGTATCGGTAAATTAATTTTCAGGGGCAGCACTTCTGCCCCAAAAACTTTTTAGTTCTTATTTAATATAAAATCTTCCAGTTGCTTCTGTTTCCGCGTTTACTTCTATCTGCCAGTAATAGCGTCCGGGTTTCAGCTTTTGCAGAATATCAACCTTGGCATCCGTGAGCGTTCTTTTCCAGATCTCTTCATTTTTATTATTGAATATTGTAAGAGTATATTCATTCAGTCCGGAAAGCGGAGTCCATTCAAATTCAAGATGCTTTTTTACAGTATCGTTGGGAAGAGGGGAAATTATCCTTATCTTTTTACCGGTATCCCTTTTAATCATATTTTCAAGTTCGCCGCTTGAGGTGTAACTTGCCAAATCTTTAGCCGCAGTCTGCTCTTTCTGAGGGGGTTTATTTTTATCTGCCGCAGGAAGAGAATCCGGCTTTATTTCTGTTTTCGTAGGAGGGGATTGAACATTTTCCTCAAGGAATGTATCAATATCATCGGCCGGAGCAAGGATAAAATATAATCCTATGCTTGATCCGATTAAGAAAACCAGTAGAGCGGCATATTTAAGTATAGGGATCAGATTTGATTTACGGTGTACGACTTTCTTCTCAGGCTCTTCAAAGTGCCGGTGAATTATTTCAACATTTAATTCTTTAATGGAAGAAATATCAAGCTTCCATGCAGTAGGGAGTTTGTATTTTTTATTTGCAACCGGAGAGACAATTCTTAATATTATGTTTGAATCCGGTATGATAATTCTTAAATTCTGGTCTTTACCTTCCTTCTGGATTCTGTTAAAAACCAAAAAATACTGCTGGAAACCAGGCTCCTGTTTATCCCATACGGTAAGATTAATATCGGTTTCCGGCCGGAAAATAGCCCTTATTGTTCCGTCCGCGGAGCTGTAATTATAGTCGGATTTGAATATTGAAGGTTCAGGATTTAAAACTGCGGATATTTTTGCCTCGTCAAATTCAAATTCTTCATCATAAGTGTCGTTGAATTTATCTCTGCATTCCGTGCAGTCGTGAAGATGGTCCTCAATGAATTTTTTTTCCTTGCGGCTTAACAGCCTGAAGAAGTTTATATATGTTGAAATGGTCTCAAAAGATAAATGGTCGGATTTCCCGCTTAGAATTTCAATGTACGCTCCTAAAAATTTTCCTTCCATCTGTTTTATTAAACCTGCTTGTTGAATTTATGTTTTGTTTTAAGGTTCAATTTTCTTTTCCGGAAAGAAGCTTTCGTACTTGTAGCCGAGCTCCTTTAAATAAGAATTAAACCTCGATCTTAGTTTCTTTACAATGCTGTCATACGCACTCGTATTAATTCCTTCCTCAGTTAATTCTTCCTTCGATTCCTCATCAATAAGGGAATTAAAAATCTCAAGTTCCTTGGGATCCAGCCGCAGCTTAAATTCATTAATCCCTTTAAATGCCTCCCGGATTTTAAAGAAACTGTTCCCTGCTTCATCACTTCCATTTCCGGAACTGTTTAGTTTCGATATTTGATCCACAAGCATCCTGCACTGCACTTTTATAAAACCGATTATATATGCTTCTTCATTCCTGGTCTCCTTGGGCAGCTCTATAGTATTGATATTAATAGTAATATGTTTAATCAGGCTGTCGAAGCTGTTAAATGCAATTGTTTGGAATTCGTCTTTGTACCTGTCGTAGAATTTGCGGATAATATTATATCCCCTGGAATCCTTGATAAAATATTTACTATATATTTTATTTGAACTCATAAAAGTTATTTATCTGACATACATATAAGCTAATAAAATTCTTTGAAAATAGAAAATCTTTCAACAGAGTTTGCGGGGTGAGATGAACTATTTAAAATGCAGCAATAGACTGGAGTTAAGCTTTCTGTAAGAATCACATCCGCGTATTTTTGAAATAGATAACTTAAGTTGTATCTTTTTTATAAAAGCGGGATTATTAATTATGAGATTGCAGGAATATAAAAAGAAAAGGGATTTTAAAAAGACTACCGAACCGAAAGGTTCCGAGAAAACTAAAAGCCGTGAATTATTTTTTGTCGTCCAGAAACATGACGCAACAAATCTTCACTACGATTTCCGTCTGGAACTTGACGGTGTATTAAAAAGCTGGGCTGTACCGAAAGGCCCGACTCTCAACCCGCAGGAAAAACGGCTCGCTATGATGGTTGAAGATCATCCTTTTGGCTACAAGGACTTTGAAGGAGTAATTCCTGAAGGACAGTACGGTGCGGGGAAAGTGATTGTCTGGGATAACGGAACATATAAAGCTAAAGGTGTTCTGGACAGAAAGGAAAATGAAAAATTACTTAGGCAAGGACTGGAAAAAGGTGATTTGAAATTTCTTTTGAACGGAAAAAAATTGAAAGGTGAATTTGCATTGGTGAGATTTAAAACCGGTCAAAAAAATTCCTGGCTTCTTATCAAAAAGAAGGATGAATTTGTTACTACGGAAGATATTCTTCAGGATGAAAAATCGGTTCTTTCCGATAAAACATTGCAGGAAGTTGATACAGACGGAGAAAAAAAAAAGTCCCGCTTATAAATAAACTCTCTAAAGCAGACCTCAAAGAGGCAGTAAAAAAGAAAATGCCTCATAATATCAAACCGATGTTCGCCACATTAACCGATCCTTCCTGGATAGAACATTCTGAAAACGACAGATCATTTAAAAAAGAAAACTGGATATATGAAATTAAATGGGACGGCTACCGTGCAATTGCGGAGATTTCCGCCAAAGGCGGATCCGCCTCCGGCGGAGAAAACGGAAGCATCAGCCTTTATTCTCGCAATGGAAACAGCTTCAACAAAAAATTTTCCGTCATTGCCGATTCACTTCTAAGAAATATTCACTCCGATATTATACTGGATGGAGAAATAGTAATACTTGATCCGGAAGGAAGAGCGAAATTTCAGCTGCTTCAGAATTATCAGCGGACTGGATACGGAAATTTAATCTATTATGTTTTTGACATAATTTACCTGGATGGTTATGATTTAACTTCCGTCCCTCTGCTGAAAAGAAAAGAGATTCTTAAAAAAATCTTGCCGGAGACTCACAACATAAAGTATAACGATCACATTCAGGGTGAAGGAAAAGATTTTTTCAGCATTGCATTGGAAAAACAGCTTGAAGGGATTTTGGCAAAGGAAATAAACAGCTGCTACTACATCGGCAAAAGAAGCAGGGAATGGCTTAAGATAAAAACAAAACTAAGGCAGGAAGCTGTAGTCGGAGGATTCACCAAACCGAAAGGAAGCAGGGATAAGTTCGGCGCATTGGTATTAGGGGTATTCAGCGGAGAGGAATTTCTGTATATCGGCCATACCGGCGGCGGATTTACCCAGGACGATCTTGAGTTCATTTATTCAAAACTAAAGCCTCTGGTCACAAAAGTTTCACCGTTTAAGATCCCCCCCAAAACGAATACCGCCGTAACATGGGTTATTCCGAAACTAGTCTGCGATGTGGAATTTTCGGAATGGACTGAAGAAGGTGCGATGAGGCAGCCGGTATTTCTGGGGATGAGAGAAGATAAAAATCCCAAGGAAGTTGTCCGCGAAAAAACTAGCGAAGAGATGGAACTAAAAAATTCTGAAAGCGGATCTAATGACGAACAGGAATCGACCTTATTTATTGGCGGAAAAAAAATAAAAGTATTAAACCTCGATAAAGTATTCTGGCCCGGCGAAGGGTACACTAAAGGAGATTTAATAGATTACTACAGGAAAATATCTAAGTACATACTGCCGTATTTAAAAGGGAGGCCGGAATCATTAAACAGGCATCCTAACGGTATTGCAGAAAAGAGCTTCTATCAGAAAAACGTTGCGCAGCTTACTGCCGGCTGGCTTGAAACTAAGGAGATCTATTCCGAAACCAATAAAAAAAATGTTGAATATTTTATCTGCAATGATGAAGCTGCTTTAATTTATATGGCCAATCTCGGCTGCATTGAGATCAATCCGTGGTTTTCACGCGTCGGATCTATCGATAATCCCGACTATGCAGTAATTGATTTAGACCCGGTTGAAATTTCTTTCGATGAGGTTGTAAAAACAGCTATCGTGGCAAAGGAGGTTTTAGATAAAGCTAAAGCAAAGTCTTTTTGTAAAACTTCGGGGGCAACCGGTCTGCATATTTACATTCCCCTTAAAGCTAAGTACGACTACGAAATTGCACGGAACTTTACCCATTTGATCTGCCGGATAATCAACGGCAGGATTCCTAAAATAACAAGCCTGGAAAGAAATCCCGATAAAAGAATAGGTAAAGTTTACCTGGACTATCTGCAGAACAGGCAGGGACAAACTCTGGCTGCACCATACAGCCTTAGGCCCAGAAGAAATGCACCTATATCTACTCCCTTAATGTGGGATGAGGTAAAGCCCGGGCTTAATCCTGAAAGATTCAATATCAAAACTATTCATAAAAGATTGGAGAAGATAGGGGACATTTTCAGCGGAGTTTTGGTCGAAGAAATTAGTATTGAATCTTGTTTGAAAAATCTTGAAAATAAAAAGTGAATTTAAAATATTCCATAAGGATGTTCTATTAGGAGTAGTTAAATTAACCTTAATACACCTAAAATATTTTTATATTTGACTATTTTATATTTGAACTTGAATAGAAAATTATTAAATTTTTATGCATGATAAAGCAAGGTGTTGCTTTTTTGAATGTTTTTTCAGACGTTAGATAATTAGATTTTAAATATCAATATAATTTAAACTTTTACAGAGGTTGCTATAATTAGTTTTTACTCTACTTTCTAAATGCTTAAGTACGAGATCACTTCTTATAGTTCTATCAAGAGAGCAAATTTCTGACAAGTTTATCTTTTTTTTAAGAGAATTTTTAGATAAATAATTGGAGAGAGTTATGGATAAAAATTCTACCGCCCTTTTCTTTAAACCTTTCAAAATATTCACCAGCAAAAAAAACCTATGATTTACATTAAACTTTCCTTATTTAGTAAAATAAAATGCGAAGGAGGTATTTTATGAGCAAAGCTCATGAGTATAAATTTCTTTACGTAATCTCTGTAAGCTTAGCGCTTTTCTTAAGCAGTTGTGTGGACACGAGCGTACAGAATATAGACGCAAGTTTTGACTTTCATAGTCTGCTTAAAATAGCAAACATTGCTTCGGGTTCGAATGTACAGTCGGTTACTGTATTAAATTCCGAAGGTGCAGAAGTCGGTACCTATCAAATAGCTTTAGGTGCTGAGTCTCCTGCTGAGGGGCAGGCATTTATGGACATACCGTCCGGTTCAAAAAGCTTTATCCTGCATTTTGCCGGCGCCCCTGATCAACTTTTTATTGAAACTCTTGACAGCGAAAGAAAATATAGGTTATATATTTTTAATTCCGATTCCGGAGTGACGGATATATTAAAAACTAATTTGAGATATACATGGCAGCAGAGAGGCACCGATCAGGGAAAAACTTTATTCTATCCTGATTCTGCTTTTATCGGTTTTGTAAACTGCCATACCGATTCACTTGTGGCGGAAATAGATATTTCAGGAGCTATAGATACTTTGATAGATCTTCATGATGCACCTTTAGAGAACGGATCCAGCATTGGTATGATGCTTCCTGCTCCAGGTAATTACAGTATGAACCTGAATTCACCGGATGGAAATCTAATTGCCACCTTAGCCGTAACTGTTGCAGGTTCAGGCAGATATACATCTGTTTTGTATGGCGTGCAGAGTGGGATTGCCACGAAAACATTTACAGATGATTAATAAAAGTTTAAAAATATAGGAGGATAAATATGAAACGTAAGATATTTACTGTTTTATCCATGCTGTTAGTTCTTACTTCAGTGACCATGGGTCAAACAGGAAGAATTAGCGGAAAGGTAATTGATATACAAACCCAGGAACCGTTAATTGGAGCCAACGTAATAATAGTCGGTTCTAATTATGGAGCAGCTACGGATGTCAACGGCGATTATACTATTCTTAATATACCCGTAGGTGAATATAATCTTAGGGCTTCTTATATAGGTTACCAGGAAGTGACTATGCAAAAAGTTAGAATCACTTCCGGGCTAACTGAAGAAATAAATTTCAACCTGCCGTCCGAATCGATTGCGACCGAAGAGGTAATAATTGTTGCGGAGAAACCTTTAATTGAGAAGAGTGCTACAAATGCGATAAGAATTGTTTCCTCAGAAGATATTGGTAATCTGCCTACCAGGAATCTTAACGAAATAGTTGCACTGCAGCCCGGGGTAGTCAGACAGAATGAAATGACATTCATTCGCGGCAGCAGGTCTGATGAAACCGGTTATCTCCTGGAGGGTGCTGATATTAAAAATATTCTTAACAGGCGAGGCGGTACTCTTGTTACCATTGTTCCCGACGCTCTGCATGAGGTATTGGTTCAAGCGGGCGGATATACTGCGGAATACGGGAATGCAAATGCAGGAATTATCCAGTCCGATTTTAAAACCGGCACAGATGAATACCATTTTTCCATCAGGGCAGAAACTGATAATTTTGGAAATGCAAATTCTCCGGATAAATTCCTTGGAACATACTCTTACGGTTATTCCGATTATGTCGTAACGGCAAGCGGACCTTTATTCTCTAATAAATTGAAACTTTTCTTATCCGGCGAGAATTTCTTTACACGCGATTACGATCCTATGTTCTTCTCCGGCAACCCGGTTGCCTTTTCCGACGGAGCTTTATACGATACTACTAAAGTATATGATTCAGGCCTTTACGGAGGCAATACAAATGAATATCAATACTTGAAGTGGGACGGCGGTTCTGTCCCGGGGAGAATGCAGCAGCGGTATACCTTTAACGGTACTGCTCTTCTGGACTTAAAACCATTAATGTTGAAATTATCGGGAGCTTTTACATGGGGAAGGAAAAGAGCTAATGATCAGGTGGATCCCGCTTTCGTTTTTGCAAATAATGATATCCCGGATATTCTTGATATATCGAATTTATATAATCTTGGAAGGCTTCCTCATCAGGATTTCAGTAATTTATTATTGAACCTGAAGACAACTTATCTCATCCTTGAAAATACATATCTTGAGGCAAATTTCAATTTCCTCGATAACCGTTCAAAGATATATGATCCTTATTATGAGGATGATTATCTATCTTACAACGACAGCTTGAAAGGATCTCAATATGGATGGGTTTATCATGATTATAATACCCCTCCCAATGCATACGATTTTTATGGATTCCCGTTTGCCCGAAATGGTGATCTTACAACCAATTATGTAAAAGATAATCGCTACTATCTTGGCGGTTCTCTTGCACTCACAAGCCAGATCGGCAGTCATGCCTTAAAAGCGGGAGGTTCTTATCAATATTGGACAATTAGAAGATACAATGTTTTAGGTGCTACTTCGCTTCTTACTTTAATCAGAGGAAATCCTGATCTGTCAAGAAACCCGGATTCACTCCAATATCTGTTCCAAAATCAAGCATTCACACTTTTTAATAACTGGGGTTATGATCTCTTGGGAAATTCTATTGATTCCGGCCCGTTTGCTCCTAAAAACCCGGTTCTGGCATCTGCTTATATCGAAGATAAATTGGAAATGAGTGATCTGATTATTAATGCCGGATTGAGATTCGATTATATTGATATGGACAGCTGGTCATGGATAAATCCAAAACTGCCTACAGTAGATAATGATACTCATTTAACAAATGACTTAGTTAAAACCAGCACATACAGCTACGTTTCTCCGAGATTAGGTTTTTCGTTCCCTGTTACCGATCGTACGGTATTCCATCTGCAGTTTGGAAAATTTGTTCAGAACCCAAGCTTAGATGTAGCCTACAGAGGGATTTTCCAGGCTACTACTCAGGTAACGGGAAGGAACTTATATACAACTCCGATTGCATATGGCCTGGAACCTATAAGAACCACCCAGTATGAGATCGGGTTCACTCAGCAGTTTACCGATTTTGCAGCTTTCGATATAACTGCTTTCTATAAAGATATTAAAGGCCAGATTCAATATGGAATAGTTAAAACATTGCCTGGTGCACAGAAAAGTCAATATTCCGCATTTATTAACCAGGACTTCTCTACTACCAAAGGTATTGAATTAAGTTTAAGAATTAGAAGAGTTGAAAGAATTAGAGCAGAAGTAAACTACACTCTTTCAGATTCAAAAGGGACGAACTCATTCTGGAACAGCAGTGTTGGATCTGTTGAAATCAATAATCAAACACCTACAGTTCTTCTGCCGCTTCAATACGATCAAACGCACAGAGGTTCCATATTGTTAGACTATAGATTTGAAGAGGGGGACGGCGGTCCGATCCTGGAACAATTAGGCGTCGATCTTCTGTTTACATTTAACAGCGGACATCCTTTTACCCAGGCTCAAGGTGTAGATGCTACCGGTTTAGGACAGCAGTCTGCTTACTCAGGCGGTTTAATCAATATATTGGATACAAGAGGCAGAAGGGCTACCGGTCCGGTAAACCAGGCAAGAACCCCCTGGTTTTATAACCTAGATCTTCGTATTGATAAAACAGTTAACATCTCTGAATTCGACGTTAATTTCTATGTATATGTTCAGAACCTGCTGAATACTAAAAATGTTATAAATGTTTATGACAGAACCGGTAACGGTTATGATGATGGATTCTTAGGTTCTCAGGCAGCTGCCGGATATTCTCAAAGGTTCAAAGATTTGTACAGAGCTATAAATCTTGAAAACAGACAGGCCGCATTGTCAATCATGACGGTTGACATGTGGTCGGCTCCAAGGCAGCTTCGTGCAGGTGTCCTGGTTAATTTTTAATATGAACAAGTTTACCTCATGAAATAATAAAAAATTGCGGAGGTTTTTTTATATGAGAAAATTCAATTATCTAAGTTTAATCTTGCTTTTGACGTTCCTGATTGCCAATCCTTTGAACATTTCTGCAAAGGAAAAGGATAAAAAAGGAAATAGAGGAAGTTTAAGTAAAACAGCACAGGGCCCCGCTCAAAGTGTGTTGAATATTAACAGCATGACTTGCTGGATCGGTTCAGATGGATACCATGACTGGGTTGTAGCTTCTTCATATAATGGAGCTTATCCTAAAGGAACCGGGGTTGGTGCCGTATTTGCCGAAGGAATTGTCTGGGGCGGCAGGGTTGATGACGGACAAACGCCCGTGATCAGGGTTAATGGAAATGATTACGGCTCAGGATGTCGATCGGTTTTTGATGAACCGAGAGTATACAGGGTAAGACCCGATTTCCAAACCGGCAATTTAACCGACGATGCTGCCAGCTTTTTTGATAAATCACTCGGTTCGGTTTCTGAAGGTGATATTAATACTATAAAAGCTCAGTATGAAGCTGACTGGATCGAATGGCCGGCAGATTTCGGAGCTCCTTATCTTGATGCAGACTCAAACGGAATATATGAACCGGATCTGAACGGAAACGGAATTTATGGAGAAAGCGGTGAAGATATCCCGGGGATCCCGGCAGCATCACAATCTGTTTTTATTGCATATGATGATGCATTATCTGCTACTTTATATCAGTGTCCTCCTATAGGTTTTGAAGTAAGGGAAACTTACTGGGCGTATGCATATACGGGAGCTTTAGCAAATGTTATTTATAAGAAAGTTGATTTGATCTATAGAGGAACTCCCAGATCATCTCCTAATTCTATTATCACGGATTTTTATTTCATGCAGTGGTGTGATCCTGACGTTGGAACTGCCACGGATGATTTTATGGGCTGCGATACTTCATTGAATATGGGTTATGCTTATAACGCTACAGCAGAAGATGCGACTTACGGCGGAATAGGTTTAGCTCCCGCTGCCATAGGTTATGACTATCTGCAGGGTGTATCCCAATTTACGGGAAATCCTAATGACAGCGCTATCTTTAATTTGCAGTGGAGAAAAGGATACAAGTATGTAAATGCAAAACCCATGAGCTCTGCAATTTATTATGCTGCAGGCGGTGATTGGAGCGACCCGGATTACAATTACCAGGGAGCACTCGAATATTATAACTACATGCAGGGTTTAAAACCTGACGGGACTCCTTTCCCGGAGTCTGTAAGAGATGAAATACCAGGTGTAGGTATATACCTGCTAGCAGGTGACCCTGTAGCAGGTACCGGTAAAATAGATGGACCCCCGAATTCTTCCTCGGGTGATAGAAGACTGCTTGTTATTAATGGACCTGTTGATATAAGATTAGGTGATACAGCGCAGGTAGTTATAGCATTAGTCGGCGGTTTGGGCGGTGCAGATAATTTGGCAAATGTTACTAATATGAAGAAGAATGATGCAACAGCTCAAATAGTATTTGATCAATTATTTCAATTACCTACTCTTTTACCACCTAATGTCACTGTTGTTCAGTTAGAAAATAAGATAATATTGGAATGGGGAAGTGATCAAACATCCGTTCAAAAAATTGAAGATTTCTCCAGCCAGGGATATAAATTTGAAGGATATAATGTTTATCAACTGCCTAATGCTTCAGCAACACTTTCAGAAGGTGTTTTATTAAATACATTCGATTTGATAAACGGCATTACGACAATTCTTGATACAGTGGAAGAAGCCGGAGTCCTGCTGCCGGTTATCACACAAAGGGGGACTGATAAAGGTATACAACGTTATTTCGAAATAACTAAAGATCCTTTTAGAGGTAATCAACCTTTACGCAATGGCCAGGAATATTACTTCGCTGTTGTTCCCTATGCTTATCGCCCCGATCCTTTACTGCCGTTCCATGCTTTACAATCGGCAGTCGTTATAGCTGTCGGTGTACCGCAGTCTCCTAATCCTGGTGATGTATATAGTTCCGTTTATGGAGATACATTAACAGTGACACACGACGAAGGCGGAAGTGATGGAAGTGTTATTCCAATAATTGTTGATCCGACTTTGACAACAGGTGATCAATATAAAGTGACATTTTCATCTGATGGTACTTGGTCTGTAACAGATATAACAACTGGCAATGTTGAAATCTCGAACCAAGCTAACCAGAGCGGTGATGAAGTCTATCCCGTTATTAAAGGAGTTTTAACCAAAGTAATTGGACCTCCCGTTCAGGTTAATACTTATACTTTTAGCCCTTCCGCCGATAGATGGTTTACGGGTGTAGATGCAGGACTTGAGGTATTTTTCGGCGGATTAGGTATAGGCGCTAACTTCTTTGGAAGCAATGTTACTGCCGATCAATATGTAAAGGTTGAAATTCGATTTAGAAGTAATCCGGATGGTCAGAAGGCATACCGTTATCTAAGAGGCGGAACTCCGAATTATTCATATCAGGATTATGCACCGCAGTATTTTACAGTTTGGGATGTTGATTCCAACCCGGAAAGACAATTGGCTGTGGCTTATGTCGAACAAAATGGAGTTCCGGCAGCTAATTCGCTCTGGCAGCCTACGGCAGATGACGCTGATCGGGAATATCTATTCATTTTCAATACACCGTATACTGAAGATCCCGATCCATTTTATACGGGAAAGTCTATTTTGGGAGATGCCGGTGACATGCCAATACTCTATTCAATGTGGCCTTTATTGCGCGGTACACATGGTTTTGAAGCTGCAGATGGCCAGGTTTTCAGTATTATACCTAATTATGCAAATTTACCTGCTGATGTATTCACATTTACTGCTCCGGCTCCAAAAACAAACAATGCAGATTTAGCAAAAGTGGATGTTGAAAAAATTAATGTATTTCCTAATCCTTATTACGGAACGCATTACAGAGAAACTTCAAGAGATGTTAAATATGTGACCTTCAGCCATTTACCGAGCAGAGCTACCATAAGGATCTTTGATCTGGCCGGTGTAATGGTAAGAACGCTGCATCATAGCGATTCTAATCCCGCAACGAATCAACGTACTACCTGGGATCTTAAGAATAATGATAACTATCCGGTTGCTAGCGGTATATACATCGTTCATATTGACATGCCCGACTTAGGTGCAACCAAAGTATTGAAGTTAGCGGTTGTTCAAGAAGAACAGATATTGAAAGTATATTGATATTTAAAGCAGTCCCGGTGTTGACCGGGACTCTTATAAAAATTTAATTATTATCGGAGGAAATTATGATTCACTTTAACAGATTATTTTTGATCCCATTGATTTTAATCTGCTTTGTTGTTGAGGCGTTTGGCGGTGGTCAGAACAGGGCCGGTACAGCTGCAGCACCTGAGTTAAGAATTCCTATAGGGAGCAGGTATGTAGCAATGGGCGGTGCGGATGTGGCATTGGTTTCCGGGCTGGAAGCTATCTATTGGAATCCCGCCGGAGTTTCTGTGGGCGGCAATGATGCAAACGCTATGTTCTCTTATAGACAGTATATCGCCGATATGAGCATGAGCTTTGCTGCAGTCAGCGGAAATTTTGGAGAATTCGGTACCCTTGGTGTATCTTTCAGGGATTTGAGCATCGGCGATATTAACGTTACTACGCTAGATGCTCCCGACGGAACAGGCGAGGTTATCAGTCCTACATTCTTTGTAATCGGATTAACTTATTCCAAGATGTTAAGCGACCGTATCTCCATTGGCGCCAACGTAAATGTAATCAGCGAAAGCTGGACAGGAGTAAGCGCTACCGGTCTTAGTCTGGACTTTGGTGTTCAGTACAGAAATCTTTTTGAACTGCCCGGATTATCTGTAGGTGTTGCTGTAAAGAACCTTGGTACTACAATGGAGTATGACGGAACAGCATTGTGGGTTCAGGGCAGCGCACTGCAGGAAAACAGAGATGTAACTTTTTATCAGATAGGCGCTCAGTCTGCTGAACTCCCTTCGGAAATCGCTCTTGGTGTTTCCTATATTAGAAATATTGATGAAGAAAATAAATTGACTATTGCCGGTTCTTTTGTAAACAACAATTACACTTTTGACAATTACAAAGCCGGTTTGGAATATTCATATAAAGATATCTTCTTCGTCCGCGGCGGCTATTTGTTCTCTCCTGAATCAGACGATGAAGTACCGAATATATTCCAGGATTATTCGCTTGGAGTCGGTATAAACTTCATGGAATTTACAGACATCAATGTTTCTCTTGATTATGCATATCTGCCTGTAAAATATTTCGATGCTAATAATATATTCTCTCTTAGAATGGGATTCTAATTTGAGATAAAAAATTCTTTTAAGTGCGGTTGCCTGAAATAGGTTAACCGCACTTTTTATTTTAAAGTAAAAGTTACGGTAATTCTTCCCGATGCAAATAAAAAAAAGCTTCTTTTATCTTATCCTTGTCCTTATACCCTTCATGCTGCTGCTCTCGGCTGAGCTTATTTTAAGAATAACAGATTACGGAAACGATTTAAGCATAGTTGCTGTAGTTGAACGGGGCGGACAAAAATTCTACACTATGAACCAGCTAGTGGGGAAGAGGTACTTTGATAAAGACCGCCTTTATTACAGGAAAGGCTCGCATGATTTTTTTGAGATAGAGAAACATCCTAACACTTTAAGGATATTTTGTTTCGGCGAATCAACAACGGCAGGCTTTCCCTTCGAATATAACGCTATCCCGACCGAATTTCTAAGAACAATATTAAAAAATTCTCTTCCCGGTAAAAATATTGAAGTTATTAACACCGCAATCGCAGCAACTAATAGCTACACGGTTTCGGAATTTGCAAATGAATTATCGGAATATCAGCCGGATCTTTTTATCATTTATATGGGCCAGAATGAATTTTACGGTGCATTCGGCGTCGGTTCTGCCATTTCTATCGGGAAGAACAGGCAGCTTATAAAAACCTATTTGTGGCTGCAGCAGTTCAAAACTTTTCTCCTGCTCAAGGACATTATTGCTTCCGTTACCGGATTATTTAAAGATCAGGCTGATGAGGAGGAGAAATTATTGATGGAGCAGATGGCTGCTAATAATTCAATAGAGTACAACAGCGATGATTACCTAACCGCAAAAGAATCTTTCAAAAAAAATTATGAGGAAATAATACAAACTGCACAGCAGCATAAAATCCCCGTTTTGATATCTACTCTTGTAACCAACGAAAGGGATTTGCTGCCGTTTGTTTCGATCTATTCGGAAAAATTAAATGAGCAGCTTAAGAAAAACCGGCAGAATTTTTATCAATCGGGAGCTGAAGCTAAAAAAAATAATGATTTCAATTCTGCATTAGAATTTTTCAAGCAGGCGCTTTCTATCGATTCGGCAGCGGCAATTATTCATTACGAGCTTGCAGAATGCTATGAAAAATTAGGAGATCAAAAGAAAACGAAAGAAGAATTTATTCTTGCCAGGGACCTCGACGGATTAAGATTCAGAGCACCTTCCGATTTCAATAAAGTAATTAAAGATTTGTCGCAGAAATATAATATTCCCCTGGCAGATGCGGAAAAAACTTTCCGG
>DAISZW010000005.1:47024-48547 GCA_036824595.1 Ignavibacteriaceae bacterium
GAAATGTCCTGGGCTGAAGCGCATCTTCAGGCAGCAGGCGAGTATGAAAAAAATAATAATCACGAAAAAGTACTTAAAGAATATGATGCGATACTGGTGACCGATGAGGATAATCCTTTTATTATTAAGCTTAAAGGAGATTTATATTATAATTTAAAGATGTACGGAAAGGCGGAAGAATATTATCTGCAGGCATTCAGGTTAAGCGAAGAGCCGTCAATTAGGTATAAATTAGGACTGACAAGTATGAATCTTAATAAACCTGAAATTGCCGTCCGTTTTCTGAAGTATTGCCTAGTACCGGAAAATGCAGTTCGCTTTAACACTGCTGAGCTGGAAGAAATTCATTATAACCTTGCTCTTGCCTATAAGGATTTGAAAATGGTTGCTTATGCAGTCAGGGAGCTGAAAATTATTCTTGAAAACAATCCTTCCAATAAAGAAGCCCAAAATTTATTTACTGAACTGGAAGCTTCGGCAAAGTGAATATATTTTAAGATCATCTTAATTATTATTTATCCTATTGATTCTTATCCGAACATAAGTTAATTTTTATAATAGTCAGGGATATTAAGTTCGAACGGGGGCTTTATGAGAGTCAAATTTCAATCAGATTTCCTTATCTCCAGAATTATAATTTTATCATTCCTTATAATCTCACCGTTAAGAAGCCAGAATCCTGAGCAAAGCATTATTGATGTTAATAATATTACCTCCTGGGTAGGCAGCGATGGATATCATGACTGGCTATATGGTTTCCCCGGTCATGAAAAAAGCTGGAACGGCTCATTTCCCAAGGGAACTGCGGGTGCTATTTTTTGTGAGGGTTTATTGTGGGGAGGAAAAGTTTTTGATGAAAACCCCGTTATGGTTAGAGTTAACGGATCGGATTACGGAAATGGAAATAAACCGGTTTCAAGATTGTTCAGGGTAATGCCTTTTTTTAAGGAGATTGATCTGACCGATGATGCTTCTAATTTTTTCAATGTTCCGGAAAAATTGGTAACCGATTCGATGATAAACGCTATTTATAACCAATATGAAAAAGATTGGAATGCATGGCCTGCAGATAGGGGAGCTCCATATTATGATGTGAATAAAAACGGTAAGTATGAACCTGATGCAGATGTTCCCGGAATTCCCGGGGCATCTCAAACAATCTGGATTAATTATAATGATGCCAGGTCTATGACATTATATGCTTCACCATCAATCGGTCTGGAAATGCAGGAAACATACTGGGCATATTCCGGTAATACAGAAGCCGGTATTTACAGGGGATTAAGAAATGTTATTTTCAAACATGCCAGGATTATTTATAAAGGGAACGAATTTTCAACTCCGGATTCTCATATTGACAGTATGTACCTGGTTCAATGGGTAGATCAGGATCTCGGGACTCCTTTCGATGATTATTTGGGTTGTGATACTTCCCTTAATATGGGATATGTGTATAATTCAAGAAATGATGACCCGATTTATTCACAATTTTTATCAGCGCCTCCTGCAGTAGGCCATGTTTT
>DAISZW010000044.1:0-9173 GCA_036824595.1 Ignavibacteriaceae bacterium
TAAATCCCGGTATTTTTATGATCATTAATTAAGGTCCGCACCTCTTTCCCAGTCGAATTATAAACTTTTAGATCTACTTTTGTGGGACTCTTTATCCGGTACATTATGGTAGTTACAGGATTAAACGGATTGGGATAATTGTTTGCCAGAATAAAACCGGAAGGATTTTCGGCTGAGAATTCTACGTTTACCGATATACTATCGCCCAAATATAAAAGCTCAATTCCTTCATCGAGACCGAGATTTCGGGCGTATTTTTTTTCGGCAGCATTATTCCAGTGTTCGTGCACTCCCATGCTCCGGGGTAAATAAGAACCATCTCCTTCAGGATCATACAATATACCTTCAGCCCAGTTT
The DNA here is from genome assembly GCA_036824595.1 of Ignavibacteriaceae bacterium. Lineage (GTDB taxonomy): Bacteria > Bacteroidota > Ignavibacteria > Ignavibacteriales > Ignavibacteriaceae > DATKLQ01. The sequence goes on from DAISZW010000044.1 coordinate 358, forward strand.
ATCGAATCGGCTGCCTGGTGGAGGAAATCGTCCACGCCGGAATATTGCGGAAAAGCCTTGCCGCTCGGATTCCCGTTATAAAATTCGGTGTAAAGAAAATCGAAACCTACCGATTCAATTGCCACCGGATCTTGAGAAGCAAAGATGGAAGCGGGGTATTGTCCGTTAAAGGGAGCCATGTTCCACTTGTAAGGCGGATCTCCCCAGTCTGTAGAGCTCCACAATCCGTCGACCAAATGGAGAATAGTTTTTCCTCCTAAATCTTTATGCCCGATAAAATCAACAAAAATTCTATACTCACCGTATTCTCCGTTATTAACAGTTCCGTCTCCTTCGGTGCAGGGCAGACTATAATGAAGAGGAAATGCACTCCCCATAAAAGGTACGAAGGTGCCGAAATGATTTTTTGAAGTTAGAGATATTCCTGCTCTGTGATGCTGTTTTAGCACCGGTATATTAATCATATAGTCAGCTTCTAAATAGCATTGCGGTAAATAATTTTCCATTGAACCATCGCTGTTGAAAAGGACAGGATTAGTTGATTGAATAATTGGCGTTCTGCCGTTCCCGTCCCCCCAGTACTTTACTAGCGGAAAAGTATGATAAAAATTATCCCAGAAAATATCGTCAACATTTCTGCCCGGATCTCCAAATCCGATATCCGATTGTGCAACTCCTGCTGCATTAACAAGCTGATCTAAAACTGCATAGACAACCTGGGGCGATGTATCCAGCGGGTTGTCCGATCTTATATATTGATCCCCTCTTGTCCCGTTATTCAAATTAATTTTAATGACAATTTTTTCTCCCGAAGTGTAGCCGGTATCGCCTTTGCCATTCTTAATATTAAAATACCTGAAAAGAGCATCCCATGCTTCCGCATCAGTTGTTTTGCCGGTTAAGGTTTGTAAGGCATCGGAAACCATTTTATTAACAACAGCTTGATCAACGTTATCCTCCTGCCACCAGTAGTCGCCTATTACATTCGTGCATTCGTGGTTAACAGCAGTGGAATCATGCACCCATACTACTCTGCCTGGAAAAATTCCTTTCCCGATTCCCATCGGCTGATTAGGATCTTCAAGAGTATTCTGGTATTCGGCGTAAACAAAAGGCCTGTCGGATTGAAGGATAAAGAAACTTGAGAAAATGAGAACGATTAAAGACAGACTAGCAGCAAAATTTTTTTTCAGCTTCCACTGATTTCTCAATTTGTTTAATGCAAATGCGGAAGAGAGCAGTGCAGCCACATAAATAATAAAGCCTGAAGCTATCGGAAAGGCAGCTCTTTGACATGGGTATGTTGCTCTGCTTGGCTTTGGAATAACCCTTATAAGAAACCAGGCGAGTGCTCCAAGTCCTATAACAAAGTATATAATTCTAAAGATAATCTTTTTCATAAAGTATTCTCCCTTTTATAATCGATCGTCCATGGTTTAACGTTTTAGATAAACAGATAAGATGCGGTGTGTTCCCTTAATATTGTACATTATCTGAACAGGAAATAGTAATTAATATTTTCAAACCAATATAATTAATTTTCATAACGATTGCCTAATAAAATCAAGTGTTTTATTTAATATTTTCAATTTTCCCTGGCCCGATTTGTCAGTATATTTGACGAATACAATTTTAGATTTTTGTCTGGAGTACATGATGTACAAATTTTTAGGAACATATCAGGTTGTTCCCTCATTACCGAAAGAGTTGGAAAAACTCAGAGAGATTTCATACAATCTTTACTGGAGCTGGTCTCCCAAAGCTGCTGAATTATTCAGAAGGCTGGACAGAGATCTATGGGTTGAAACAAACCATAATCCCATAATGCTTCTGGGAACAATCAGCCAGGCCCGTCTGGAAGAAGCCGCCCATGATGACGGTTTTAAAGCGCATATGGATCGGATTTATAATGAACTGCAGCAGTATCTTTACGAAAAAACCTGGTTCCAGAAAGATTTTAATCTCCCCGGGAATTTTCATGTTGTTTATTTTTCCGCAGAATTCGGTTTGACCGAATGTATGCAGCTTTATTCAGGAGGCCTCGGAGTTCTTTCCGGCGATCATTTGAAAGCAGCCAGCGATCTTGGAATTCCTTTAATCGGGATGGGACTGCTGTATAAAGTCGGTTATTTCCGTCAATACCTGGATTCCGACGGGTGGCAGCATGAACAATATGATACCAATGATTTTGATAATCTTCCTTTGAAAAGAGTGCTGAAAGAAAATGGAGAAAATTTAATTCTATCGGTGCCGATGGCAGGACGGGAAGTCTTTTTCCAGGTGTGGAAGGTGCAGGTCGGAAGAGTTCCTTTGTATCTGCTGGATACGAACGTATTAAACAACAGTGAAGCCGACAGGAAAATTACCGAAACTTTGTACGGCGGCAATGTTGAAACAAGGATGGAACAGGAAATTGTTCTTGGAATAGGAGGAATTAGAACTTTAAACGCACTTGGAATAAATTCCATGGTTTGTCATATGAATGAAGGACATTCCGCATTTCTCGCGCTCGAACGTATACGGTTAATGATTCAAGACCGGGGATTGACTTTCAGAGAAGCCAAAGAGATTGGTTTTCATACAAATATTTTTACAAGCCATACTCCCGTACCGGCGGGTATTGATGTTTTTTCAAATGATCTTGTTGAAAAATATCTGGGTTTTTATTACAGGAATGAATTAAATATTTCCGGCAGTGAATTCTATTCATTAGGTAATATTTTTAAAACCAGGGATTCCAGCGTTTTCAACATGGCTCATCTTGCCATTAACAATGCAGGTTATATTAATGGAGTCAGCAGATTGCACAGTGAAGTTTCCCGCAAAATGTGGTTCTCCGGTTTTAAAGATGTTCCATTCAATGAAATTCCTATAGACTATATAACAAACGGAATCCATACACGTTCGCATCTTTCAAGGGAAATGGAAGACCTTTTCGTGCAGTATCTCGGTGAAAAATGGATTGAAAATCCGGCAGTGAGTTCCGTATGGTCAAGAGTTGATAATATTCCCGATGAGGAACTTTGGCGGATCCATGAAAGACGCAGGGAACGGCTTGTGGCATTTACCCGCAGAAGGCTTATTAAACAAATTAAGAATAGAGGCGGAAGCCAGACCGAAACAGAATCTGCCGTGGAAGTTTTAGATCCCGCGGCACTTACTATCGGATTTGCAAGAAGGTTCGCAACGTACAAGAGAGCAAATCTAATTTTCAGAGACATCGATAGACTGGCGGACATTCTAAATAATAAGAATAATCCCGTACAGATTATAATTGCAGGCAGAGCTCATCCAAAGGATGAAGAAGGAAAACATTTTATTCAGGAAATATTTCAGATTGCAAAAGAAGAAAGATTCAGGAGAAAAGTAGTTTTTATTGAAAATTATGATTTAAATGTTGCAAGCTATCTTGTTCAGGGCTGCGATGTCTGGCTGAATAATCCCAGAAGGCCGCTGGAAGCAAGCGGAACTTCAGGCATGAAAATAATTGCAAACGGAGGTTTAAATTTCAGCGTGCTTGACGGCTGGTGGGTGGAAGGTTTTGATCCGGAGGTAGGATGGAAAATCGGAAACGGTGAAGAATACAACGATCCGGATTACCAGGATGAGGTAGAATCAAGGCAAATTTACAATACTCTTGAGAGTCAAATAATTCCTTTATTCTATAAAAGAGGTGAAGATCATCTGCCGCGCGAATGGATATTTAAAATAAAAAATTCTATGAAAAAACTTGGTCCTTTCTTCAATACTCATAGGATGGTTCAGCAGTATTTTACGAAGTATTATGTCCCAGCCTACGAAAATTTTGAACTATTGTGCCAGGACGAAGGGAAGCGGGTAAAAGAACTAGCGGAATGGAAAGAAAATGTAATTAACAATTGGGGACAATTAAAAATTGTAAAAGTCGAAATAAATGGGAACTTAAACCAGATTTTTGTAGGACAGGAATTCCCGGTAAAAGCTGAAATTAATCTGGGGAATTTATCTCCCGATGATGTTGAAGTGGAAATATTTTATGGTCCAACTGGAAATCCGAATATAATGCATATCAATGAAACTGTAAAAATGGAAATCGAAACCGTGAAGCATAAATCCGGCAATTACAAATACACAGGGTGTATTAAACCGTCATACAGCGGGCAGCAGGGATTTACAATAAGGATTCTGCCGAAACATGATTTGCTTATAAATCCGTTTGAGCTGGGGGTAATTTACTGGGCAAGCTGATTTAAAAAGACTTGAGACTAAAAATGTTTCTGTTTTCCGGATGCTAATTCTATTAGCCCTTCCACAAACTTCTCCCATGAATATTTTTCCGCTTCCTTCTCGATATTCATAATAAATTCTACTTCTTTCCCTTCGCTGTAGAATTTTATTATTGCTTCAGCTAGCTGCCGTGGATTTTCTTTCTCAACAAGGTATCCTGTCTTTCCATCAATTACTACTTCGCCGATTCCCCCTACATTTGCAGCAATTACCGGTTTTTTAAAATTCATTGCAATCTGAACAATGCCGCTCTGCGTTGCATCTTTATAAGGAAGAACGACGGCATCGCTTGCCGAGAAATAATATTTTACCTCAGAAGTAGGAATAAAATCCGTAAAAAGATAAACATGATCTTTTAAATTTAATTTATCAATTAAGCTGAGATATTTTTCTTTCCCGCTGTAGAATTCCCCTGCAATTGCCAGCTTCACATTAATCCTTTCTTTTAACTGCGGCATTGCATTCAGCAGGACATCGAGTCCTTTATAATCTCTTATAAAACCGAAAAATAAGATCAGCTTCTCATCCGGGATGTTTAATTTTTTCTTTGCTTCGTCTTTCGGCACGGGATCCCCGAAATTTGAATATACCGGATGCGGCAGAACTTTGTATACGGCCCTCGGTTTAAGATTCAGCAGATCGGTCTTTACCTTCTCCGAGAGGAGAATAAAGAAATCGGAGCTGTTAAAAAAATATTGCGTGATTCTGATTTCGCCAGGCTTCCGTTCATGAGAAATTACATTATCGCAGATTACAAGAATTTTGGTTTTCTCGTTCTTTTTTACAATCCTTGTAATTGTGCCGAAGCACGGAGCAAAAAAAGGCATCCAGTATTTATATATTAAAAGATCGGGCCCGTCTTTTCTGATCTTGTTCCCGATTTTAAACCAGTTAAATGGATTTATTGAATCCACGAGCTGTTCCGAAGGTATTTTCTCAATTTCATTCTCCTCTTCTATCTGAGATTTTCCCGGGAACAAAATCTTTGGGTACTGCCTGCTGAACGTAATTACATTAACTTCATTTTTTTTTAATAATTCTTTATACAGCAGCCCGTTAAAATGTGAAATGCCTCCTCTGAGAGGGTATGCGGTTGAAAGAATGGTTATTTTCATTCTGCCAGAAGACGCTCGATTGAATTTAAAACCCGTTCCGCTTCTATATGCTCCATGCATTTGTATTCAGGATTAGTGCATACCGGACTATAAAAGCATTTGCATTCCTTCGACGGTTCAATAATTTCACCAAGGTTAAAAAGCTCGAACTCATTTTTATTAAAAATATTGTTGAATAATACTATTTTTTTATTGAGTCCGATTGTTATATGCATCGCCATCGTAACGCCGGTTACTACTAAGTCGCATTGATTAACCAGGTTTATAAATTTTTCAAGATGAAAATGCCCGGGATATTTTCCGCTCGTTTTTTGTGCAAACATTTTATTTTTTTCATCTTCCTGCGCGCCGCCGAGAAAAACTACCTCATAGTTCTTTGCTAAAAGGGATTTTGCAAGAGCAATCCATCTTTCATCTGCCCAAAGCCGTGAAGTCCATCTTCCCCCGCATCCGGTATTAAGCCCGATTATTTTTTTTGATTTATCGAAATCCCATGAATTACTGTACTTGTCAAAAGATGAAAGAATATATTTTTCTCCGGAATATTTAAATCCGCAGATTTCAAATATTTCTTCCATATAATTTTTCTTGTTGCTTTTGCTAATGTCATCGAACAATCCGGTAAGATATTTATGCTCTGCATTTTTGTCGGCAGGATAGGGGACGCCATCTTTAATAATGTATCCCCTTTTATTTTTTGCATTTAAAATATTTGTAAGGCCGCACGCTTCCTTATCCTTATCAAGGTTAAAAATGTAATCAAACTCCAATGATTGAAGAAAAGTGATTCCCTCCGGATTAAACTCCAGAATAGTATCTGCAGAATCGGGTACAATTGAAGGAGTTTTTGTCAGCCAGTAGATTTTTGCCTGCGGAAAATCTTTCTTCAAGCTCTCCAGCAAAGGAGTGGTTCTAATGACATCACCGATTGCTCCAAGTTTAATTATAAGTATTTTTTCTTTGGTTGGATTGTAATAGATGCAGTCACTCCCTTTCTCATCTAAGCAGTGAACGCCGTAAAGTTTATTCGGTTTGCATGGAATGTCTCCGCGGAGATGCCTGCAGTTAATTTTAACATCTTTAAGTTTCATAATTAAATTGATTTTACTTTTTGTGCGACAACCATCATCTCGTCGCCTACATTAAGGAATGACATCAGGTTGTAAATTAAATTATGTCCAATTACCATTGTTTTTAACATCCACAAAGGTTTCTCGGTTGTTTTGTTAAAATATTCCTGTTTAGCAGCCTCGGATTTTCTCTTTTTACCCAATACGTACATCAGGAATAATTTAAATTCAAAAGAAGACTTTATCTTTTTTACTTTAAACCCGCGGTCCTCGAACAATTTTCTTATAGTTTTTTTAGAAAAAAGATTTACATGTCCCGAACTAATCATGTTCCAATTTTTCTTAAAGAGCTTCGCAATTGTGCTGTCAATTTCGGGAACCTGAAGGATAACATAACCGTTTTCTTTCAGCATAAGATTGCATCTGCTTATAACTTCATCGGCATCGGGTATATGCTCAAGAACGTCCCACATTGTTATTATATCGTAAGCATTCTTCTTAATTTCCATTTTAAAAAAATTTATATTCTCAACAGGCAGGTTTAATTCTTCCCTGGCATATTTACAGGGCATTTCGGAGACTTCTATTCCGTGAACTTTATATCCCAATTCATTACCTGTCGATAAAAAATGTCCCCATCCGGTTCCCAGGTCGAATAGATCCCCTGACGGCTTGTATTTTTTTATAAATTTAAATCTTAAAAGGTGCCTCTGCATTTTAAGCCAGTTATTGCCTTGTCTCACCTGTTCAAGCACTTCTTCCCCCTTGTAATCTTCATAGGATATTTTTCTGCTGAAGTACTGCGGAATAAAAAGGAAAGAACAATTTTTGCACTCAACAACAATAAAACTATCCTTCTCATATTTTTGAGAAAACAGGTTGACATCTCTGTTGCCGCATACGCAGCAGCGTATGTCTTCTAATATTTTTTTATCCATATAAAAAAAAAGCCGATAAAAATATCGGCATAAAATATAAACAAACAGGATAAGAGGGACAAAAAGTATAAATATTATTTGTACAGATCGGGATCGGAATCCAGGTCTTCATCCTCTTCCGACATGGTAAACATAGAGCTTAACATATCTTTAAATTGTATCCCGTATTCCAGCCTGAATTTACTGAGCAGCGAATATTCGGCCAGGCCGTGCAGCAGAAATTCCATTAACAAAAGCTGGGTGCCGTAGTCCTCGTTTGGTAAATATTTTTTTATTATTTCCTGCAGACCGGGAACACCGGCAAGAACTTTTTCATACTCTTTGTCGGATAATGAATGAAGAATATCTACCAAATTTCCTTTATTAAACCAGTTTACAATTGAATGGTAGGTATTATTGTTCTGCGCTTTCTTGAGTGAGTCCGGAGTAGGAAAATAATTTTGGAATATAGTTCTTATAGCTTTGCTTATTAAAATATTTGCAACTTTTGAAGGTCCTTCCTGTTCTCCCTCATACACTAATTCAATCTTCCCGGTAATTGAAGGTATAATTCCGTAAAGATCGGAAATTCTTGCATTCGTATTTGCCTCGTTATTAATAATCATTCTGCGTTCCGCGGTGCTGATTAAATTTTCGTAAGAAGAGATGGTTAAGCGCGCAGATACGCCGCTTTTTGCATCCACGTATTCGCTCTGCCGGGCTTCGAATGCTATCTGTTCAATTAAATTTTCCAGCAGCGGATGAACTTTAACTGTACATTTTTGTTCCGCCGCAAGCATCGATTCCTGTTGAGTTATCTGTTTGGATATCTCGGTTGTTTTCGGGTAATGAGTCAATATTTGGCTGTCTATCCTGTCTTTTAAAGGAGTAACTATTGCTCCGCGGTTAGTATAATCCTCCGGATTTGCTGTAAAGATAAATTGAATGTCTAACGGCAGTCTTACTTTGAATCCTCTGATCTGAATATCATTCTCCTGAAGAATATTGAACAAAGCTACCTGTATTCTTGCCTGCAGATCAGGCAGCTCATTTATAACAAATATTGCACGGTGGGAGCGGGGGATTAAACCGAAATGTATTACCCGTTCGTCTGAATACGGGAGTTTCAAAGCGGCAGCCTTTATCGGATCAACGTCACCGATTAAATCGGCTACAGTTACATCAGGGGTTGCAAGTTTTTCAGTGTATCTTTCCGATCTGTGAAGCCATTCAATTTTAGTGTCGTCTCCATGCTCGGAAATAATATCTTTTGCTGTCCTGGAAAGGGGAGCCAGCGGATCATCATTTAATTCTGTACCTGCAATAACCGGGATATATTCATCAAGAAGATTTATAAACAACCTGGCAATTCTTGTTTTTGCCTGCCCCCGCAATCCCAATAAGATAATATTATGCCGTGAAAGAATTGCAGTCTGAATATCAGGTAT
>DAISZW010000044.1:9273-18725 GCA_036824595.1 Ignavibacteriaceae bacterium
ATATAATCACCCAGCCCGCTTAAGCTGCTGTAGAAAGCTCTACCGTTATTGGTTTTTGTAAACTCTCTTACAAACTGCTGCAGGTAAGGATCGCGCGCGATCATGAAAGTAGTAACCGCAATATTAAGCCGTCTGCATTTTGCAGCCTGATCCAGAGTTTTATTTACAATTTTTCTGTCCAGGCCGAAACTGTTTTTATAATACTTTGCACCTTCTTTCAGACACGTGGGTTTACCGTCGGTAACCATAAAAATTTGTTTATTATGTGTTTTTCTCCGGCGCAGAATATCCATTGAAAGCTGCAGGCCTGCAACGGTATTGGTATGATATGGCCCCACCTGAAGATACGGAAGATCTTTAATTTCGATCGGCCAGGCATCATTACCGAAAACAATAATGTCGAGAGTATCTTTCGGATATTTTGTTGTAATTAATTCAGATAGAGCCATCGCAACTTTTTTAGCCGGTGTAATCCTGTCTTCACCGTAGAGGATCATGGAATGGGAGATATCGATCATTAAAACTGTAGATGTTATGGATTTAAAATCTCTTTCTTCTACTTCAAGATCATCTTCGGTAAGCTTGAACTCATCGATCCCGTGATTAATCTGGGCATTCTTTATTGAATGAGTCATATCGATTTGTTCCATAGTATCGCCGAAATAATATTCGCGGCGTTCGGAAGTTGGCTCGTCGCCCGGACCTGAGTATGGCGTGCGGTGATTTCCCCGTCCCGATTTTTTCAATTTGCCGAATATTTCCTCCAGAGACTGGCGTCTGATTGACTGCTCTGTTTTTGCCGTTATATTATAAACGCTTCCCGGCTCCTCTTCTTCAATGTAATTTTTATCCTTTAACTCCTGGATGAAGTTTCCCATCCCGTATTCATCATTCGTTAATCCGTATTTCTTATCGAGCTGAGTAAGCCAGTTCAATGCTTCGGCAACATCACCGGATGTCATTGTAAGAAGCTGAAGAAACAGCTTAAGTAAATTTTCGAAAGCGGTGCCTTCCTTCGGGACATATTCACTAAACCTGATTCCGATCATATAAATACCTGTTTTAATATCTCTTAATTATTTCTCTAATATAATTTGATACTTCTCCAAAACAAGGAATAAATTTTTCATATATTGATCAAATAATGATTTCATTTTTATACTTTAAAAAAGAGTACATGTTTCAATTTAACTTATATGCCTGGAGAGAATATAAAAATTACTAGTTCACGGTAATGTGAGGAAAAATAAACTATGACCTTGAACTGATTTGACGGCGGGATTTTTTATCCATCTGGTTCAACGAATTCGGGCAGGACTTTGGAGTTTCCTTATCATATTTGCCGCATATACATTTAAGGGATCCAGCCTTACAGCAGTCCTGTAGTGTTTTTGTGCAAGCCCTTTATTTTTATCCTTATAATAAGCATCTGCCAGACCTACATACGCTTTAGAAAAACCGGGATACTGTGCTGCTAGTGATTTGAAAAAAATAATTGCCTCGGGAATTTTATTCATTTCAATTAAATCGTAACCGAATTGGAGCAGCTCTGATCTTGAAGTATCATATACTTCGCCTGAATCGGATATCAGCCTTCTGCATTCATTCATTGCAGAATCAATATCCGACCGGAGAGTAAGATTACCCAGCGCATCAGCAAGAGATTTTTTCGGAACCTGATATGTTTTATCCAAAAAGATAGAAGACAAACTCAGAGCCGGATTATCTATATTTCTGTCCCTAATATTTGTAAGATACACTGCCGCCAAAGAATCTTCATGGTAGATCACAAGTTCGGATTTAAAGCCGGTACCCGTACCCGGGTGGCCGAAATAAAAACGCCCCTTATCATCTTTTCTTATCTGGAATCCCAATCCGTAGAAAACTGTATCTTTATTTATTATGGATGGTTTAAGCATAGATTCCAGTGATGAGCTTTTTATTATTTTGCCGGTAAGCAATCCGTTCGCGAATTTTATAAGATCCTCGGCAGTTGAAATCATGCCGCCGCCTGCAGGTTTGACGCTAAGGTCGACGAGGGGAGCATTTTCCAACCTTCTGTAAACATTTTTTGTATACCCCCTGGCGCGGTTGCGTACAATCTCCCTTTGATATTCGATATCTGTTGAATTCATTTCGAGAGGTTCGAAAATAAATTTTTTTAAGTAACCCCGGAAAGTCATTCCCGTTACGCTTTCAACAACTGCTGCGAGAAGATTATAACCTAACGTTGTATATAAATATTTTGTCCCGGGCTTAAACTGAAGGGAATCTTTTTTTACAACATTTATTGCTTCTCTAACCGACGGATAAAAATCCTTGCTGTTGAATTCGCCGCTTCTGTAGTCTCTAATACCGGAAGTATGATTCAGAAGCTGCCTGATTGTAAATCTCCATTTCTTGGGAGGAAAATAGGGGATATACTTATTTACATCCTCATCAAGATTTAATTTCCCCTGTTCAACAAGCTGCATTACGGCAACGGCAGTTATTGATTTTGAAATGGACGCGACTCTGTATATTGTGCCGGTTTTTGCGTGTACGGAATTTTCTACATCGGAATAACCGGTGGCCCCTGTCCAGTAAATTTTTCCTTTAAAACCAATGCCGGCGGAAAGTGAGGGGGTTTCTTTATTAATCCTGTATTGATTAATAAATCTTTGAAATTCATCCGTTAATTTCTGGGAGAATAAAAAATTGTTTATAACACAGAACAATAGAATTAAAAAAATCCGGTTCATTCTACATTATAAATATATTTTACCGCCATCATTAACTACCGGAAAATTGCCGTTTATTTTTATGGAGGTTAAAAATTATTTCGCCGGGATGCGTTTATCAAGGACATTATCAATTAGCCTGTAATCCTTCGCTTCTTCGGCAGTTAAAAAATAATCCCTGTCGCAGTCCTTTGTAATTTGTTCAAGGGATTTCCCTGTATGATCGGAAAGAATTTTGTACAATGTATCTCTGGTTTTAAGCATCTCTTTAGCGTGTATTTCAATGTCCGAAGTTTGCCCCTGTAGTCCTCCGACCCACGGCTGATGAATTAAAATTTTTGCATGAGGCAGAGAAGTACGTTTTCCGTTTGCACCGCCGGCCAGAAGAATTGCAGCCATACTTGCAGCCATCCCGCAACAGATTGTGGCAACATCCGGTTTTATATATTTCATCGTATCGTATATCGCCAATCCCGCAGTTACGCTGCCGCCCGGAGAATTAATATATAAGTTAATATCTTTTTCCGAATCTTCGGCTTCTAAAAATATAAGCTGTGCTATAGTTAAACTAGCGACATGATCGTCGATTGCAGTACCGATAAAAATAATCCGCTCTCTTAAAAGTCGGGAGTAAATGTCCATTCCTCTTTCACCGCGGCCGGTTTGCTCAATTACATACGGCACCAGCTGGTTGTATATTTCATATTTTTTGTTCATCATCAGCCTTACTTTCTGTTTTTGTGGATTCTTTTGGGGTGATTTGTTTAACTAAATTTTTTTCTTTAAGAAATTCGAATAACTTTTTATCCGTGAATTTCTCCCCGTAGTTGGATGATTTATAATAATTCATCAGCTTTTCGACAGGTATGCCTGTCTCCTTTGTATCTTTTTCAGCCATCTTTAAAAGGTCGTCTTCAGAGGCGGCAATATTTTCTTTCTTCTGAATACTGTTTTTTATAATGTACCATTTCACTTGGTACTCCGCTACCTGATGTAGATCTTTGCCGGCCTGACTCCGGTCAAATTTCTTTACTCCGTACTTTTTTGCATTCTCTTCCTCTTTGTTAAGCATATCATCAAGTACATTATGAACGAGAGAGTGGGGGGGAATAAAGTCATTATTTTTTACAATCATATCGATAAGCTTCTGACGTGTAATTTCCTCTCTTCTTTGTTCATAATAATTTTGAATATCTTTTCTTACTGCATCTCTGAAAGAAGGTACATCGGATACTTTATCCTTTGTAACTTTTTTTACAAGCTCATCGTCCAGTTCCGGCAGAATAATTTTCTTTATCTCTTTAACCAGAATATTATATTTAATTGTTTCGTTAAATGTCTCTTCCTTACCTTCTCTGTTCTTAACGGTTCTTTGATCGGTAAATGAGAAGGAAAACTTATCTCCGGCTTTTTTCCCTTTTGCATTCTCCACAATCTCTTTCTGAACAGAATGGTTTGTAAGATCAACATCGAGAACTTCCGGCTTGGCTCCTTCAAAAGGATCACCGTTTTCATTCACCCTTTGGAACTCGGCTTTAATTATATAATTATTATCGTCGCCAACAATTTCGGCATCTTCAGTAGTTCTGTTTGCCTGCAGAATATGTTCAATTTCATGTTCAACGTCCTCTTCTCTGACTTCAAAACCGGGGACTTCAATTTCCTGGTCCATATAATTTTTTATCTCAAGCTCGGGAATAATTTCATAACGGACCTTAAAGTAAAGTTTTTCACCCGGATTGAATTTAATATCGGTTAACTGCGGGGTGCCGACCGGATTTATTTCTTTTTCTTTTGCAACGTTCCAGAAATGAGAGTTCGCTACTTTTTCGGAAGCTTCGTACTCAAGTGCGTCTCCGTAAATTTTTTTCAATAAAGCAACCGGAGCTTTTCCTTTTCTAAATCCCGGCAGCTGAATCTTTTTTGTCTGCTTGCTTATCTCAGATTCCAGATCTTTTTTAATCTCATCATACTGGAGGGTGACTTCGATTTCTTTTTCAGAGTCTGTCAGTTCGTTAATATTTATTTCCAATATAGCCTCTTTTATTTTAGCAGTTAAGTGCGAGAACGGGGACTCGAACCCCGACACCTTACGGTACTAGATCCTAAGTCTAGCGCGTCTGCCAAATTCCGCCATTCTCGCTTAAAATTAAAGTTTTTGGGTTTTAAAAACTTGAAAAAGCTTATTAAGTGTAATTTTTTAGTCTTACCTTTTGTGCCGGTTAAGTGCGGCAAATATAAAGGAATTATTTTTAACTATAAAGGAACAAGAATCCCTGTCTCCTCATTGTTTTATATGATCCAGACTATTTATATTAAAGCGGGCTTTTTTGATTTATTTATAAAATGGGTATTCAGCAATAAATAACTATCTCGAATTTGAAGTATAATTATTTCACATTATCGAAAATCGGGTTTAAACGATATACTAATGAAGATGCCTTGGGTGTATATGAGATTCCGGAGGGGCTGCTGGCAATAATTGCCGATGGACTGGGAGGCAGCCGGGCCGGTGAGGTCGCTTCCAAAATGTGCGTTGAATCGATACACGATTATTTTACTTCTTTAACAACATCCAACTACCTCGAAAGAATTAAGCTTGCCGTAACGAATGCAAACGAAACTATTATTAAAGCTGCAGCCGGAAGTCCACATCTTAACGGAATGGCAACTACAGCGGAAGTTTTATTTTTAAACGGAATTTATGCATACTGGGGCCATGTCGGAGATTCGAGAATTTATAGTTTCTCAAACAAAAGATTGTCGCAGATAACTAAAGATCATTCGTTAATACAGAAATTAGTTGATGACGGTTATTTAACCATACAGGAGGCGGAGACATATCCAAACAAACATATAATCACCAGAGCAATCGGCGATAGTAATTCGGTAGAGATAGATCTAAGTAAAATGAAGCTGACATCCGGTTTGCCCGATGATCCGGAAGATGACCTTAAATTTTTTATGTGCACCGATGGAGTGAGCGGAGTTGTAAATAATTCCGAACTTCAGGCTTTCCTCGGGGAAAATAACTTGAAGAATATATCAGAGAAGCTTTCCAAATTAATTGAAGAAAGGGGAGCGCCCGATAATTATTCATATATAATTATCGCCTGCACTAAATAAGCCTATTCATAGTTATTCCTTCCCTTATTATCGTTAAATTGATTTTACACCGGTCAATTTTTAAGTTTATCTGTTGAATTTAAGTTCTTTTCCGGATGATTAAGAACAATTACGATTAAATATGAAAGGCTGATTTTGGACAAGTTTGTTATACACGGCGGAAAATCTTTAAGTGGAGAAATAAATATAAGCGGCGCTAAGAATGCTTCGCTTGCTTTAATGCCTGCGGCTATGCTAGCTTCCGGCACTTCGATTCTCTACAATACTCCCGAGTTAAATGATGTTTATACAATGATTAAACTGCTCAAACATCTGGGCGTTGAAACGGATTTTAGCAATCATGTTTTGAAATTAAATTCTAAAAACATCAACAATCAAACTGCTCCTTATGAACATGTAAAAAAAATGAGAGCCTCGGTTTATGTGCTGGGCCCTCTTCTTACCCGCTTTGGATACGCGAAAGTTTCATTACCTGGCGGCTGTGCCTGGGGTCCTCGCCCGATTAATCTTCATTTGGAAGGATTGAAAAAATTGGGAGCGGAAATAGATTTGACCGAAGGATATATCGTTGCTAAATCAAAAAGATTGACAGGATCAAGAATTTATTTTGATATCTCTTCTGTAGGCGCTACCGGAAATATCTTAATGGCCGCAGCCCTGGCAAAAGGTACAACAGTTATAAATAATGCCGCAATTGAACCGGAAATTACAAACATGGCAGAGTTACTAATCAAAATGGGTGCAAAAATAGAAGGAATAAATACATCTGCCCTGACAATTGAAGGAGTGGATGAACTTAAGTCCTCTGAGATTGATACAATTTATGACAGGATTGAAGCCGGTACAATGCTTATTGCCGCTGCAATGACCCACGGGAAAATTTCTCTTAAAAATATTAATGCTCAGTTTATTAATTCCGTAATATCGAAACTGGAGGACAGCGGATGCAGTATCTCCATTACTAATGACTTAATAACCGTAGATGCAGCAAAGAATTCTATAAAACCGGTGGATATTGCAACGTCTATTTATCCCGGCTTCCCTACCGATATGCAGGCTCAGTGGACGGCTTATATGTCGTTAGCTGA
The DNA here is from genome assembly GCA_036824595.1 of Ignavibacteriaceae bacterium. GTDB lineage: Bacteria > Bacteroidota > Ignavibacteria > Ignavibacteriales > Ignavibacteriaceae > DATKLQ01. The sequence continues at coordinate 16,208 of DAISZW010000044.1, forward strand.
CGGGGTTTCCAAAGTTATGGATACAATCTACGCCGATCGGTTTAAGCACGTTCCCGAACTAAACAGGCTTGGAGCGGACATTTATATAACCGAGAACAGCGCAATCATAAAAGGTGTGAAAAAGCTTGTCGGCGCTAAAGTAATGTCCACCGATCTTAGGGCAAGCGCTTCATTGGTTTTAGCCGGGCTTGCAGCCGAAGGAGTTACCGAAGTTTTAAGAGTATACCATCTTGACAGAGGTTATGAGAAAATAGAGCAAAAGCTGAGTAAGCTCGGTGCGGACATTCAAAGAGTTTCGACACCGGAATTTTAAAATATTTTTCAGTATGATTATTTTGTTTTTTTAATTCAAACAACAACAGCGGGAGTACAGCAGCGGCATGGCAACGGTTTATAACTCGGGTGAAATTAAGAGAAGCCGGTTTAAGAAAATATCGGAAGCATACAATCATCTATTCTATTATATAGCTATTCTCTTAGTCTTTAATTTAATTCTGATTTTTCTGCCGCTCACCAGATATTTCAGCTTTGAGTTTTCAGTTTGTAATTCTGTTTTAATTGTATTCCTTTCGGGGATTTTTATCGTAAATTTTCTTAGATCGGAAGAAACCTTAACCAGCAAACATGAAAGAATATGGTACAATTTATTTCCGGCAATTGCTGCATTTCTTTTAATCCCGCTTTTAATCGGATTAATTAATTCCTTCCTTACTGTCAGCTGTTCATTAATTGAAGGTTTATATTTCTATTTAATTATAATTGTCCCCTCGGTGATTATAGGTTTATCCCTGGGAATGTTATCCGTTCTCTTAATCAAAAAATTTAAATTAATTCTGTTTCTTATTATCTATTTCCTGCTGCTTTTCTCCCCCCTAATTGAAATTTATTTTAATCCGCAGGTTTATTTTTATAATCCCGTAATTGTTTATTTCCCGGGAACCATCTACGACGAAGCTCTTTCAATCAACTCTAAATTAATTTTCTACAGGCTTCTTAATTTACTTTACTTCGGAATAATCTTTATCCTAGCCTACCGCTCCTATTTTAGAATCGACACCTTGTCAAAAAAAGCAGCATTTCTTTTTGCGGTGATCTTCGGAACAATTTTTATCTACTTTTCACCGTCTTTCGGATTCTCAACTACCCTTACTAAACTTCATGAGAAGTTAAATAATGAAATAGAAACATCCCACTTTGTTATCCGGTATTCTTCCGGGATTGATGATGAATTTATTAAATCCCTGGCACTTCACCATGAATATTTTTACGGAGAGTTGAAGGATTTCCTTAAAGTTGAGCCGAAAGAAAAAATAAAATCGTTTATTTTTGAAAATAGAATGGATAAAAAAGAATTAATCGGAAGCGCAAACGCCGATATTGCCAAGCCGTGGCTTTACCAGATTTCTACTGTTGCGGGTAATTATAATGAAACCTTAAAGCACGAAATTGCTCACTGTTTTTCGGCCGAATTTGGCAAAGGTTTATTTAGATTAGCCGATAATTTCAATCCCTCTTTAATTGAAGGAATTGCTTCCGCCTCCGATCCTCTTTTTGATGAAAACTATCTTGATTATTCCGCCGCCGTTGCCTACAAGAACGGCTACAGAATTAATATAAAAGATCTTTACGGATACTTCAGCTTTTTCGGTAATGTATCAACTTTATCCTATGTCTACGCCGGATCATTTACTAAATTCTTAATAACAAATTACGGCATTGAAAAATTCAAACGGCTCTATACTGACTTAGATTTCAGGAATGTATACGGGATCTCAATAGAAAATTTAAGTCAGCAGTTTTTTAAATATCTGGGGACAGTAAATGTTGACGGGACCGAACACCAGGCGAATTATTATTTCGGAAGAAAATCAATCTTTTATAAAATATGTCCAAGGTATGCAGCTAATGAAGCTTTCAAAGGCTGGTTAAAGTTTGAGCAGGGGGAATATCACGATGCCGAATCAATTTTTTCAGACCTTTTAAAAGCAACTAACAATTACTCAGCATTAAACGGATTGACAAGCAGTTTATGGGAGCAGGGGAAAAAAGAGGAATCAACTGATCTGTTAAAAAACCGGATTGAAGGTTATAAAAATTCATCCGATTATTATTTAATTAAGTTAAAGCTGGGTGATCAATATACGCAGCAGCGTATGTATAAAGACGCCGATTCAATCTATTCGGAGCTTGAAAAGCAGAATCCGAGCAGGCAGTTCTACTATATTACCAACTTCAGATTGAATCTTGTTCCGCATATTTTTCCACAGAAGAATCAAGAATCGGATGACAGCATATTAATTGCTTTCTTTTCAAAAAATAATGAAGAGAGATATTCGGCAGTAAAGAAGATCAACTCCGCACTATATATTTACAATTCATTTCCGACATTAATTAATTTAGCGAGAGATTTAGATGTAGATTACACCGAATTTCTGAAGCTCTTTACTAAAACGCCGAAAGTGGATAATTACTCAAGTGCATACGGAATTTATAAATTATCCGAGTACATGATAGAAAA
>DAISZW010000044.1:18825-20655 GCA_036824595.1 Ignavibacteriaceae bacterium
TATTATCTGATTGCATTGCTTCTGATTTCAAGCTACGATACTTTCATTGAGAATCTGCAGATGTATTCTAAAAATCTGATATCATCCTTAAACCAGATTCTTATGCCGTTTAATATTTCTTTAAAGCAATTTGCAGCCTTGCTGAATATCGATACCGCTAAATTTGATTTCAACAATGTGGTAGAAAGACTATTCCGGGCCGGGGTTATTCAGGATGCATTCAATTCAATAACAGGAGTACTGGGCGATTTTTTCATCAGTCTAATTTTTTGGCTGTTTATGATGCTTGGAAAAACAAAATTTGAGGAGAGACTGAAATTTGCCTACAGCGGTTATAAGGATACCGTTGAAAAAAATATTGAATTGATAAATACACAACTGCAGTCTTACATAGTGATTAAAACTATCTTAAGCTTTATTACAGGCGGAATTGTTACAATAATTCTTTTTATATACGGAATTGATTTTGCGATTATATGGGGATTGTTGACATTCATTCTGAATTTTATTCCAAATATCGGATCATTTATTTCCACTGCAGCCCCTATCCTTGTTGCACTGCTTGAATACGGCTTCGGGTTAAGAACAATTTCATTGACGGTACTTCTTCTCGTTACTCATAATATAATTGGGAATATTATTGAACCGCATTACCTGGGAAGGCACATGGATTTAAGCCCGGTTTTCGTCCTGTTTTCATTAATCTTTTGGGGATGGATTTGGGGGATAGTAGGAATGTTCCTGGCAGTCCCCATTGCAGCTTTCATGAAAATACTCTTCAGCAATATTGAACCGTTAAAGCCCGTCGCAATTTTAATGGGGAGCAAGTATTCGGACCAGTAGTTTATTATTATCCGAAATATTATTAACACAACTACAAGAATTATTCCTTGATATTTCTGCATAACAAAATTTACAGGTTCAGGTTTTTGTTTTATCCATTACCTTTATATCTTTCACTGTCTCGTTATCTTTATCTCATCTCAATCTAATGAATATAAAACAGCAATTATCGGAATTTAAATTTTTAGAAGCCGCAGCGGAAACGGCAGAAAAATTGGGAGTCGAATCTTTTATTGTCGGAGGTTTTGTCAGGGATTTAATTTTAAAAAGGGAAACCGGGGAAATTGATTTCTTAGTGATCGGAAACGGACCGGATTATGCTTCCGCTCTTGCAGAAAAGCTTGGAATAAAAAATATAGTAATTTTTAAGAATTTCGGAACGGCTCATTTTAAATACAAAGAATTTGATCTCGAGTTTGTAGGCGCAAGAAAAGAATCATACAACAAAGAGAGCAGAAAACCGGAAGTTGCAGCCGGGACTTTTAAAGAAGATATCAGCCGCAGAGATTTTACAATAAACACTCTTGCCGCATCTTTAAAGGAAAAAAAATTCGGCGAAATTATTGATTCGTTTAACGGGCTGAAAGACCTGAAAAATAAAATTATCCGCACCCCCATCGATCCCTTAATTACTTTTAACGATGATCCTCTCAGAATTATGAGAGCATTCAGGTTTGCGTCTCAGCTTGGATTTGAAGTCGATGCAGCAGTAATGGAAGCAGCGGCTAAAATGAAGGAGAGACTGAAAATTGTATCGCAGGAAAGAATTACCGATGAGTTTCTTAAAATTTTAGATTCTCCAAAACCTTCTATAGGGTTCAAGCTTCTTTACGATTCCGGGGTAATGAAAATTATATTTCCTGAAATTGCAGAAATGGCGGGTGTAGAGCAGAGAAAAGATTATCATCATAAAGATGTTTTTCTCCATACTTTGCTTGTTGTCGATAATGTAGCCCGGATTTCTGAAGATACCTGGCTCCGTTTTGC
>DAISZW010000188.1:0-6412 GCA_036824595.1 Ignavibacteriaceae bacterium
GAAAATGATGCAATCTTACCATGGGAAGAAACTAATATGTTTCATCTTCTTTTTTCTGTCGTTAGGCGTTTCATCAAATGCTCAGTTTACCGACAGCCTGGCATTATTCGTTGTTGCGGATGATGTTAATATGAATGTCGCGGAAAACGCAATAACTACAAGACTTGCGGACATGGGTTTTCAAGTACAGATTGTAGGTCAGAACGATGTAAGCGATGCTTCTACAGAGGATATGTCTATTGTTTTAATATCAGCTACTGTTAGTTCAGGGACTATTACAACTAATATGCCCGGGCTTATAGATTTGGCAATACCTGTTATAAACTGGGAGCCATTTATTTATGATCATCTGGGTTTTCAGGGACATGATGGAGGAGAATTTAATATCACTGATTCTACCGAAGTAGAAATTGTAAATGATACTCATCCATTGGCCGGTGGTTTATCAGCCGGAGTTGTACTAATATCAGAAATACAAAAAGGTGTGAGTTATGGAACCCCGGTGGGAGATGCTGCCATTATTGCAGTCAATAGTGCAGTTGATACCCAGGTAGTCCTATTCGGCTATGATAAGGGTGCTGAAATGTTTTCCGGAAATGCACCTGCCCGCAGAGTCGGAACTTTCCTGCTTAACGATGTTGCTGATTCCATGACTGAAGAAGGATGGACACTTTTTGATGCTTCGGTAATATGGGCAATGGGTGAAGGATCTACATCTGTTGAAAACTCTGATAATCTTCCCACTCAATACATTCTTCATAATAATTATCCGAACCCGTTTAACCCGGCAACTACAATTGCTTTTTCAATCCCTGAACAAGTTAATGTACGCTTAAATATTTTTAATACAGCGGGAGAAAAGGTTGAAACCCTGGTTGATGAAACAAAACCGGCTGGAAATTACAAAGTAAATTTCAATGCATCCGGTTTGTCCAGCGGCATTTATTTTTACCAGTTAACTGCCGGTAATAAGATATTTACAAAAAAATTAGTTCTTTTAAAATAAATTCCGGTATTTCTCAATATTCATTTTTGACTTATTGCTTAAGCATATAACTATTATAACTATTATACTGAATTGTACGTCTTCAATTCAGTTATTATTTTAGAATTAATTTCTTATATATTAATTGCCGTAATTTCATTTTTCTCTTTTGCGGTTTTCTTCTCTTAGTATGCTGTCTTACATATCATTAAAAAAATTCCGATATATCAACTTTTAAACTAAAGGACCCTTTAACACCTATTGCTCAATTCAATAATTTTGTAAATATCATTATTGTCTCTCAAAATTGTTTATCATATCCGGCAATGCAAATTTCCCTCGTTTATCCCATTAACTATTATTAACTTAAGTTATTTAATAATAGTAACTTAATAAACAATAATTATTAAAATAAAAATGCCGGTTAATATGAGTCAACCGGCATTCCAAAAAATCCAGATTAAGTAAGTCTATTCTGGAATTTCAATTCCAACGTACCTGCTGTTCCCTTCATTATTCTGTACTTTTATCAATATAGCGGAACCCTTTTTATCATCAATAACATCTTTCAGCTCGTTTACGTCATTTATTTCTTTCTTATCCGCTTCAACTATAATCAATCCTTCACCTAATCTCTGATCTTCCGCTTTGCTGAAAGGTTTCACTTCGGTAATTAAAGCTCCTCCATCAACCTTATATTTGCTTTTTTCGGTTCCGGTTAAGTTCCTGACGCTCAAGCCAATTCCCTCAAAAGTTACGGAAGAAGATTTTGAACTACCGCTTTCATCATTAGATTCTTTGTTCACCACGGGTTCAGTTTTACTGTCGGAATCACGGGATTTAAGTGTAACGTTCCGCTCAATCTCTTTTCTATCTCTAAAAATAGTCAAAGTAACTTTTGTACCGGCGCTCTTGGATGCAATATAACCCTGAAGTTCATTCGGCTGGTTCACTTCTTTTCCATCGACTTTAAGAATTATATCCCCCTCTTTAATATCTGCTTTTGAAGCTGCACCTCCCTCCAGAACACCTTGAATAATAATTCCTCGCGGCCTATCAAGTCCTACCGACTTAGCTATTGCGTAATCAACCTCATCAATATTAACTCCAATGTAACCCCGGCTGATTTTACCGTGTGCTATTAAGTCTTTTGAAACAGACTTAGCCATATTAATCGGAATAGCAAAACCGTAGCCTATATATCCCCCGGTTCCGCCTGTCGCAATAGCTGAATTAATGCCGACCACGGCACCGGACAAATCGACTAATGCACCGCCGCTGTTTCCGGGATTTATTGCGGCATCAGTCTGGATGAAATTTTCAACGCCATAACTGTCTTTAATCAATCCAAGGCGGCTGCGCCCGATTGCGCTTACAATTCCGGCAGTTACCGTAGAAGTTAAGGAAAGCGGATTGCCGATTGCCATTACCCACTGTCCGACCTTCAGATTATCCGAATCACCAAGATAAGCCACAGGAAGATTATTAGTTTCTATTTTTATTACCGCCAGATCAGTCAGCGGATCAGTTCCCACGACTGTTGCCTCAAATCTTCTTTTATCGTACAGACCGACATCAACCTTGGAGGCATTTTCAACTACGTGGTTATTCGTCAATATATAACCGTTGTCGGAAATTATTATTCCGCTGCCAGAGCCTCTCTGTTCCTTAGGAAGGTCCTTAAAGAATGGAAAGAAGAAAAAATCCTGGTGAGGATTTTCCCTCTCCGAAACTACGGAAATCTGAACAATTGCCGGGGTAACTTTTTCGGCAACCTCGGTAAAGGCTTTGCTGAAAGAAGATGCATCAGCATCAAGGTTAACGGGCGGAGCGGCGGCACCGAGCCTAACATTAGCTATATCGGGCCTAACCAAACCAAACCCTGAAACTAAAATAGCGCCGAATATCACTCCAATCACTAATAATGCAATAGTACCATACAAACCTTTGGATTTCATTTTTTAATTCCTCCATTAATTGATTCTATTACTTGAAAAACCTGCTTTTAATGAAGCATTAGTATCAAAAATATATTTTTTCTCCGAATTTAATATTTAAAAGAAGTGATGCCTTGAAAATCCTGCACATGATACCGCAAATATTTTTCTAAGAAAAGAATAGCTTTTTCGATTGTTTCTTTGCTTGCACCATCCATTTTATTGCTTTTTAGACAGATTAAATAATTAAAAAGTTCCACCGGAATTTTATAAGATTCAATAAAATTTCTTTTGCAGTTTTCACATAAAATACCAATTTCGAAGTTGTATGACAATTGCATTCCTTCGAGATTTGTTTTTCCGCATGAAGCGCAGGCATTCAGCTGAAGATCGTATCCGATCTGGCCCAAAAAGAAGACAAAAAAACGGCTGAATAACACTTCAGGCTTATCATTAGATGAATTGATAAGGTCAAGGATTCGAATAATTCCTCTAAACAATTTAAGGTGAACTTCGTTTTCTGCCGTTAATTTTTTTACAAGCTCAATTATTGCATATGAATATTTAAGCCTCTCAAAATCCTCCTTTATTTTTCCGAAATGAGAAATTAAAGCGGCATTGGAAATCAATTGAATGTCCCTTGAATCTTTTTTATAAAGAACAAGCTCAAGATGGTTTAAAGGATCGATGATCATTGAAATTTTCGATTTCGGATTCCTTCCTCCTTTTACCATTGCAGAGAGTTTCCCGAATTCTTTGGTAAAGAATGATGCAATATTGCTGGAGTCCCCGTAATTTATTTTACTTAAAACAACCGCTTCAGTTTTAACTATTTCGCTCATGGATAAAATTATACGGGAAAAAATAAACCTGCTCATCGGTTATAATGCCGGTAATTAAATGAGCGGGAGTTATATCGAAAGCCGGGGTAAATGTTTCATAATCACTTTTTGTAATCATGTTTGAATTTATTACCAGCAGTTCATCTTTGCTTCGGAATTCAATTTTTATTTCATTACCCGACGGGATTGTCCTGTCGATTGTTGTGGTAGGTGCAGCGACATAGAACGGGATATCATGGAAATTACATAATACTGCCAGCGTATAAGTTCCTACTTTATTAGCCGTATCTCCGTTCAAAGCTATTCTATCCGCACCGACAATTACCAAATCAATTTTATTTTGCTGCATGAGCACTGCCGCTGCAGATTCGCTTTGAAGAGCAAAAGGAATTCCGTTTTTCTCCAGCTCAAATGCGGTCAATCTAGAACCCTGGAAAAGAGGCCTGGTTTCATCTGCATAAACAAAATTTACTAAGCCGCTTTCGTAGGCTTTCTTTATTACGTTGAAGGCTGTGCCGTCTCCCCCCGTAGCCAGTTTGCCTGTATTGCAGTGAGTTAATACTGTTGATTTATTTTTAAAAATATTTAAGCCGTTCTCACCGATTCTTCTGCACTTTTCAATATCCTCCAAATGTATTTGTTTAGATTCCTGCAGAAGGAGTTTAAAAAGTTCGTCATCATCTTTGTATTTTTCATAGACTTTTTTTATTTGATCCAGAGCATGGAAAAGATTTACTGCGGTTGGCCGGGTGGCTGCCAATCTTTTATATGCTTTAAAGAATTCCTCTTCTCTATTATTCTTTTCGACATTTTTAATTGAAAGGGCGGCAGCATAAGCGGCTGCAACACCGATTGCAGGCGCCCCCCTTATTTCGAGACGTTCGATGGCTCCGGCAATTCTCTCATAATCTGTCGTTTCAATATATTGTTCCCGCAGCGGAAGTTTGGTCTGATCAAGGAAAACAAATTTATCTTTTACAAAATCAATTGAGAAATAGCTATTCTTTTTCATTAAATCTTGAAAGTTTAAGAAATTCTCTGAATCGATCCTGAACCCGCAGATACTGCAGGTCTTCCAAACCTTTTGTGCTGAATTTTTCCACACAGAAGGATGCCATTGCGCTCCCGTAAATTACGGCGCACTTCATGTTCTCCGGACTCAAGTCCTGAGTTTTATGAAGGTATCCTGTAAAACCGCCTGCAAAAGTATCGCCTGCGCCTGTAGGATCGTATATCATTTCCATCGGATATGCCGGTGCAGAAAAAATTATCTCATCCGTAAATAATAACGCTCCGTGCTCCCCTTTTTTAATAATTAATATTTCAGGACCCATTGATTTAATTGCTCTTGCTGCTTTAATTAGATTGGGATCCTGAGCTAAAAGTCTTGCTTCGGAATCATTGATGATTAAAACATTAACTCTTTTCAATAATTTTAAAAGCTCCTCCTTTTTTCCCTGGATCCAGTAATTCATTGTATCACATACAACAAAATGGGGATTTGTCATTTGGTCCAGAACCTGTAGCTGAAGGACAGGATCAATATTCCCGAGACAAACAAATCTGGCTCTCTTGCATTTTTCGGGAATAACGGGATTAAAAGATTCGAATACATTTAATTCGGTTAAAAGAGTATCACGGACATTCAAATCATAATGATACTTGCCGCTCCAGCGGAAAGTTTTTCCTCCCGGTACAATCTGCACCCCTTCCAGGTCTACATTATGCTGTTCAAAAAGTCTGATATACTTTTCCGGGAAATCCTCACCGACTACACCGACCATGTATATAGGCCCGCTGAAATAGCTTGCGGCGAGAGAAATATATGTTGCAGAACCTCCCAATGCATCTTCAACCCTGTCAAAAGGAGTTGCAACAGTATCAAGCCCCAGCGATCCGACGACTAATAGTCCCAATTTTTCCTCTTAAATTTCAATTAATATATCAAAAATAAAGAAATGGGAAGATAAAGCATAGTTCAACATAATCATAAGCTGCCTATTGAAATTTATAAATTAATTTCAATCATATTTAGAAAATTCCGTTTATTAAGAAAATATTCACTAGTTATATCAACAGATTGAACCTGGCCAGGCCAGGCAAATAATAATTTTACTGCGGCAGGTTTTACCCATTTATATTCACAGTGTTCTTTGCAGATTTTTATTTCGGAATCCCCATCAACTTTAGCTGCAAAAACGGGGAGCAGAGAGATATAATCCTTCTCATGCGAATAAAACAGATTAACATTCGGTATTACCCATAAGTTTGACGGAATTAAACCTGTCTCCTCCTTTATTTCTCTTAATGCAGCTTCAAATGCTTTTTCCTTTTTTTTGATTTTACCGGTAACCATTTGCCACAAACCCGGATAAATTTCTTTTTCCGATCTTTTTAAAAGAAGAAATTCTATCCCATCATTTGATTCCCTGAAAACGTGAGCTTCTACCATGTTGGAAATTATTTTCATGTTTAAGTCCTGATAAATTGATTTCTTTTTCTCAATCTTCGTAATGAACAAGCGGGATTAAGATTATGATTAAGAACTATGACTCTACATAATATTTAAAAATAAGCACGTACTTCTGCACGTGCTGTATGAATTGCCCTGTTTCCGCCCTGCAGCCTTCCGTCGTAGCTTACCGTTG
>DAISZW010000189.1:0-6405 GCA_036824595.1 Ignavibacteriaceae bacterium
TGATGCCGGTGCCGATTTTGCAGCGCTGGCATCTAATACCCCGCACATTGTTTTTAATGAACTTCAAGAGAAAGTAAATATACCTTTAATAAGTATTGTAGAGGAAACCTGCAAGGAAATTAGAAAAAACAGTATTGAAAAAGCCGGATTATTCGGTACTTTATCAACAATGGACGGAGGATTTTATCAGAAAAAAGGAGAAGAGTATGCTATCATAGTGATAACACCTTCTAAAGATGAAAAAGAATTTATTAACAAAAAATATTTCGAAGAACTTGTTTTAGGAATTAATAATCCCGCAACAAAAGAAGAATTGAAATCGATCGTTTATAAAATGAAAGTTAATAATGGAATTCAGGGATTAATACTAGGCGGGACAGAATTACCCTTAATTCTAAATCAAGAAGATTTTTCTGATATTATAATTTTTAATACGGCTCAAATACATGTAAACGGTATTCTGGGAAAAATGTTTGAAAGTTAAACAAGGTGATTAAAAAGGATACTAATATTTCTTTTCGTTTCAGAAAAGCTGATAATAATGACCGCACCGAAATATACAAATTGGTAGAAACGGTACTAACTGATTATGGTTTAAAAATGAATCCGGCAGAAACCGATAAAGATCTGCAGGATTTAGAGGATTCATATTTTAATAGTAACGGCTGGTTTGAAGTAATTGAAGATCTGCAAAACCGGATAATCGGTTCTTACGGAATTTTTAAAATTAATAATGTAGCATGTGAACTCAGAAAAATGTATTTATATCCTGATTTTCAGGGATTGGGACTCGGTAAAACGATGATGGATAAAGCTATTATCAAAGCTCAGGAATTGGGGTACAAAGAAATTATTCTGGAAACAAATAAAATTCTAGTCCGTGCAATTGAGCTGTATAAAAAATACGGCTTTGTTGAATATCACCCCGAACATTTATCCGGCCGATGTGATCTTTCCATGAGATTGATATTTTAAATTTCAAATAAGAAATTGCACGATTGATCATCTTAAAGTTCTTAATATCACATTCTTCTAACCTCCGGCGGAATTGTATCTCCTTTCACTCTTCCGGTTGTAACCTTACAATCAAGTTTCTCATCTACCCACTATCTGCAGCTAAAAGTATTTTTATCATAAACATTTAAACCGGAGGTAATATGAGAAGGAAAAGGAGACTATTTTATTTTTTGTCATTGTTTACCGTTCCGTTGATTACAGCATTCGTTTTGGTCGCTACCGAAGAAAGAACCGGTAACTATGATGAAATTCAAAAACAGCAGGCAGTTGATATGATTGATGAGGGGAAAGAGATTTTCAGGCACGATACTTTTGGTTCGGAAGCTTTTTGGGGAGGAACACTGCAGTTACATAGAGCTATTGCAGGAGATTCTTTAGGCGGTGTTGGACCAGGTTTAACCCCTTCACAAGCTTTGGGTGCCGGATTAAAAGTAGATGTTGAAGCCCTGCCTGAAGAAGTTGTTACTGCACTTCAAAATGGAGAAATCGATTTAGAAGACCCTGCAATTACTCTGACTTTATTACAATTGAATGCGGTCGTCGGCGTTAAAGGCTTTTTTGAAGGTGATCAACTTGTATCAATCGGATTAAATTGCTCATCGTGTCATTCAACAGTAGATGATTCTTTTGCTCCCGGTATTGGTAAAAGACTCGACGGCTGGGCAAACCGCGATCTTAATGTAGGACAGATCATTAATTTATCCCCCGATTTAAGTCCCGTAGCTTCATTATTGGGAGTTGATGAAGATACCGTTAGATCGGTTTTACAAAGCTGGGGGCCTGGAAAATTTGATGCAGAGTTATTCTTTGATGGTAAAGCCAGGAGACCGGATGGAAAACCCGCCGCAACTCTGCTGCCTTCAGCTTTCGGCTTAGCGGGAGTGAATCTTCATACGTACACCGGCTGGGGTTCTGTAACTCATTGGAATGCACTTGTAGCTAACCTGGAGATGCATGGCGTAGGAACCTTCTATGATCCCAGATTAAAAGATGCAGACAAATTCCCTATTGCAGCGGCAAATAATTTTGATAATGTCCGCAGCGATAACGATCAAACTACTGCCAAGCTCCCGGCTTTGCATCTATACCAGCTTTCCCTGCTCGCTCCCAAACCGCCCGAAGGAAGTTTTGATGCAAGCGCCGCGGCAGCAGGCGAAATGCTTTTTAAATCAAAAGCAAAATGCGCAGACTGCCATGTACCGCCGATTTTTACGGAACCCGGATACAACATGCACACGGCTGATGAAATAGGCATTGATGATTTCCAGGCAAAAAGATCTCCCGATGAAATGTACAGAACTACGCCTCTCAAAGGATTGTGGACAAGGATGAAAGGGGGATTTTATCACGACGGAAGATTTGCAACATTGGAAGATGTTATCGATCATTACAATAATCATATGAACTTATCCTTGTCAGGCGAGGAAAAATCCAGCCTGATTGAATACTTAAAATCTTTAGGTGATCAGGATGTGATGGTTAGTGTTAATGATAGGAGTAACGGTTCTAGTCCTATTAATTATAATCTGTATCAAAACTATCCGAATCCTTTTAATCCCAGCACTACAATTAAGTATGATTTGAAGAACAGCGAAAATGTAGTAATAGATATTTACTCGGTTGGCGGAGAACTAATAAGAAGACTCGTTGATCAGCAGCAGAACAGCGGGATTCATGAAATTCAATGGAACGGTCGCAACGATAAAGGGAGTCAAGTATCATCAGGAATCTACCTCTACCAGTTAAAAATCGGAAATCAGTATCAAACAAAAAAGATGATGCTGCTGAAATAGTACCCGCTTCATATAATACATAAAAACCCGGCTGATAACCGGGTTTTTTATTGTTCTCATAACTGTTTAATTGAAAAATTTAATTAAATTGTTTTCAAAACTATTTTAAAAAATGCTAAAACCTAAACTCGTTATCCTTGAGGGTGAATACTCGGTCCACCGCTTTGAACAATTTGAGAAAATCCCGGAAGTAATTTTGGAAAGTAAATATTTCTGGATCAGCAGAACTGACGATGAATTATCTGTGATTTGTGAATCTAATTTAGCTTTAAATAGCACGAAATGTGAAGCTGATTGGATGGTCATTAAGGTAATCGGCCCTCTCGATTTTTCATTAATCGGGCTGATCTCGGATATTACTTCAATATTAAGCAGTGAAAAAATCAGTGTATTTACATTATCCACTTACGATACCGATTATATTTTAATTAAAAAATCAAAGCTGGAACAAGCAAAAGATGCTTTGATTATGGCAGGATACATATTTTTAGAAACAGTATAGTAGAATAATTTTTGCACAAATAATTATATTTAATAAAAATTATCTGCGGAATAAATGAAAATGTTTTCCCGATTTTTTTATAAACCCGATCTAGGATTGCTTATTATACGAATAGTACTGGGCGGAAGCTACATCTTCGTTCATGGTTTACCAAAAATTCTGGGCGGGCCGGACAGGTGGGAAAGAGTCGGCAATGCAGTAAAGAATTTTAACATTGATTTCTATCCAGTGGTCTGGGGATTTTTGGCAGCATGCACAGAATTACTAGGGGGAACCTTATTAGTCCTGGGATTATTTTTCAGGTCTGCGTCTGCTTTCCTTTTAGTTATTATGAGTGTGGCAGCTTCGCGGCACATTTACAGCGGGGATCCGGCCAGTAAAATAGCTTATCCGATTGAACTGGGATGCATTCTTTTAGGGCTTATCTTTTTGGGGCCCGGCAAATTCAGTCTCGATAAAGAAAGAAAAACTCCTGCCAATTGATGCCATTTAATAATTATTCCTTAACAGCGCCTAAAAGCTCTTCTCTTTTTTCTTCGCTGATTTCATCGTAGGTCATAAATGATTGAAGAAGAACATCAACCTGCTGTATCAGGTTCCTCTTATAATATTTCGGGGCATAAATGCAGCCGTCAAGCATGTAAACTCGTTTAGTTTTTTCATCATAAAAAGTATAATTAATGAATGGTCCCTCCATACCTTTCGGCTTTTCTTCCCAAAGACCCTGTGTTAAAATGGCATATCTGCCGTTAAAATTTACTTCGCTGGTCATGTAATAGTCTTTGGCAATAGCAATATAAGAGCTGTCGTCTTCATATTTATAAAATGTTTTCGTAAGTCTGTTTCTGATTGAACGCACCGAATCTTCATTTAAATATTCGGGAGAAACATTATCAATCCAGTGAACAAATATCCACTTTCCCATATCCTTTTCGGGAGCGCAATTTAAAGAGACAAACTTTGCCCCTGGATCGTTCACTGATAATTCGAAATCGGATTGAACATAAATTACCCATTCGTATTCCTTCAATAATTTTCCTTCAACTTCTTCCCGCTCATATTTGCTGCTGTAAAGATTCTGAGTCAGTCGTCTATCCGAGACCTTTTGAAAGGAATAGAGAAGATCATCTTTATTATTAATAATTTTTGACTGCAGTTTTTGTACTGAAGGTGCAGTAAGTATTAATACGAGCTGGTCCTTTGCCCACAAATCATGCTTTTTAACGGCAAAGTCCTCCCCCGTCCGGATTTTCCGTTCTATTGAGGAATCGATTACCGCCTTTACAAATTCGGAGGCGGTAGATTTTGAATCTAACGGCGCAATAATAATTATGTTTTTTTTAGTTCTGTATTGTTCAAGTTCATTAACGGGTACTCTCTGCAGGATAAATAATTTCTCCGGCTGAGGAGTATAAATAAGTTTCTCAAATGCAGCCTTAAGAGGTCCTTTTAATTTTTCAAATTCCAATGAGTCTGCAACAACGTAAATTTCATCCTCCGATCCTATCGCCGGTTTTTCAGACAGATCGCATGAGAAAAATGTTAAAGTAAAAATTAAGGAAACAGATAAAATCAAAAATTTTTTTAGAGTTGCCATTGGTTTTCCCTGTTCACCAGGTCCGAAAAAACAGCCGGTTGGTTCAGTAATTATTTTTTCATTTCGTATTTCTCTATCCTTTGAATTAATCAGGCAGTAAATATTCAGCATTGCTACCTCGGCACATTGGGTAAAATAAGTTGAAGATCGGGAAGGAGCCAGATATACAAAATCCACATTGTCAAACTTATCGAAATCGGGATAGTTAGGTTATCATCCGCAAGCCCGAAGGATATATTCTCGACTATTGCTCCAATCATAGCGGCAAAAATACCTATTAGATATTCAGTAAGAATTCCCTGCAGCTTCGGAGTAAAAAGAACCACTATGCTTGCACTAAAGAAAAATGCTAAAGTTCCTTCCCATGATTTTGAAAAAAGTCTGTGTCTGCCGAATTTTCTTCCGATTAGTGCCGCCAGGGAATCGCTGATTATTAGGATGCTGAAGCTTGTTACGACAAAAACTTTGGGAAAAAATATCACACAAATTAATGCGGAAAGCAGAACATATGTTGCGCCGTTAAGATTTTTTTTCTTATGATCAACTTCATGCTTCCTCAGCATAAAACCGAAAATGTTATAAAAAACTTTCCCGACATCCTTCGAATAATAACGACCTACATCAATAAATAAAGCAGCAGCAGTTAAGCATGCAAGAATAATTATTGCCGTACTTCTAGGAGTAAAATAATAAATTGCAGGTATGGAAAGGGACAAAAGATGGATTAGTTTTCTAACTACTTCATCTTTGTAGTGTATAGTTCCGTTATCAATTGGAGTCATCTTTGGGAGAAGATTCCTCTTTCAATTTTCTCTGCTCTAGCAGCTTTTTTACATGATCCGGGACTACTTTGCCTTCCTCGGTTTCCTCTTTTTTAAGCGGCTGCAGTTCTTCTCCCCGGATTATCTTATCAATTTCATCTGCATCAAGTATTTCCCGTTCAAGAAGTTCTTCAGCCAGCTTATGAAGCAGCTCGATGTGATCATTTAATATCTTTTCGGCACGCTCCATTGCAACACTTACTATTCCGCGGATCTCTTCATCAATTTCGACCGCAGTTTTTTCGCTGTAGTCTCTATGTTTTTGAATTTCTCTCCCTAAGAATATTTCTTCTTCTTTGGCTCCGTAGCTTAATGGACCAAGTTTTTCGCTCATACCCCACTCACAAACCATTTTTCTGGCAATGTTTGTAGCTTTTTCAATATCATTGCCGGCACCGGTAGTGAAATGGTTAAAAACAATTTTCTCTGCCGCGCGTCCCCCAAGAGCATAAGTTATTATTGATTCCAAATATTCTTTAGAATATGTATGTTTTTCATCAATAGGAAGATAGCTAGTAACTCCTAATGCACGGCCCCTCGGAATAATTGTTACCTTGTGAACCGGATCTGCCTCAGGAAGCATTCGCGCAACAAGTACGTGTCCTATTTCATGGTAGGCGGTAGTTCTTTTTTCTCTTTCGGAAATGATCAGACTTTTTCTTTCCATTCCCATCA
>DAISZW010000190.1:0-6401 GCA_036824595.1 Ignavibacteriaceae bacterium
GTAAATTTCACCACAAAGTGAAATGAATTTATTGTAAAGGAACGATGAAGCCTCCGGAAGTGAAAACCCCGGTCAGATGACCGGGGTTTTTTTATTACTGTTTGAATAATTTATGGTTATAAAGCAGCGCTGAAGCCAAGGTTGAATGTTGTAGGTAAACCGGGATAAATTTCGGCATCATCGGCTTTATGCAATCCGTCTAGAAAATCTATGTCACCGTCACCATTTCTATCCGTATCATTACCATAGTAGCCGTTAAATTCTGAATTATCAACTGCATCCTCCGCATATAATTCATTAAATAGATTGAATACATGGGCAAACAGCGTGACGTTTGCACCAACAATTTTTGACGGAAATTTGTAAGAAAAATGAAGATCGAATAGGTTATAAGAAGGTATTTGCCATACTTGTTCTCCTCTGCCAACTGTAGAAGTCCTGCTGAATGGATCAAATTCAGCATAATAATTGTCGTAATATCTCCAGAGTAATTGAGCTTGTAAACCGGGAGCAGGGAAGATAGTAACTGCGGCAGACAATTGAGTCTGAGGTGCATCTCCAACTTTTAAATCTTTAATATAAAAATTATAATCTTGGGATTGACCTGAAGCAAAATCAATAATATATATTCCGCTTACATCATCAGTGTATATCCAGTTTCCAAAACTAAAAGCCGCATCAAACCTCAAAAACCTGATAGGTTGTACTGCTCCTTCAAACTCAACACCCATATGGCGTGAACTGATCCCCTGCAATCTGATTAATTTTTCATTTCCTTCGATGTCAGGTACTATTTCATCGGTTGATCTATCCATCCATTTTGTAAAATATACATTTGCATTAAGCGCTACTGTATTATTGGCCATTACTGTGTTTGCACCAAGTTCGAAAGACAAGAATTTTTCGTTTGTCTGATCTTCAACAAATTTTCCGTCTACATCGCTGATCACCTGATCAAAAATAGGTACAGTGGAAACATATCCGCCGTTAATATATAATTGAACTTCGTTAGTAACTCTGTAACTAGCACCTCCTTTAAATTGGTAGCCTCCTATCCAATCGCTCACCAGATTTAATTCGCCGGATTCTATACTATTGGGTATAGCAGTTTTGAAATGATCTACATAGTCATATTTTATCATGGAGTAACCGGCCGTTCCATAAAATGTATATTTGTCTTTTGTATATTCGCCCTGCAGATACCCGCCAATCCAGTTAACAGTATTGGTGTTGTTGTAATCAATTCTATCACCAAGCTTCTTAAAATAGCCTGTGCCGCTTTCAAATTGATTCCCGTTCCAATGATAAAAATCATTTCCTAAGAGATCCCTTACTTCTCTGTAATGCTCAATTTCGGCAATTCTCCAGTCTATACCGAAAGAGGTGTTCAGTTCGTCGCTGACCTTGATAAACGCTTTTGAAATTGCACCTACTGTCCACTGTGTATTGACGCTATTTCTTAATATACCGCCGCGGCCGTATGCCGGATCATTTCTTCTATCAGTCGAAATGGAATAATTAGATGAATCGCCGGATCCATAAGGATCATCGAAAACAACATGACTCATATTACTTGCTATAGTTGCATCAAAGTCCACAACTCTTTGCCTGAGACTGAAATCGTACTGCATAGATCCAAAAGTTCCGGAACCTCCTCCTTGTCCGCCTGAATAGTAGACGGTACTATACAAACTGAATTTGCCGGAAAGCTGAGAATACCAGTTTAGGTTAATTAATGGTTTATGAAAATAATTAACGCTTTCATTAATATAAGTAGGGTTATATCTCTGGTTTAAATTACTATTCCAATATGATCTTTGCCATTGCATTCCTTGATATGATGAGCTGACAGGAGCCCAGTTGGAATTGTATAGAATACCTTGTTCGGCATAGAGCGGATCAGAAAGTATTTCTTCTGAAAAACCTAAATCTCTGGCAAGTTCATGACTAAAAGCTGCAGCATTTAATTTCCAGCGTCTCTGCCCGTGCTGCTGCGGAGCTCCCATTGCATATAACTCCAACCGGTTTGCAGAATTAATTTCATAAGCCATGCCTAGATAATAAGCCCATGCATCAGTCCAGACTCTATCAATAACGCCTTCACCGACTTTACGGATTCCGCCGATACTTAACGCAAATTTCTCATCGATTAAACCTGTATGTCCAAAAAAAGTCTGTTTATTAAAACTTCCGCTGCCAAATTCATTTTTAAAGTAAGCACCTGCTGCATGTTGTGAAGGATCGGTAATTATATTAATTGTTCCTCCAATTGATGGAGTTGCTAAATTTACCGCACTTAAACCCCTTTGAAGCTGAATTGATGAAGTAGCATCACCAAGACCATCCCAATTTGACCAGTACACCCAGCCGTTTTCCATATCATTTATTGGGATACCGTTTATCATTATACCGATATTTCTTTGGTTAAATCCGCGAACATTTATTCGGGCATCACCGGGTCCTCCGCCGTTATCTGTGGCAAAAACAGAAGGAGCTGTGTTTAAAACAAGAGGTATATCTTTTGACCCTAAATGAAATTCCATTTGTTCTTTATCTATGTTTGTAAAAGCAACAGGAGTTTCTCTTTCTTTTGCCCTGTCGGAGATTACTTCTACGGAAAGAGTAAACTGGTATTCTTTAAGACTGAAGTTTTCGGTCAAATCAGCTGTTAAATTAATCTCTCTTTCAATTTTTTCATACCCGATAAAACTGCATGTAATAGTATAACTGCCGGCTTCGGCCTCAATTGAATACTTTCCTTCTTCATCGGTTGCAGCACCCAAAGTGGTTCCGGTTAAATAAACATTTGCTCCGGGGAGCGCATCCCCTGTATTTCCATCTACAACTTTACCGGAGATTTCATAGGTTTGTGCAAAGCTAGAATAAGAGAGGAAAAAAAATATGGAAATAAGCAACTTGTAAAATTTTGTCATAAGATCCTTCCTTTCATTTCAGCTTTTGATATGAAAAATTTTTTATTTTTTGCTTGAATTATGCCCTGAGAGATTAAGGGAGAATTTTCAGTATTTAAATATTCTGTTTATAAGGAAGGAATTCAAGTAGTAAAAGGATTTTTTTAAAATTTAATATTTTTTTAATAGATAAGGAAAAATTGAGGTAAATTAATGGAAGGAAAAGATTTGGATTTTATTGCCGGAGGCGCACATTTAAGTGCACCTCCCTTCTGCTTCTTATCTCAATAGCATCATTTTTTTTGTTTCCTTAAAATTACCTGAAGAGAGAGTATAGAAATAGATTCCGCTTGATAAATTATCAGCTTCCCATTCAACAGAGTAGCTGCCTCCCGGTAAAACTTCGTTGACAATTTCCGCTATTTCTTCCCCTATACTATTATAGATTTTTAAGGAGACATGTTCATCTTTTGGCACGGAAAACTTTATAATTGTAGCCGGATTAAAAGGATTGGGATAATTCTGATCCAGTGAATAGTTTTCCGGGACGGCAGAGCCTCCTCTCTCAACACCGGTTGCTGTTTCTGCAGAAACAATTGGACAGTTAACAATTGCCGCATTCATAACAAGAATATTTGTCGAGAGAACCGAAGCAAGATCGGATACATCTTCAAAATCCATATTGTCGTAAATATTTACAGACCATAACGGAGAATAATCATCGTCTCCGGGTAATGTGGATACTACATTATGTGCTCTGCCTGTAGTATCGGTTCTAAATCCTGAAGGCGGACCGCCTCCCGGCTGATCGGGATTTATGTTGAATGTTACATAAATAGGCGATAAAGGAACCATATCCTGTTCGGTTGCCATTAATGTTTTTTCGGAAAAGTTGAAATAGAAAACAACCATTCCTTTATACCACCCTCTTACTAAATCAGGACTTTCTTCAATATACCTTAATTCTGCAGTTGACCCTTCCGGAACTATCGGGCAATTTACAATTATATCAGTCTTCTGCATTGAATAACCGGAATCGATTATTTCGTCAAAACTGGTTATTGTATTTGCAGTGTAATTAGCTGGGACAGAAACCATGAAAACCTGCCAGAAGTCGTTATATGCCGAGTCTCCCGGAATTACATCAACAATATTGAGCTGACCTTCTACAGGATTTGATTCGCCGTCCCTTATTAAAACATAAATCGGAGCAGGCTCTGTAGGCTGAACATCAAAATTATAATAAGAAATTAATTCTCCGCCGGGGCCGAAGCCGTGTGTTATAAAAGGCTCCCGGTCACAATCAATCGGCTCATTAGGTCCGGGGAAGTTATTGGTCGTATCTCTAACAAATAAAATCCCGGCTTCCGTGCTGAACCTGTCTATACTTGCTTTCTCTGCCGTATCCGGATCTACCTGGGCATTTAATCCCGGTACTGCAAATAAAAAAGAGAAGCAAAACAGAATAATAATTGGTTTTTTATGATGATTCATATGTGCCTCCTTATTTGATTAGTGATAAAAAACTTTTTCTATTTAAATTAAGATTAAGAGTAAGTCGCCGAAGGTCGTCAGACTCCGTAGAGTTCGTAGAATCCGTTAGATTCTACGGAATCTAACGATCTGTCGGACTCTACGAGCGAACCTCGCCAAAGGCGGGATTAAGAGTAAGAACATGGGTGTAAAAATGCTCCTCAATTATCACCTAGTTGTAACGAAACTATAATTTTTTATTGAAGGGCAGAAAAATCACAAGAGATGATTGAAGTTTTATAACAAAAATTTAGACTACTATTTACTACTTGCAGTCGTTACTTTTTATTATATTTACCATAAAAAAAGTGGGATAATGATAGATAATAATGGAAACCTTCTAATAGCAAGATCAGATAAGGAGTTATTCCTTGTCCCCAAAATGTCCAACCGTCACGGCCTTGTTGCCGGAGCAACAGGAACGGGCAAAACAGTCACTCTTCAATCAATGGCTGAAACATTCAGCTGTATTGGAGTACCGGTAATTATGGCCGATGTTAAAGGTGATTTATCTGGAATTGCCAAACCGGCTGGTGAAAATCCCAAAATTACTGCCAGGGTTCAGGAGCTGAATCTGCAGGGATACACTCCGCAAGGATTTCCTGTCTGCTTCTGGGATATTTTCGGTGAAAAAGGGCATCCCCTGAGAACTACAATTTCAGAAATGGGTCCGCTGCTGTTAAGCCGGCTGCTGAACCTGAACGAAGTACAAGCCGGAGTATTGACTCTGGTTTTTAAAATTGCTGACGACAATGATCTCCTCCTGCTTGATTTAAAGGATTTAAGAAAGATTCTCGAGTTTGTTGGAGAACATCGAGATGAATATACAAATGAATACGGAAATATTTCCTCCGCAAGCATCGGTTCCATCCAGCGCGGATTGCTTGCCTTAGAGGAACAGGGAGCTGATAAATTTTTTGGCGAACCTGCACTTGATCTAATGGACTTCATCCAGACCGATGTAAAAGGGAAAGGGGTTATGAATGTAATAGCGGCCGATAAGCTGATGTTGTCGCCTGCTTTATATTCAACTTTCCTGCTCTGGCTTTTATCGGAACTTTTTGAACAGCTTCCTGAAGTCGGCGACCTCGATAAACCCAAACTGATATTTTTCTTCGACGAAGCACATCTGCTTTTTGATGAAGCTCCTAAAGTTCTGCTTGAAAAGATTGAGCAAGTTGTACGCCTTGTCCGTTCTAAAGGAGTCGGTGTTTATTTTGTAACTCAAAATCCAATTGATATTCCGGATACTGTACTTGGACAGTTGGGTAACCGTGTTCAGCATGCTCTGCGTGCCTTCACTCCGAAAGACCAGAAAGCAGTAAGATCAGCCGCCGATACTTTTCGACCCAATCCGAAATTTAAAGTTGAGGACGTTATAACTGAACTTGGTGTCGGCGTAGCATTAGTCTCCTTTCTCGATGAAAAGGGAGTCCCCGGAATGGTTGAAATAGCGAAAATAGTTCCTCCGCAATCGCAGATCGGTCCGATCGCTCCTGAAGAAAGAAGCAGGATCATCCGCTCTTCAGTAATAAACGGAGTATATGAAAGACATGTGGATCGTGAATCGGCATTCGAAATTCTTGAAAAAAGATTTGCACAGGAGGATGCTGAAAAGCTGGAACAGGCAGAGCTTATTAAAAAAGCCAAGGAAGAAAAACTTAAAAGAGCCGCTAACTCTTCTTCGGGAGGTATGGTCGGTGATCTGGCAAAAACTATGGGCCGGACAATTACAAGAACAGTTGGAACACAGATCGGCCGTACGCTGGTAAGAGGAGTGCTGGGCACATTGCTGACTGGTGCATTGGGTGCGATTTTAAAGAAAAAATAACGGACACTTTTTTAAAATGCAGTCAAGCCCGATTGCATCAATTCGATTCTAAAAAATAACTTCGGGTTATCTTTTCATACATCTTCGTTTATTCTCTTACTATTAATTCTGACATGAACAAGATT
>DAISZW010000191.1:0-6385 GCA_036824595.1 Ignavibacteriaceae bacterium
TGCCGCCTCTCCCTTTAGGACCGGTTCCATCGCATTCACCTGTTCCGGTACCGGTTCCAGGTCCAAAACCTGTTCCATCCTTTGGTCCAACACCGGTTCCTGTTCCGTCACCGGGACCAAAAGCACCTTTGCCTGTTCTATTCTGGTTTCCATTACCATTCATATATTTATTGCCTGAACCGTCTAAAGGTTTCTTGTAATCGGGGTCCTGCCCGTTAGGAATCCCATCACCATCAGAATCTGCTGCATTATCATTTATGCCATCGCCATTCAGGTCTACAAATCCTTTACCGGTTTTATTTTCTGTTTTGACTTGTTCCTTGGTTTGAGTCTTGGTTTGCATCTTTAATTTATTCTGATCTTGTTCCTTTATCTGAATTTTTGTCTTGTTTTGTTCTTTAACCTGAACTTTTTCCTGGTTTTGCTCTTTCACCTGAAGTTTAGTTTTGGTTTGTTCTTTTAATTGAGTCATATTCTGACTCTGCTCTTTAGTCTGGACTTTAGCCGTGCTTTTCTCTTTTACCTGAACTTTGTTCTGGTTTTGGTCCTTCAACTGAGTTTTTGTTTTATTCTGTTCCTTTATCTGAGCTTTATCCTCGCTCTGTTCTTTCAGCTGGATCTTATTTTGATCCTGTTCTTCAGTTCTTACCTGAACCTTTTTCTGATCCTTGGTTTGTTCTTTTATTTGATTCTCTTCCTGGGCTAATAAATCACTATTTACTACAACCAGTAGTATTATCAATCCCGGGATAATCGTTTTGAAAAGTGCTTTCATTTTATTCTCCTTATTAATTATTTCTATTTTAATAGAATTGTCCAACAGTTATGCCATTAAAATGATTGCAGATCGGAAGTTTCTTATAAAGAATTATCATAAGAATTCGACTATAATGACGATCCGGCGACATTAAAGACGAAGGAGACTATTCAATGAATTTTTCATCTAACCAGGCAGTTATTGTTTAATATTTTTATTTTTAGGCATGAAATTTAAACTTCGTCCGGCAGTAGTGATTACAATATCTATCGTAATAGGGATAATAATGATAATTTCCTCTTACTTTGAATTAAGACAAAGCAGAGAGGAAATATTTCACCTTCTTAAGGAACAGTCAAAATCATTAATTGAAACCATATCGTTAAGCAGCATCAATACTTTAAATTCCGGTGTTGAACTGGAAGACATGATAACAGAAAGACTCCTAAATAATGCCTCATTAATAAAAAGTCTTGACAGCCTGAATCTTCTCAGCAGAAAGAAACTGATAGAGATTTCAGATCAAAATGATTTATACAGAATAAATATTTTTGACAGGAACGGAAACAGGGTCTTATCCAACAGAATTCCTGAAGAGGGGCATTTACACGGCCCTGAAAATGTGAACAGGTATGAAGAATTAAAATCCATTTTAGAAGGGGAAACCGGGGAACTAATTATAGGGCTCAAAGATGCAGAATATGCAGATGAAAAAAGATTTGCCGTCGCAGTATCAAGAGCAAAGAATAAAGGCGGTGCTATCGTGCTTAACTTAAATGCTGCGGATTTTATTGAATTCAGGAAAAAAATCGGCATCGGGAAAATAATACAGGATATATCGGATAATGAAGGTTTGGTTTACCTGATCCTGCAGGATTCGATCGGTATCTTAGCAGCAGGCCAGGGAGTTAATGAAGCTGCGCCTGTTGAGGGAGATAAATTTTTAGGTGAAGCTTTTAATTCCGACCTTACTTTTTCAAGAGTAAATGAGTTTAAAGATGAAGATGTTTATGAAGTTGTTAAAAGATTAAAGTATGATGATGAAATCATAGGAATTTTCAGGCTAGGGCTCTCCTTAAATGAAGTGAAGCTTGTTGAAGAGAGAATGCTGAGGAGATTAATAATAATTTCCCTGGTTCTTGCCGCGATATCCGTAGTGGTACTTAGCATAGTTTTTACAAACCAAAACCTCAAATCTGTGTCTAACGAGTATTCTAAATTCAAATCTCTTACCTGGTCTGTTTTTCAGAATATGGATGAAGCTGTAATCGTAGTAAATAAAAATAAAGAAATAGCGCTCTTTAATATCGCAGCGGAAAAATTATTTCAGAAACCGGGCAGCAAGGTAATCGGCAAAAATCTGAATGACATTTCATCTGCAAATTTTGCGTTCCTTAATGAACTGCTTGCCGGAGCGAATTCTGATTCCGTATTTGAAGAACGAGCAATTGAAATTTCCGGAAAGCCGTATTCTATTATCTTATCGCTTACTAAAAATTATGATGAATCTGGAGTGCCTCAGAATTACATTATTGTTATAAAAGATATAACTTCAATAAAGCAGCTCCAGGAACAATCCAGGAGAAATGAAAAACTAACTGCAATGGGAGAGCTGGCTTCCGGTGTGGCACATGAAATCAGGAATCCAATCAATGTCATCGGGATGGTCGCACAGAGATTATTAAAAGAATTTAATCCCGATGAAAACAGGGAGGAGTATCTGTCGATTACTTCATTATTAAAAGATGAGGTAACAAGAATTAATAAAATAATAACCCAGTTTTTACAGTTTGCAAAACCTCTTTCCGTAAGCAACGAAGAGGTAAAAACGGGCGATTTCATTGAGGGGATTTTCAGATCATTTATTGGCCAGGCTAATCAGAAAAAAATTAATTTTAGAATAGATAATGCCGGAGATTACGCAGTCAATACGGATCCTGATTTGCTGAAACAGGTTCTCCTGAATATTGTACAGAACAGCTTTGATGCAGTAGAAGAAAACGGTGAAGTTTCTTTAAACTGCCGTAAAACGGACCGGAAGATAATTATTGAAGTGAAAGATAATGGGAAGGGAATACCCGAAGAAGTTCAGTCGAAAATTTTTGATCTCTACTTTTCAACTAAGAAAGAAGGGAATGGATTAGGATTAAGCATTTCACAAAAAATAGTAAATCAGCTTGGAGGAAGACTCTCCTTTACAAGCAGAAGAGATGAAGGAACAACTTTTACAATTGAGCTGCCATCATGAAAAATTATAATATTTTACTTATTGATGATGAAATAAATCAACTCGATATTCTTTCAGGATTTTTAAGAAAAAAGGGGTATAGAGTACTTACCTCCTCAAGCAGCGAAGAAGGAATAAAAATTTTCAAAAATAATTTAATCGATATAGTCCTTTCCGATTTCAAAATGCCCGATAAAAATGGGCTCGAAGTCCTGGAAGAAATTAAAAAGATAAATCCGGAAGCAGGTTTTATTATGATCACCGCTCACGGTACAGTTGAGAATGCTGTTAAAGCAATGAGGATGGGAGCAGAAGATTATATTTCAAAGCCGATTGATCTTGATGAGCTGGAACTGCTCCTTGAAAAACTTATTGAAAACCGGAACCTGAAATCGGAAAACCTGGCACTTAAAAATCTTCTTGAAGAAAAAAGTAAAATTAACTCTATAATTCATAATTCCCCTAAAATGCAGGAGGTAATAAGCATTGCTTCCAGGGTTGCAGATAGTAAAGCCTCGGTTTTAATAACCGGTGAAAGCGGAACAGGAAAAGAAGTCTTGGCAAAAGCCATTCATCTGATCAGCAGCAGGAAAAATAACGCTTTTATTGCAGTTAATATTCATGCTCTTTCGGAAAATCTACTGGAGAGTGAGCTGTTCGGGCATGAAAAAGGCTCCTTTACCGGTGCAGATAAAATGAGAAGAGGCAGATTTGAACTTGCAGATAACGGCACAATTTTCCTCGATGAAGTTGGAGACATTCCTGTAGGCACACAGGTTAAGCTGCTTCGAGTTTTACAGGAACACCAGTTTGAAAGAGTCGGGGGAACCGAGGTAGTTGATGTAGATGTGAGAGTTGTTGCTGCAACAAACCAGCATCTTCAGAAAAAAATAAAGGAAGGGACTTTCAGGGAGGATTTATTCTACAGGCTGAATGTGGTAAATATAAATATTCCTCCATTAAGAGAAAGGAGAGAAGATATTCTCCCGTTGATCGACACTTTTATAAAAAAGTATTCCGAAGAGAATAATAAAGAAAGATTGGAAGTAACTAAGGAAACGGCGGACATTTTATTGAAGTACAGCTACCCCGGCAATGTTCGCGAGCTGGAAAACATAATTGAAAGATCGGTTGTCTTAAGCCGCAGCAGAATGATTATGGCTGCAGATCTTCCTTTAACTGTAAAAGAATTAAATTATGAAAAAGATATAAACCAGAGTACTCCCCAGACACTGAATGAAAAAGTTGAAGAGCTTGAGAAACGCCTTATCTATGATGCCCTCAAAGAGGCTAACGGGAACCAGACAAAAGCCGGAAAGATTTTAGGGCTTACTGAAAGAAATCTCCGTTATAAACTGCAGAAGTATAATATCAAACACTGAATGTGGATGACTAGTTGTAGTGTGAAATGATCAACGACTAGCGACAAATGATCAACTTCTACCGACAGGCGGCTAATGATCGTATAGTTCAATAGCTCCAGTCAAGACCAACTAAAATAAGCTGGTTATCAAAGTCATAAAAGTAATCGTTGCTTGTATTTTTTATATAATTATAGTTTAATACAAGTTCAAGTCCATCCATAAAATTAAATAAATCATACTTCAGCCCGATACCGAAAGAATATTCCTTATCCTTTCTGTAAATATCCAGCGAATTGCCGTTTATATCTGCCACAGGAAGGTTCGAATAGTTTCTGGTCTTGTAAGAAACCTCGGTGCCTAATGTTAAGTTGCCCCCAATCAGCTGCGTAAAATT
Organism: Ignavibacteriaceae bacterium; assembly: GCA_036824595.1. Classification (GTDB taxonomy): domain Bacteria; phylum Bacteroidota; class Ignavibacteria; order Ignavibacteriales; family Ignavibacteriaceae; genus DATKLQ01. The sequence continues at coordinate 4,743 of DAISZW010000191.1, forward strand.
TAAACCATATTCCATTCCTTCGCTGCTGTACAACGTATTTATTATTTCCTCCTCGTAATAGATATAGGTATCGTCACCGATATACCTTGTTCCCTCTGTTAAATTCAGTCTGCCGAGTGCGTGCACTGCTAGTCCTGTATTTTCGGATAAAGATTGGGCAGCATTCAAGTAAATATTCAATTGAGAATTTTTATTGGTCATTGATGGGTCAACGGATTTTTCAATATAGTTTTTTAAATTTACTTCGCCGCCCAGCATCAAAGATGTTCTTGTTTCAAATGAAAAGGCTGTTCTTGCGAAAGCTTTATTTTCATAATAAGAAAAAGAAGTAAGATTATAAAAATCATTTCTGCTGAATAAGTATCCCAGAATCAGGTTGCTTCCTTCAGTGAACGAATGGCTGTAGTTTGCATAACCTGATATCTGCCTGATATCATAAATACTGAAGTAATCGCGGTTATTCCTGACAATTAAATTAACTCCTGCATTTAAAGGATTTCCTTCTTCCGAAAATAATCTTGTATTTACAAGTCCCACTTTATGCGAATAATTCGTTTTTAAAATATTCTTCTGATAGTAATTATAACTGCCGATGTAATAAACCTGAAAATTATTTGTTTCACCTTCTAAATTGTACCCGCTGCCGAAAGTAATACTGTTTATGAAATCTTCAACTTTATAATAATTGTTATAGATGTTATCATCATAATAATTATTTGAACTTAAATCTATCCTGAACTGGGGCATTGCTTCGTAAGAAAAAGAGAGAGCAAGAATAACCGCTGCTGTAAAAGTATTCAATATTATTTTCATCTCTTATCTCCCACCACGTCCGCCGTTTCCATCTCCGCCCTGATTCTGACCTTGTCCTCCGCTTTTACTTCCTCTGAATCTTTTTCTCATCTTATCCAAGCCCATTCCGCTTGCTCTCTGATCGCTTATCCCGTCTCCGTCTTTATCAATAAAAACATCCATTTTCCTTTTAGATTTTTTTTGGACCTGTTCCCTTCCGCCTAGTTCATCGCCGCCAGGATTATCTTCTTTGATAACCTCCTGGCTTTTGTCTTTTTCAACATCAACACTATCAGGTTGAACAGCAAGTAAACTTCCGCTTACGATCAGCAGAAAAAAAGATATAAATATTGTTTTCATAATTTTTCTCCTTATTAAAACTGCAGCAAGCATTATACCGTTCTTCCCAAATTCTAAAACCAGAATTTTGAGAGAAATTGAAGACAGATTTCGACTTTTTTGTTTATAATCCGACTTAATGGGCGATATTTAGTAGTAATGCAAATAAAATTTTTAGAAATTTTAAATATTTTTAATAATTTAATGGATGGGGAAATCAGTGAAGAAAGAGAAAAAAGAAAAAGGGAAGAATTTTATTACAAAAACTTTTTATTATCTGAAATTTAGTGTTATGAAAAAGTTAGGAATATTCTTTTTGACTGCATTAATGGTTTCATCATGTTCAACCAGCAAATTAATTCTTACACCTGCAGATTCAAAGAGAGGTGATGCGGTTTTTAGTTCAATTTATCCTGACCGTAATTATAGCAGACTAGAGGATATCCTTCTTGATACCTGGACGCAGCAGGGAAAACTAAACATCAATAGAGTCCTAATTGATTTTAATATTG
>DAISZW010000192.1:0-6365 GCA_036824595.1 Ignavibacteriaceae bacterium
GAATGTTTGTGTGACTTCACTGGTACGTTCATCCGGTGAAAATTATAGACCTTCCTTCGAGGAGATCAGCATTACCTTATTTTTAGTACTTATCGCAATGCTGGCATTCAAATTAATTGTTGAAAATTTTCAGGTGTTTGAGAAAGAAGAACATCAGACCGATTCCATTTCAGCTAAGCAGGAAATATTTTCAAAAAATTTAATATTTAATAAACAAAATGAATGCTGATTCATTTAATCCCTCGTTAAATGATTTGAAATGCATCTGGATGACCTCAGGTCTGGTTGCATATAAATTATGTAATTTCGAATTTGACTGTGAGAATTGTGAATTTGATAAAGTGTTCAGAAAAGATTCCAAGACATCAAATGAAAAAAACACAGCCGATATTCCGGGAAGCAATCCTCTCGATGCTTCAATCAATAGAATTAAAGATGAACATTTTGACGAAAAGCTGATCTATCTTAATAATCAGTTTGTTATGAAAAAACTCTTCGGAAATGTTTATTATTTAGGTATAAACCCTGTTATTATTCGACTTTTTGAGAATTTGAATTCGATTAATATTACAGAAGATAGTGACATAAAAAAAGGGCAAACAATCTTATGCATTGAAGGATCATGGGGTAAAAAAGAGTTTATATCTCCAATTAATTTCCTGCTGATTGAAAAGTTCATAACCCCGGGATTAAAGTTGAACAAATGGTTTGCAATTATAATTGCCAACGAAACAATTGAATCGAAGTACAGCCTTGATCGATGGAATAGTGAAAAAAACAAATGTCTGGAGGATTTAAAAGAAGTATTTACCCGGAAGCCCGAAGTTGGAAAAACTTCCTTGGACGGAGGGGAAAAGGTTAAATATATTGATCAATATTTAGGAAAAGAAGAATTTATGAAATTGCTAAATGGAGCCTTCCCGTAATTTTATCGTTTTATATTAAATAATTAATTCCCCTAAATACGCCATTCTTTAGACTAATTTTACTTAAATAAGGATTCTACTATTCAAATGGCTTATTATTTGTAATAGGTACGATGAATTTTATATGATATCTCATTTTAGTTTATTTTTTAAAGACTAACAAATAAGCGGCTTAAAGCAGATCTTATTCCTTTAATGAAATTTGTACAATCTAAAAGTATTTTATCAGGATTTTCTTTCTTAAAAATAGGATTAAGATTTTTTAATATTGATAATGATTTGCCGAAATATAGCCGTATTGTTCGCAAAAACCGGACTGAAAAGTGAAAACCACGAAATTATGGAATCGTCTAAGCATTAGGTTAATTTTTTCAATTTCTATCATTCTTGTTATCATCCTAACCATATATACTTACATTTCAATTACCCATCTTGACAGCTATTTAACCCGGATAAGCTTTAATAATGCAACTAATTTCAGCGATGTAATTAGAAAATCCACCCGGTACAGCATGCTTTTAAATCGGCGGGAAGATGTGCATCAGATTATAAATACTATAGGCACCGAAAAAGGGGTAAAAGGGATAAGAATATATAATAAACAAGGAACTATAATTTTTTCAACCGATTCATCCGAGCTTTCTAAAAATGTAGATGTAACTGCAGAAGCATGCATTGTCTGTCATAATTCAGAAGTTCCCTTGAATACTCTTACAAACCAGAATAAAATGAGAATTTTCAGAACACCCGGGCAAAAACGGGTGCTCGGAGTTATTAATCCTATACGTAATGAAACTGACTGTAGTTCGGCAGAGTGTCATGCTCATTCTCCCAAAATCCAGATTCTTGGAGTTCTGGATGTAATGGTCTCGCTGTCGGAACTTGATTCAATAAAAAGTGAAACTGCCAAGACTACAATAATCAATTCAGCAATAATTACAATTGTTATAGGATTAACCTGCGGAGTATTTATTCTTCTTTTGGTAAATGCTCCGATGAAAAAATTATTTAAAGGAATTGAGGAAGTGGGGAAAGGAAATCTTGATTATAAAATTTCTGTGCGGTCAAAGGATGAACTGGGTGTAATGGCGGTCAGGTTCAATGAAATGTCGGGAAAGCTTGACTCGGCATACAAGGAGATAAGGGAATGGTCGGAAAATTTAAATGTAAAAGTCCATGAAAAAACGGAAGAGCTGAAAAATATTTACAACCAGGTTTTGCAGATAGAAAAACTGGCATCCCTCGGAAAATTATCTGCAACGGTCGCCCATGAACTGAATAATCCACTTGAAGGAATTCTTACTTACAGTAAACTTATTGCAAAAAAGCTGAGAGAAATTCCACCTAACGGAGTGAATCTGTCCAATGGGCAAAATCCCCAGATACTTCTTACATATTTGGATTTAATATCCAGCGAATCTTCCCGCTGCGGAAAAATCGTAAAGGATCTGCTTCTGTTTTCACATCGGGGAGATAATGAATTCTCCAAGGTTGATATAGTCCCTATAATAGATCAAAGTATTGCGTTGATAAATCATCACCTTGAGATTAACAATATAAAATTAATAAAGGAATACTGCGTAGAGTCTCTCCAGATCTACTGCAATCCTGAAAAAATTCAGCAGGCTCTTATAGCATTATTGATTAATTCAATTGAAGCCATGAATCACGGCGGAAAGATTGTTGTTCGACTCAATCTTGAAAAGAAATACGCATTATTAAGAATAATTGATGAAGGTTCGGGAATATCTGAAAAAGATCTTCCGCATATTTTCGAGCCGTTTTATTCAACGAAAGAAGCTGCTAAAGGAACAGGCCTGGGCCTGGCGGTAGTTTACGGGATTATAACACAGCATAACGGCAAAGCGGAAGTTGAAAAAACTTCATCATCGGGAACAACATTTCTGCTGACTTTACCGTTAAAAAATTATTCAGGGAGTTAAAATGAGTAAAAAAGAAAATATTCTAATTGTAGATGATGAGAAAATAGTACGTGAATCATTGTACCATTGGTTTGAAGAGGAGGGATATATTGTAGATACGGCTGAGGATGGCGAAACTGCACTTAAGAAATATGAAAAGGGGAAATACGATCTTCTTCTTGTTGATATGAAAATGCCCGGAATAAGCGGACTCGAGCTGTTGAAAAAAATTAAAGAGAATGACCCTGAAGCAGTTATTATTTTGATTACAGCCTTTGCTTCCGTACCTTCGGCAATACAAGCCCTTAAAGACGGCGCATATGATTACATCACAAAACCTGTTGATCCTGATGAACTTGCACATATCGTCAGAAAGGCAATCGAACAGCATGCTCTTAAGTTGGAAAATGTTCAGCTTAAAGAGAACATAGATGAAATTATAAGGCCTGATAACTTAATTGGTGAAAGCTTCCAGATGAAAAAGATTTATGAGCTTATCCAGACAGTAGCCCCGAACGATACCACTGTTATGATAAGGGGAGAAAGCGGAACAGGAAAGGAGCTTGTAGCAAAAGCAATTCATATAAACAGCAAAAGAAAATATTTTCCCATTGTTCCCGTCAACTGCGGGGCCCTTGCCGAAACTCTTCTTGAGAGTGAATTATTTGGACATGAGAAAGGAGCTTTTACCGGAGCTCAATACAGACGGAAAGGTAAATTTGAAATGGCTGACGGGGGAACGATCTTTCTAGATGAAATCGGTTCAATATCAACGAAGATGCAGGTTGAACTCTTGAGAGTAATTGAATCAAAACAGTTTACAAGAGTAGGGGGAAACCAGATTATAAAAAGTGATTTTAGGGTTATCGCGGCTACGAACGAAGCGCTTGAGGATCTTGTGAAAGCCGGAAAATTCAGAGAAGATCTTTATTACAGACTTAATGTATTCTCGATAAATATTCCCCCATTAAGAGAGAGAAGGCAGGATATTTCGCTGCTTGCTTATTTCTTCCTGAATAAATTTTCCACCGCAATGAATAAGCCGATTAAAAATATTTCACAGGAAGCAATGGACTTCCTTTCAAAATATGATTGGCCGGGAAATGTTCGTGAATTGGAAAATGCAATAGAACGTGCAGTAGTTGTGGGTAAGACAGATAAAATTGAAGTACCGGACCTTCCTTTTCATGTTTCTTCCGCTAACTTTAGTGAGGATGAAAACGGGAAATCGCTTTCCGCAGTTGAAAGTAAATATATCCTAAAAGTGTTAAATGATAATAACTGGAATATTTCTAAAAGTGCCCAGATTCTGGAGATTGACCGTGTTACTTTATATAATAAGATAAATAAATACGGACTTCGGAATCTCTCTTCCGGGCAAACCGGGCTGCCTGTTAAGTAATGGATATTTTTATTGTTCCGTTAAAATTTTCAAACACTTCTTTACTCAAAAATATACAGGATTATCTTTTAAAAACTTTTCCTACGCAGGTTTATTTGATAAATCTTGATATCGATATTGAATCAGCTTTTATAAAGGGGCGTGGACAATATTATTCTACTCAGATAATTTCCGAAGCAATTAAACTCACCAATAATCTTATCGGTAAAGTCATAATATTAACGGAACTTGATCTGTGTATTCCTGTTTTAACATTCATTTTCGGGGAAGCACAGCTAAATGGAAAACATTCTATAATATCTGTGTGCAGGCTGCATGAGGAATTTTATTCAGGGGATTCGAATGAGCAGCTGCTGCATGAAAGAACAAAAAAAGAAGTGCTGCATGAACTTGGCCATAACTTTGGATTAAAACATTGCCTGGATTGGGATTGCGTAATGCATTCTTCTCCAGGTATTGAAGAAGTGGATATAAAGGGGAGTTATTACTGTAAGAATTGTCTGACGGAAATAAATAAAAATAGGGAAGATATTTCTTTGGATAAAATGGACAGAACTTCCGAAAATTTTCCGCTTTAAATTTAATTTATTTAAATCCTAAATTCCTCCTTCACCTCTTTAAATGCCTTTACTGCAAAGTCCAGATCTTCCTTAGAATGAGCCGCGGAAATCTGCACCCTGATCCTTGCAGTACCTTTGGGCACCACAGGATAAAAGAAGCCTATAACATAAACTCCCTTCTCGAGCATTCTTGAAGCCATTCTTTGTGAAAGAGCCGCGTCGCCAAGCATTATAGGTACAATCGGATGTATACCCGGCTTAATATTCAAGCCGGCTTTCGTTATATTTTCTCTAAAGTATTCAGTATTGCTTTCCAATTTATCTCTCAAGTGGGTAGATCTTTCAAGCAGATCAAGAACTTTTATTGAAGCTGCTACAATACTAGGAGCCACTGTGTTTGAAAAAAGATATGGACGGGAGCGCTGACGGAGCATAGATATTATTTCTTTTCTGCCGCTTGTATAACCTCCGCTGGCACCGCCTAATGCTTTCCCGAGAGTACCCGTTATAATATCGATCCTTCCCATTACATCATTATGTTCATGGGTACCTTTCCCGTGCTTCCCCATAAAACCCACCGCATGCGAATCATCGATCATTGTCATTGCTCCGTACTTGCCGGCTAACTCGCAAATGTATTTAAGATTGGCAATACTTCCATCCATTGAAAACACGCCGTCGGTTGCAATCAACAAAAATCGTGATGATGCTTTTGCTTCCTTAAGTTTTTCTTCCAGGTCATTCATATCGCTGTTTTTATAACGGAATCTTTTTGCCTTGCATAAACGGATACCATCGATGATGCTGGCATGGTTCAGCTCATCGCTTATGACTGCATCTTCTTCCCCAAGTATAGTTTCGAATAAACCGCCGTTAGCATCAAAACAGGATGTATAAAGGATGGTGTCTTCCGTTCCTAAAAATTCAGAAATTTTTCCTTCAAGCTCTTTATGAATTTCCTGTGTACCGCAGATAAATCTGACTGATGAAAGTCCATACCCCCATTTGTCGTAGCTTGATCTGGCTGCTTCGATAATTTCAGGGTTATCTGCAAGTCCGAGGTAATTATTTGCACACATATTCAGAACAGAGGCGCCGGTATTTACAGTTATAGTCGCAGATTGAGGAGATGTAATTACTCTTTCAGTTTTATATAGTCCATCATCCTTAATCTGCTTAAGAGTTTGATTCAGATAATTTTTTGCTTCTTCAATCATTTTATCTTACTCCGGAATAAAAAAAAATATAATTAGTTTATATTTTCCCAATCAAGAATTATTTTACCTGAATTGCCGGACGCCATCAATTCAAATCCTTCAAGGTAAGAGCTGTAAAGAAATCTGTGTGTAATAACCGCTGAAATGTCCAACCCAGTCTGAATCATTGACTGCATTTTGTACCAGGTTTCAAACATTTCTCTTCCGTATATACCTTTTATATTTAGTCCGTTAAATACTACAGTTTCCCAATTAATTGCTGCATTAGAAGGAAGAATTCCAAGCAGTGCAATTTTACCGCCGTGGCACATTATTGAAATCATGCTTTCAAGTGCTTT
>DAISZW010000326.1:0-1786 GCA_036824595.1 Ignavibacteriaceae bacterium
ATTCCCCACAATATTACCAATCCCAAATCGGCATTCAATATTCCGGCTGCTGCAACCGGCCCGGGAGTTGGAGGCACAAGTGTATGAGTAGCCGTAAGCCCCAGTCCTAATGCAACGGCAGAACTTGCAAGAGAAATTTTCGCCTTCTTTGTTAAGCTTTTATTTAGAGGAGAAAGAAGAAGAAAACCGCTGTCTGCAAAAACCGGTATTGAGACTATATATCCTATAATGCCCATAGCGGCAGGAACCCGATTTTTTCCCACAATTTTTAAAATCTTTTCCGCCATTGTATAAGCCGCACCGGAGTTTTCTAAGAATGCGCCGATGATTACTCCCAGAACTATTATTAATCCAATCTTTCCAAGAGTGTCGCCAAAACCGGAATTAACAGATGTGATGATTTCTTTTAAAGTCATCCCTGCAGAAAATCCATACAAAATGGAAACAACAAGAAGAACAATTAATGGATGGATTTTAAGTCGGGCAGAGAAGAAGATTATAAAGATGATTGAAAGGAGCAATAGTAATAATAAATACATAGTAAAATTATTTTTGATTACTGATAAGTATTTTTTAAAACTTTTGGTCGCGCTATATGCACTAAATGGAATCTAGGATTTCCGGATTTACAAATTTTAAGAAAAATACTAATGTCTTATATGCTCAATGCAAATCTCTCGTAACAATTGAACCTGATTTTCCAACAAGAATATCAAGATCAGCTCCTTTATCAGCCTGTTCAACGTGATCAATATAAAGGCGGACGTAGCCTCTGTCTGCCAATGGGTCCGGCGGCTGCCATTCTGCTTTTCGTTTTTTCAGCTCTTCATCGGTAATGTGCAAATGAAGCTTCCTCTTCTCAACATCGAGCTCTATAATATCTCCATCTTTAACTATCGCAAGAGTTCCGCCGATAGATGATTCTGGGGAAATATGGAGTACAACTGTTCCATATGCAGTCCCGCTCATTCTGCCGTCGGAAATCCTAACCATATCTTTTATCCCCTTTTCAATTAATTTTTCGGGTAAATCGACATTTCCGACTTCCGGCATTCCGGGATAGCCCTTGGGACCAACACCTTTAAGAACGATTACAGAATTTTCATCAATATCAAGATCCGGGTCATCGATTCGTAAATGATAGTCCTCCATACTTTCAAATACTACTGCTTTACCTTTATGCTTCATTAATTTTGGAGTCGCTGCAGATGGTTTTATAACTGCACCATCCTCACATAAATTTCCTTTTAATACTGCTATCCCCGCTTCTGTTTGAAAAGGTTTATCAATAGAAGCAATTACATCACTGTTCGTGCATGCAGCTTTCACTGAATTATCAATTAATGATTTCCCATTAACAGTAAGAGGATCATGGTGAAGCAGATTTTTAAGCTCTTTAAGAACAACAGGCAAACCGCCGGCGTAAAAGAAATCTTCCATTAAATATTTTCCGGAAGGCATTAAATTTACCAGCAATGGAATTTTACTTCCAAGTTTATCGAAGTCTTCAAGGTTAAGTTCAACTCCTATCCTGCGTGCAATTGCAATCAGATGAATGATAAGATTTGTAGAACCTCCCACAGCGGCATTAATGACAATAGAATTTTCGAAAGCTTTTCTAGTCAGAATTTTTGATAAAGTTAAATCTTCATTAACCATTTCAACAATTCTTCTTCCGGATAATTGAGCCAAAACTTTTTTCCTTGAATCGACAGCAGGGATTGAAGAGAAACCGGGTAAAGTTAATCCCAACGCTTCAACCATTGTAGCCATAGTAGAAGCAGTT
>DAISZW010000045.1:0-20362 GCA_036824595.1 Ignavibacteriaceae bacterium
CCGCAGAAAAGAATAGAACCAAGAGTATATTTTATGATGCCTTTTGATATTGGAGGAGAACAATAATTAGCGGGACAAGGGTTCTCCTTGTCCCACTTTAAATCTTTCGCTGCTTTACTACAAAAATCATTGCCGCAAATGTTTTTATTTTCATCCCATCCTTTATATTTTTTCAATTATTTTTTATTATACGCTGTTCAAACTAGTAGTTAATGAAAAACCAGTTAAATCTAAAAGTAGTACTAAGAGCTTTAAAACATAAAAATTACAGACTCTTCTTCAGCGGGCAGATAATATCCTTAACCGGATCATGGATGCAGCAGGTAGCTTTAAGCTGGCTGGTTTACAGGTTAACCGAATCGGCATTCATGCTTGGTCTGGTAGGTTTCTCCAGCCAGATACCGATTTTATTTCTCACTCCCTTTGCGGGTGTATTGATTGACAGATTGAATAAACACCGGATAATTATTACTACTCAAATTTTATTAATGCTGCAGGCTTTTCTTTTAACATTCCTTGTCCTTTATGATATCATTGAAGTATGGCAGATAATCATTTTAAATATTTTCCTGGGCTTTGTTAATGCTTTTGATCTGCCGGCAAGGCAGTCATTCGTTGTGGAGATGGTTGAAAAAAGAGAAGACCTCGGCAATGCCATTGCGTTAAACTCTTCAATATTTAATTCCGCAAGATTAGCAGGCCCGTCAATTGCCGGTATACTTATTTCCGCCGTAGGAGAAGGGATTTGTTTTTTAATCAACGGGATAAGTTACATTGCAGTAATTGCCGCACTTCTTTTAATGAATATAAGAGCCCATCACCTTGAAGCAAAACAATCAGATATGCTGCAGGGTTTTAAGGAAGGAATTAAATATACTTTTGGTTTTATACCGATACGGATAATTCTTTTATTAATCGCTTTAATCAGCATTGTTGGAATGCCCTATACTATACTTATGCCGATTTTTGCAAAGGAAATACTTCATGGAGGACCTCATACTTTAGGCTTTTTAATGGGAGCAATTGGAGTGGGCGCTCTTTGCGGTGCATTTTATTTGGCTTCCAGAAAAACAATTCTGGGACTAGGCAAGGTAATCGGAATTGCCGCGGCAAGTTTCGGCACCGGACTAATACTCTTTTCTCTTTCAACAAATTTTGTTTTATCAATGATACTTCTTCTAATAACCGGAATGTCGATGATGGTGCAGATGTCTTCCAGCAATACTATTCTCCAGACTATAGTTGAAGATAAAATGCGGGGGAGGGTAATGAGCTTTTATACAACGGCATTTACCGGTATGGCTCCGTTCGGAAGCTTAATTGCCGGAAGCCTCGCAAGTGAAATAGGTGCTCCTAATACTTTGATAATCGGGGGTATATGCTGTATAATCGGTGCCGGAATTTACTCCCAACATCTCCCTTTGCTTAAAGGTTTAATCAGGCCGATTTATGTTAAAATGGGAATTATCCCGGAAATTGCCGAAGGGATTCAGTCGGCTTCAAATTTAAGGGTACCCCCTGAGAACTAATTTTTTCTTAAATATTCTTTTAATTCATCCACAGTATTGAAAACATAATCGCTGCCGAGTTTCATAATTTCTTCCTTTGCATAAGTGTCCCATACCACTGATGCAATCTCAATGCCTGCTTTACGCGCTGCTTTTATATCGGAAATTGCATCCCCGATCATCAACACTTCTTCTTTTTTTAAATTAAATTTTTCCAAAAAAATATGAATCCCTTCCGGGGAAGGTTTATGCTCTTTAACATCATCGCCGGTTATGATTAAATCAAAATAGTCATAAATTCCTAATTTCTTCAAAGTAATAGTTGCAGCATCTTTCCCTTTTCCGGTATAAATGGAGAGAAATATATTCTTTGATTTTACATCTTTTAAGATTTCTTTTATACCGGGGTAAAGATCAGCCATATGGTGATGTTCGGAGTAAAAATCGTAGTAGTCTTTTCTTGCCTTTTCATAATTCTCCCCGCACCACTGTTTAAGAATAACATCTTCCGTAGGACCGAAAAAACTTATAAGTTCTTTATCTGAGAATGTCCGGTTGAGATATTTTTCCGCAACATAGTTGAATGACGCGAAAATTAATTCATTAGTAGAAGTTAAAGTACCGTCTATGTCGAAAATTATTCCCTTATATTTTTTCATACACTCTTTTAATCTAATTTATTTGAAAAACAACAATCCTTCCTTCTAGTGTAGAAGCCGCAAAAATACTATCCGTAACATTTGCTATTGAATTGATGGATGCTCCGCCCAGAGAAAGAACATGGTTCCAGTTGTACTCACTGTCTATTAAATAAATCCTGCCGCTGCTGCTGCCCAACAGAATATTATTATCCCATTCTGCCGGTTCGCAGTATTTTTCGCCTGTATCGAAATCAATTTTTATTTCCTTGGTTAATTTTCCGTCTTCCGCCGAGATGATATATAAATTGCTTGCTGAACCAGGCATAAATAATTTTTCATTATCGCTGCCGACAACAATTGAATTCCATCCCTCAAAGTTCTTTTTCTGCCAGATAGTAGTTCCTAAAAGAAGGTCTACTGCAGATATGATTTTCTCTTCCGGGTCAAATATATATACAGAATATCCGCCGGCTGCGGGGAAGAATGTTTTTGAATTTACATCTTGAACTTGAGAATTTTTTGCTTTGGAATATTTCCATTTCCAATTAATTACTCCTGTTTCAGCATCAATACAAAAAAGCTGTTTATCCCTGCTGCCAAAAATAATCCTATCTTTTGTATAAACTATTCTATTCCCGATGATATCACCGGCAGAATTGTTCTTCCAGATAAGTTCGAATGTGAAAAGGTCGTAGCAATATACATTTCCTTTTATAGTACCAAGAACAATTCCTTTAGATTTTTGCCTGTTATTAAGAATATCAATAATAATCGGCTGTGTTGTTATCAGCTCGCTCAAACCTATTACCTGTAATAGTTCCCCGGTTACCGCATCAAATGAGAATAAATCTCCTTCAACTATTACCGCGCTTAAAATACCGCTTTCAATTGAAAGCTGATTAGTAATAGTTCCCCCGGTTTCATAATTCCAGATTAAATTTCCGTTTAAATCGAAGCAGAATATTTTTCCGTCAGCGGTTGAAAGCAAAACATTTTTTCCTGAAACTGCCAATGGAGCCGAAACCTTTGACTCTAATTCCTTCTGCCATAAGATAACAGTACCGGCAGTATCCTTATATAGTTGAGTCGAGCCTGCGGGCAAATTCTTAGAAATTTGTGCATAAATTGAAAACGGAAAATCCAAAAGAAAATAAATAATAAAAATTATTTTCATCATTTTCCAAATAGAATTTAACAGGTGATTCAAAATTAAAGATTTTGGAGTATTAGTAGTAATTAATATTTTTAAGTCTCAGATGTAATCAATTATGATAAAACAGCATTAGTTTATTATAATCGGAGATCGCATCTCTTTAATAAAAAATAAATTCTAAAAAAAGACTTTAACAATTATGAAAATCAATAAAGAATGGCATTTAAAAAATTTGATGCCGAAAAATCCCGCACTCGACGAAAGAATTAACTGGCATATTGAACATTCAAAAAACTGCGGCTGCCGGGAAATACCGCCGGGTATAAAGAAAGAAATTCAAAAGAGAAAAAAAGGAAGGACTAGTCATTAATTAATTTATTGACTGAAAGCCGTATGGGAAAAGTTTATTTAAAAAGAAACGAAGAAATAAGGATAAAAAGCGGTCACCTATGGATTTTCAGCAATGAAATTGAACGAATTGATGAAAATCCGGCAAACGGTGATATAATTTCGGTATTTGACTACAAAAATAATTTCATCGGTTCAGGATTTTACAATAAAAACTCTTTAATCTCCGTAAGAATCCTTTCTAAAGAGAATGTTGAAAACTTTTCTCAATTCGCACGGGAAAAAATTCTCAGCGCTAAAAATTACAGAATGAATATATATCCGGACAGGAAATCATTCCGGCTTATTTTCAGCGAAAGCGATTTTTTGCCCGGATTAATAATCGACAAGTATAACGGCTCTTTTGTACTGCAGGTTAATTCATTCGGAATGGAAAAAAATATTAAAGAAATTGTAAAAATTCTGAAAGAAGATCTTATTGCAGAAAATATCTTCACAAAGAATGATCCTTATTTTAGAAAGCTTGAAGGTTTATTCGAATCGGATGAAATTTATGCCGGCAGCAGGCAGGAGGAACTTATCAGCGACGATTCAATTACTTATAAGATTGATTTTACAAAAGCTCAAAAGACCGGGTTCTTTTTTGACCAAACAGATAATAGGTTTTTTATTGAAAGGATTGTAAAAGGTAAAACTGTCCTGGATGCATTCTGCAATTCGGGAGGTTTTGGACTTCATGCTGCTAAAGCAGGTGCCGCTTCGGTTTCGTTTATTGATTCTTCTTCAGTTGAAATCGAATCGGCCAAAGAAAATTTAAAAATTAATGGATTTAATACTCCCGCGGAATTTATAAAGGAAGATGTTTTTGATTTCTTTGAAAAAAATATTGAAAGAAGCAAAAAATTTGATATTGTAATGATTGATCCTCCCGCATTTGCAAAAAGCAGGAAAAATCTGCAGAGCGCAAAAAAAGGATATGAGAGATTAAACAAACTGGCAATTCAAAATATAAAATCGAATGGATTCCTGGTCACTTCATCCTGTTCGCATCATATTAAGGATGACGAATTCATTAAAATTGTAAATATTGCAGCAGTAAAATCGCATAGCAAGCTGCAGCTTATATATTTTAACAATGCTTCGCTGGATCATCCCAGGCTGCCGGCTATGGAAGAAACCAATTATTTGAAATTTGCAGTATTTAGAATCGAATAGATCTCCTTTTGAAACATTTCTTCTTTCCTTGTAAAATATACGCAACCTTTTTAAGTTTGAATCCGTCTAAATTTATTCATTTTAATAAATTCTGATTAAAAATTATTATGAGGTTTTAACTTGGATATTGCCGCACTTAATGAAAAAATTAAACAGGAAAGCGCATTCATTGATATTCTTTTCAATGAAATCAGCAAGGTTATTATAGGGCAGAAAGCCATTATTGAAAGATTAGTTGTGGGATTACTAGGCAACGGACATATTCTGCTGGAAGGGGTCCCGGGTTTAGCAAAAACCCTGGCAATTAAAACCCTTGCCTCCGCAATGAAGGCTAAATTTCAGCGCATTCAATTCACTCCTGATCTGCTCCCGGCTGACTTGATCGGCACAATGATTTACAACCAGAAAGAGGGGAATTTCTTCATCAGGAAAGGCCCACTTTTCTCCAACTTTATTCTTGCTGATGAAATTAACCGTGCACCAGCTAAAGTTCAAAGTGCACTGCTTGAAGCAATGCAGGAAAGACAGGTTACAATAGGTGAAACAACATTTAAGCTTGAAGAGCCGTTTTTAGTTCTTGCAACGCAGAATCCGATTGAACAGGAAGGGACTTATCCGCTGCCTGAAGCCCAGGTAGACAGGTTTATGCTTAAAGTTAAAATTACTTATCCGGAAAGAGACGATGAATTGAAAATTATGCGTCAGAACGTAAATAACTTTATGCCGGACGTAAATCCCGTCATTAAATCGGAAGATATACTGAAAGCCAGGAAATTAGTGCATGAAGTTTATGTCGATGAAAAAATTGAACGTTACATTCTTGATATTGTTTTTGCTACCCGTTCCCCGAAACAATTCGGATTAAACAAGCTGGATGATTTTATAAGTTTCGGTGCTTCTCCCAGAGCTTCAATCAATCTTGCCCTCGGCGCAAAAGCTATGGCATTTATTAAAAGAAGGGGATACGTAATTCCTGAAGATGTCCGTGCCATCTGTGCAGACGTGCTGCGGCATAGAATTGCAATTACTTACGAAGCCGAAGCGGAGGAAATTGCATCGGAAAATATAATCCAGGAAATACTGAATAAAATAGAAGTGCCGTAGAAGGATTCTTAATCATAATCATAATCTTACTCTTATTCATCTCATAATAAAATGCTGACAAAAGAATTACTTTCACAAGTTCGTCAAATCGAGATAAAAACAAAAGGGGTGGTAAACCAGGTTTTTTCCGGAGAATACCATTCGGTTTTTAAAGGAAGGGGAATGGAATTCTCCGAAGTGAGGGAATATCAATTCGGAGATGATATCAGAAATATTGATTGGAATGTAACTGCCCGCTTCGGCCATCCTTTTATTAAGATTTTTGAGGAAGAACGGGAACTTACCGTCATTTTATTGGTTGACCTAAGCGGATCCTTAATATTCGGATCGGTTCAGAAAACCAAGCAGCAGATTGCTGCAGAATTAAGTGCCGTGCTGGCTTTTTCAGCATTAAAAAATAACGATAAAGTCGGCCTCCTGCTTTTTACCGATAAAATTGAAAAATTTGTCCCGCCCCGTAAAGGAAGGAAACATGTATTAAGGATTATAAGAGAAGTTTTATCGTTTGAACCGGTAGGGAAAACTACAAGTATCAAAACTGCACTTGAATATATGAACAGTGCAATTAAAAAAAGGAGCATTGTTTTTCTTTTATCCGATTTTATAGATGAAGGATATGAAAAAATACTAAAGGCTGCAGGCAAAAAGCACGATTTGATCGGAGTGGTAATAAATGACGAAAGAGAGACCTCTATTCCTAAAATGGGACTCGTAAAATTTATTGATGCAGAAACAGGCCGGGAAAGATGGATTGATACAAGCAGCAGCAAAGTTCAGGAAAGATTAAAGGAATATAGAAACCAAATTTCTCTTATTAGAAAAAATTTGTTTGCTTCAGGAAGAATTGACAACATCGAAGTAAAAACAGGCGAAGATTACGTTAAGCCGCTTATACGCTTTTTCAGAATGCGCGAAAGAAGATGGTAGGAAAAATTTCAACTATTATTAGTATCTGTTTGATCTCCGGCAGTTTGGCACAGGACATTTCGACACAGGCCTATACAGACAAGAACAGCTACAGCGTTGGAGATTACATCAATTATATTATTGAAGTGGAATACGGTAACGGAATAAATGTATATACGCCTAATATAAAAAAGAGCCTGTCCGGGATAGAAATCTTAAGCGAAGAAGCTCCTCAAGTAACTGAAAAAAATAACAGGAAAGTTGTAGCTTTCCGTTACATTCTTGCAAAATATGATTCTGCAAGAGTAAATATTCCGCCTATTCCTGTATTATATACCTTTAATAATGATACTACAAGAAATGCTGCGGAAACAAATGGAGTTAGTTTTGTTGTTCACACTCTTAAGGTAGATACTCAAGGAGATATTAAAGATGTAAAAGAACCAATAAAAATCCCTTTGCCGTGGGAGATACTGCTGCTTTGGTATCTTGGAGCATTATTAGTCATTGCTCTTATATTATATTTTTATTTGAAGACCCAGAAGAAAAAGAGAAGGAAAGTAGTTAAGAAAGTAATATATGTTCCTCCGCATATTAAAGCTTTAACCGCACTGCATAAGCTTGAATCCGAGAAGCTGTGGCAGGCTGGTTTAATCAAGGAATATCATACAAGAATAACCGAAATAGTAAGACGGTATTTTGAAGAACGTTTCGACTTTCTTGCAATGGAATTAACCACGATCGAAATAATGGAGAATATGAATAGGATCACGGTTCCAGAACAGATTAAAAAAATTACATTTAACTTTTTAGCGAATGCGGATTTGGTAAAATTTGCTAAATATATTCCTCTCGACAGCATTAACGAAGAGATGATGCGCCAGGCATATGAAATTGTTGAAAATACGGTAACTGATTCTGCATCTGTAAACAGCGAGAAAGTATATGTTCAATAATATTTTTTTCGCATATCCCTGGTTTCTATATCTGCTGCTGTTAATTCCGGTCCTTGGAGTGTGGTACTGGCTGAAAGGAAGAAAACTTCAGAGTTCAATTACATACTCTTCTCTGAATCCATTCAGCACATTGCCCGTTTCATGGAAGGAAAGATTAAAACACTTCCCGGTTATTTTACGTTTTCTCGCACTTATTCTTTTAATTATCGCATTAGCAAGGCCTCAAAGTTTTTCTTCCGGTGAAGATATTTATGCCGAAGGAATCGATATTGCCATGGTTCTTGATATTTCAGGTTCAATGCTGGCAGAAGACTTTAAGCCCAACAGGCTTGAGGCAGCAAAAAGAGTTATTGATGATTTTATTAAAGCAAGGACATCCGATAGGATTGGACTGGTAATATTCTCCAGAGATGCTTTTACACAATGTCCGTTAACAATCGATTATTCTGTCTTGAGAAATCTTCTGCGTGAAATAAAAAGCGGAATGATTGAGGACGGAACTGCCATAGGAAATGCAATTGCAAACGGAGTAAACCGTCTTAAAAGCAGCGATGCCAAAAGTAAAATAATGATTCTTTTAACCGATGGCGTCAACAACAGCGGAGAAATTGATCCGATTTCTGCTGCGCAAATAG
This sequence comes from Ignavibacteriaceae bacterium, assembly GCA_036824595.1. Classification (GTDB taxonomy): domain Bacteria; phylum Bacteroidota; class Ignavibacteria; order Ignavibacteriales; family Ignavibacteriaceae; genus DATKLQ01. The sequence continues at coordinate 8,467 of DAISZW010000045.1, forward strand.
CAAAAACTTTTGATATAAGAATCTATGCAATTGGCGTGGGTACGCGCGGCGAAGCTCCGTATCCCATTCAGACCCCTTTTGGAACGCGTTACCAGATGATGCCGGTAGAAATTGATGAAAATGTTATGAAAGAAATTGCCAGGATTACTTCCGGGAAATATTTTAGGGCAACCAGCAACCGAAAACTTGAAGATATCTATACTGAAATAGATAAGCTTGAAAAGACAAAGGTTGAAATAACTTCTTACCGGAATGCAAAGGAATTATTTTACGGCTGGCTTGGAGGAGGTTTGATCCTTTTATTGTTCGAAATAGGTCTATCTAAAACTTTGCTGAGAAAAATACCTTAGTGAAGAATTGTCATGCTGAATATTTAAATTTATAAGAATATTTAATTCTATGTTTAGATTTGCACATCCCGAATATTTGAATGCATTATACCTGATCCCGTTCCTGATCCTGGTTTTTTGGTTTCTCAGCCGGAACAGGAATAAGATTCTTGAACGTTTTGCGGATAAAAAACTGCACCGGGTATTGCTTCCTTTTTTCAGCAAAGGAAAAAATATTATTAAATTTTCTCTTGTAATGTTCTCCATTGTGCTGCTGATAATTGCCGCTGCTAATCCGCAGGTTGGTTCAAGAATTGAAGAAGTCAAACAGACAGGCATAGAGGTATACATTTTACTTGACGTTTCCAACAGTATGCTTGCCGAAGATATTAAACCTAACAGGCTTGAAAAAGCAAAGCTTCAAATCTCAAATTTAATTAACAGGCTGAGAGGAGACAGGATAGGAGTAGTTATTTTTGCCGGCGAGGCTTATGTCCAGTTTCCAATTACAACCGATTATTCAGCTGCAAATCTTTTTTTATCCGCGGTAGATAATAATTCTGTTCCAAGACAGGGCACTGCAATTGCATCTGCAATTAATCTGGCCGATAAATCTTTTGATTATTCTTCTAATACGGAAAAGGTAATGATAATAATTACCGACGGGGAAGATCATGAAGGGGATGTATTCGAAGCAGCTGAAAATATGAAAAACAAAGGGATAAAAATTTATACTATCGGCTTGGGTTCACCTGAAGGCGTACCTATTCCTGTGTACAATAAAGGGATTCAGACAGGATTTAAGCAGGATAGGGAAGGAAAAACCGTCTTAACAAAACTTGATGAAGATATATTAAAAAGAATCGCTTCCATTGCCGGAGGAAAATATTACCGCGGCTCGAATTATGAGGATTATCTTGAGAAGATATATGATGATCTTTCCGAGATAAAAAAAGCAGAATTTGGTGTTAAAAAAGTTACTGATTACGAAAATCGTTTTTATTATTTTTTATTCCCGGCTATTTTGCTTTTAATAATTGAATTTTTAATACCGGAACGGAAATCTGCGTGGGTAGAAAAAATTAAAGAACGTTTAGGAATTACATGATGAATTATCTAAAATATTTTTCGTTCATAATTATATTTTTCCCTTTAGGACTTTCTGCGCAGAGTTTAAGGGGATCGGTTAATGACGGGGTGGATTTTTATAAACAAAAAAAATATGCCGACGCAGAGATAAAATTTAAAAAGGGCCTGGATGCGGAACCAAACAGCTTTGAAGCTCATTTCAATCTTGGAGACGCGTATTACAAGCAGAACATGTATGAACAGGCTTTAACTGCATATAATACTGCTTTAAGTGAGGCAAAAGATAATAATCAAAAAGCAAGTGTGTACCACAATATCGGGAATTCGTTATTAAAATCGCAGAAACTGCAGGAAAGTATTAATGCGTATAAGAATGCATTAAAATTGAATCCGAACGACCAGGAGACAAAATATAATCTTTCTTATGCTCTATCGCAGTTAAAAAATCAGCAGAATCAGCAAAATCAAAAAAACCAGAATCAAAAAGATCAGCAGGATAAAAAGCAGGACCAAAACCAGGATCAGCAGAATCAACAGAATCAAAATCAGGATAAAAATAAGCCGGATCAGAATAAAGAAACCGCACAGGATAATCTGAAGCAGCCTGAAAAGGATAAGATATCAAAGGAAGAAGCTGAAAGAATACTGCAGGCATTAAAGAATAATGAAAAGGATCTGCAGAAAAAATTAAGGAAGAAAGTCGGCGTTCCGGTTGAAACTGAAAAAGATTGGTAAAATCAAGAGTAATTTTATTAATGAAAACTAGGGAAAAATTTTAACCGTTATTATCAAATTTTATGATGATAAGGAGAACAATTAAAAATACAGCACTAATTTTATTTTTGTTCCGGGCAATTCTGCTTCCGCAGACATTTACTTCGAGTGTGAGCAGCAATCCCGTTGCCCTGAATGAGCAGTTTGAGTTAACATTTACGTTTTCCGCAAAAGATGTTAACAGGATTAAAAATTTCTCTCCTCCCGATTTAAAAAATTTTCTTGTAATATCCGGTCCAAACCAGTCTACAAGTATGCAGATTATAAACGGAGCTGTTTCCTCGGAAGTAAATTATTCTTATTATCTTCAGGCGAGGAATACCGGTAAAATTGTAATTGGAAACGCTTTAATTGCGTATGACGATAAAACGTATAAGACAAATCCGATTACACTTGAAGTAAAACCGGGAACTGCAAAACCGGATAAAAAGGGGAATAATCAGGAACTCGCAGCAGATCAGGAAATAAAGAATAATTTATTTATTCTGGCAACCGTTGATAAAAATAAAGCCTACATCGGAGAACAAGTAACGGTTACGTATAAATTATTTACAAGACTTAATATTGCTTCCCAGATGTCCGTTTCGAAGCTTCCTTCTTATCAGGGTTTTTGGGCTGAAGAGCTTGAAACTTCTTCAAATATTATGTTCACTACGGAAATGTTCAACGGAAAACAGTACAGGGTGGGAGTTTTAAAAAGAGCAGCTTTATTTCCCAGCCAGACGGGGGAATTGACTATTTCACCGTTCGAGCTCAATGTGCCTGTGCAGGTTGAAAGAAAGAAGAAAACAGGAAATAGTTTCTTTGATGATTTTTTTAATGATCCCTTTTTTAACCGAGAAATGGTTGACTACGCAGTTAAATCCAACTCCGTTAAAATTAATGTTCTTCCTCTTCCGGACGAAAAACCCGAATCATTCAACGGGGCGGTCGGTACTTTTTCCTTAACTTCCGATTTGAATAAAAAAAATGTTAAAACAAACGAGCCTGTTTCATTAAAAATTAATATTTCAGGCACGGGAAATATACAGCTCCTTGATGTCCCGGAAATAAAGCTGCCTGCCGGTTTTGAAAAATATGAACCCAGGGAAACTGATCAAATAAACAGGAAGTCGAAAATTTCCGGAAGAAAAACATTTGAATATTTAATAATCCCGAGATCATCTGGAAAAAAAGAAATTCCTCCTGTTGATTTCACTTATTTTAATCCGGATATAAAAACTTATGTCACATTATCCACCCCAAACTACACTATTAGCGTCGATAAAAGCGGAGATTTTAATGCCGGTAGCTATTCTAAGGAAGATATTAAGCTTCTTGGTGATGATATAAGGTATATTAAAACTTCGGTAGACGATATTGGAAAGAAAAGCGGCATTCTTCTTCTTCAATTCGGATTTTGGACCGCAGCTGCAGTTCCTTTCTTTGCACTGGCAGGACTGGTGCTTTTCAAGAAAAGGAATGAAAAATTATCGGCTAATCTGCAGATGCTGAGATATCAGCGTGCACAAAAAATTGCCAAATCAAAACTGAAAAAAGCAAAAATCCTGATGGATACACACGACCAGAACGGATTTTATTCTGAAATATCACAAGCATTGTACGGCTATCTTGAAGATAAATTTCATATTCCTAAATCGGAATTGTCGCTTGACAGAGCTGTAAGTGAACTTGAAAAAAAGAATTTGGCAAAAGATCTTATAACCAATTTTAAAAGATGCTCTGAAAAATGTGAATATATTAGGTTTGCTCCTGAATCAAATGGAATTACACAAATGGAGGATATGTACAACCGCTCCGCAGATATAATTATTGAAATTGAAAAATCTCTCAGCGCAAAAAAGGATGTATAAAAATATTTTAAACATGATTTGTTTTCGGAAACAAATCCCTGGATTTAAATTTTCCGCATTTTTCCTTTGTCTATTTCTTTTAATTCTAAACCTGTGCAATACGGCATTTGCCCGGGATCCCGAGGCTACTTTAAAGGATGGGAATACTTTTTATCAAAACAAACAATACGAAAAAGCAATTGAAGCATATGAGCAGCTGATTAAGGAAGGTTATGAAGGAACATCTCTTTACTACAACCTTGGAAATGCTTATTACCGGACAGGTAAATTGGGATTTGCTATACTTAATTACGAAAGAGCTTTAAAAATTTCTCCTAATGACGAAGATATCCAGCATAACCTTGCGCTTGCAAATACCAAAACTGTTGATAGAATCGAAATGCTTCCCAAGTTCTTTATATTCCAGTGGTGGGAAGGTCTTCTTGCATTATTCAGTTTAACAGGCTGGACCTATGCTGCGTATTTCTTCTACCTAATTGTTCTGGTCAGTGCAGTTTTTTATTTCTTTGCAAAAAACCAGCGTGTTCAGAAAATATCATTCTACACAGGATTGGCTGCTGTTTTATTTTTGGTTTTTACTGCTTCTTTGCTTATAATTAAATTTAACAGGGAACTTTCTGTAAAAAATGCAGTTATAGTTGAATCAGAAGCAACCGCTAAAATATCTCCGGATACAACCGACAGCGATGCTTTCATAATACATGAAGGCTTAAAAGTAAGATTAGAAGATAATGTTCAGGAATGGGTAAAAATTAGGCTGCTTGATGGAAAAGTAGGCTGGGTCGAGAAAAAAAATCTCAGAGTAATTTAATCCTGTGTTCTATATCAATTCTTTACCTTTGTAGAAATCATTGATGTATCCGTAAGGAATACAAGTTCATCAAATTTCCAGATAAAAGATAATCATTAAAAGAAAGGATCACTATGAAAAAGCTCAGTGTTATGCTCATTGCTCTTGTATTCGGCTTAAGCTTCTCAATAAGCAGCTTTGCCCAGGAGGAACAGAAAAAAGATGAAAAATCAGGAGCTAATAAAGAAGTAAAAGGAGAGAGTACTGAACAAGTTGACGGAAAAGCATTTAATTCAATTTGTGCCGTATCCGGTGAACCGATAGACCCGGAAATTACTTATGCATATGAAGGCAAAACATACGCTTTCTGCTGCAATAATTGTCTTAAAAAATTCAAGAAGGATCCGGCAAAATATACCTCAAGATTAAGTGAAGACGGCAAGTCCTTAAAGAAAAGCAAAAATTAGTTAAAGTACTTTTAATAGCTTATAATTAAATCCCGTGATTGAAATTTAATTGCGGGATTTTTTTATTCTTTCTAATTCTGTTGATTGCCTCTCCTTTCATTTATAGTTTTGGCTTATGGATTCAAAAAAATATAATAATATTAAATTAGCTGTCGGAATCTCCGAGGGAATATTGTCATTTATTCTTCTTCTTTTATTTATTCTGACCGGTCTGAGCAGCAGTCTTGAAACATTTTTAAGCTCTTATATTTCAAACAGATATCTGCTTTTTATCATTTTCACGGCATCAGTCGGAATTATAGCCGGGATAATATTTTTTCCGTTCAGCTTTTATACCGGGTATTATCTTGAGCATAAATATAATCTCTCCAATCAGACTTTTCTTAAATGGATATGGGAAAACTCAAAAGGAGTTTTAGTCTCGGCGGTAATCGGACTTCCGATCTTAATATTCTTTTTTTATTCTTTAAACCGGTTTGGAAATTTCTGGTGGCTGCCGTTTTCAATTATGCTCTTTGTTGTTTCGGTTATTCTGGCAAGAATCGTCCCGATATTAATACTCCCGATATTCTATAAAGTTACGCCGGTTAATAGTGAAGAATTAAAAAATAGAATCTCTTCATTAGCTGTAGATGCAGGAATAAAAGTTGAAAATGTTTACAAATTTGACATGAGCAAGAATACTAAAAAAGCTAATGCAGCTTTTACGGGAATCGGAAAATCCAAACGAATATTGCTCGGGGATACTCTGCTTAATAATTATTCCGATGATGAAATTGAAACGGTAATCGCCCATGAACTTGGACATTACAAGAAAAAGCATATTGTCAAAAATATAATTATCGGTACCGTCTCAAGCTTCCTCACTTTATTTTTAATTTCTTTACTCTATCAGGTTTCTTTGAGGTGGTTCGGCTTTAGCGGGATCACGCAGATTGCTGCTTTGCCTGTGCTTTCTATATGGGGAATGTTAATCGGCATTATTCAGACTCCGCTGTCGAACGGCTTATCGAGGAAGTATGAATATGAAGCGGACCGGTATGCGGTTGCATCCACAAAAAAAGCAGATGCTTTTATCGGTACTCTGGAAAAATTAAACCTGCAGAATTTAGGAGATAAAGATCCGCACCCGTTTATCGAGTGGTTCTTTTACAGCCATCCTTCAATTAAAAACAGAATTGCTGCCATTGAAATATTTACAAAGAACAATCCGGAGAATATAGCACTCCAGTCCGCCGGGAAATAGAATTTTCCCAAGAGGGGTTATTCATATTTATTTAAAGAAGATGTTGTTATCCTATATAAAAATATTTCTTATAATAATTCACACAATTATCTGCTCTATACTGGCTATGCTTTTTTCGATAATAGACAGGAGCTTTTTTTTATATTATAAGCTGTCCAAAGTGTGGTCTAAAGGAATTTTTCTGATTTCCGGAATTAAATTATCTATAACGGGATTAGGGAATTTCGACCATAAGAGAATTTATGTATTTGTATCGAACCACAGCAGTCAATATGATATCCCTTCATTGCAATATGCAATACCTGTTCCTATCAGTATTGTATTTAAAAAAGAATTAAGTAAGATCCCTTTATTCGGGTGGCAGTTAAAAATGGGCCCTTACATAATGATTGACAGGACTAATGTTGAAGATGCATTAAAAAGCATTGAAGAAGCAAAAAGACGAATGATTGAAAAAAAATTATCGCCGCTTGTTTTTGCCGAAGGCACACGAAGCAAAACCGGTGAAGTCCAGCCTTTTAAACGCGGGGCATTTTATTTAGCTTCAAGAGTGGGATTTCCCATTGTTCCTGTTTCTGTAAGCGGGGCTTCAAAAATTCTACCTAAAGGGAAGTTTAAAATTAAACGGGGGACTATTTTTGTGCATTTTGATACTCCTGTTTCAGCTGAAAACATCACAAACCGGAAGGATGAAATTGAATTGATGGAAGAGGTGAGAAACATAATTATTAAAAATATGAATGACTCATAAATTAAACGGCTCAATTTTAGAAGAAATTAAACAAAGAATTCAAACTTTTAATAATTTATATTAACTTCCGTTCAGAAATAAAAATAAAATTCAGAATATATAATGGCTGTTACAACAAAAGATGTTAAACATATAGCAGAACTTGCAAGACTGGAATTCAATGAAAAGGAGATTGAGAATTTTACTTTTCAGCTGAATGAAATTCTATCATACATGGAAAAGCTTAATGAGCTTGATACTGAAAATATTGAACCGCTGTCCCATCCTGTGGAAGGAGCTAACGTTTTTAGAGAAGATAAGGTAAAACCCGGTGTTGAGAGGGAAGAAGCGCTAAGAAATGCCCCCGATAAGGATGAGGTATTCTTTAAAGTACCAAAAGTAATCGGATGAGAAAAAACTTAAGTTGGCCGGATAGAATAACTTTACGAAGAATTGGAAGTCCATGATTCTCGGAGTAATTCCTGCACGTTTTGCCTCTACCCGCCTTCTTGGAAAACCTCTTGCAGAAATCGGCGGAAAGCCGATGATTCAGCATACATATGAAAATGCTTTAAAGTCTAAACTTATTAATGAAATTATCGTTGCCGTGGATGACGATAAAGTTTCCCAGGTTGTTAAAAGCTTCGGCGGGAGGGCAGTCATTACTCCAAAAAATATTTCCACAGGGTCCGATAGGATTGCTTACGCGATAAAAAATATTCCTGAAGCAGAGATAATTGTTAATATCCAGGGAGATGAACCTTTCATAAAAGGTGAGATGATTGACCAGGCTGTTGAACCATTACTCTTTGATAATTCAGTTAAAGTCGCCACTCTCGCTAAGAAAATTGAATCTATTGAGGAATTGAAATCACCTTCCGTAGTTAAGGTGGTATTCGACTATAATAATTACGCTATGTATTTTTCCCGTTCAGTAATCCCTTATGTGAGAGACGCCAGAACTTATATTGACAGGCTCCAGCTGGCAGATATTTACAAGCATATAGGCCTATATGTTTTCAGGCGCGAAGCACTTTTAAAATTTACCCAGTTAGAACAAACCGACCTGGAAAAAATTGAAAAACTTGAGCAGCTAAGAATGCTTGAGAACGGGATGAAAATAAAAATTGTTGAAACAGAATATGAAAATCTTGCGGTCGATACACCTGAAGATCTTCAAAAGGCGAGATGGTATTATTCCAGGTATATTAAAGGTAGATTAGAAGAAGAGAGGACATAATTCAGACACTGCATTTAATTCTCCTTCCGATAACCAACGATTTATTGAAATTAAGAAAGGATAAGAAAATGAAATCTGCGCTTTTTTCATTATCGCTATTCTTTTCTGTTTTTGTGCTTGTTTCCTGCAGCGGTGAACCTGAAAAAACCGTAAAGCAGTATGCGATTGAACAATTTTATAAGAATAAACAAATCTTTGGCGGAAGTTTTTCACCAGATGAAAACCGGCTGCTGGTTACCAGTAATGAAACCGGAATTTATAATCTTTTTGAAATTTCTATTACGGACGGAAAGCAAAGACAATTAACAGATTCAAAAGTTGAATCGTTTTTTGCAATTGATTATGTCCCTTCTTCCGGTGAAATACTGTATTCAGCAGATAAAGGAGGAGACGAAATAGATCATATTTACCTCCTCTCAAAGGATAGTATTTCCAAAGACCTCACCCCCGGTCCAAGGGAGAAAGCCTCCTTCGCCGGCTGGTCCCTGGATAAAAACTCATTTTTCTATGTTTCAAATAAACGTAATCCGAAATTTTTTGATCTTTATAAAATGGAAGTCGGTTCCTGGAAATCAAAAATTATATATAGAAATGATAAAGGATTGGATTTCAGCGGCATCTCATGGGATGAAAGAACTATAGCTTTAAACCAAAATATTACAACTAGTGAAAACAAACTGTTCCTTTATAATATCAACAGTAAAGAAATGAAAGAAGTTTCGGATCCAGGAGTTAAAGGAAATCACAATGCCTCGGGATTCAGCAGGGATAATAAATATTTCTACTACATAACAGATGCAAATAAGGAGTTCCAGTATCTTGTTCATTATTACCTGGCAGCGGGAGAAAAGAAAACGATTTTTGAAAGTAACTGGGATGTAATGTACAGTTTCGATTCCGAGCATGAGAAATATAAGGTGATTGCACTGAATGTTGACGGAAAAAATGAGCTTAGGATTCAAGAAAAATCTTCAGGGAAAGATATTGATATACCTAAAATTGCGGATGGGGATATAACTGCAGTTTCAATATCTCCAAATGAAAAATTTATGCGCTTAACTGTAGGATCATCCAAGGCTACAAGCAATATCTATGTATACGATTTTAATTTGAAAGAATTAAAAAAACTGACTAATACTCTCAATCCTGAAATCAATCCTGACGATCTTGTTTCTGCAGAGGTTGTCAGGTTTAAATCTTTCGATGGTCTTGAAATTCCTGCCATTTACTACAAACCGATAAATGCATCTGCCGAAAATAAAGTTCCGGGACTTATCTGGGTTCATGGCGGTCCCGGCGGTCAATCAAGAGTCGGGTATTCTGCACTTGTTCAATATCTAGTTAATCATGGCTATGCTGTTCTTGCGGTAAACAATAGAGGAAGCAGCGGCTATGGAAAAACTTTTTATAAATTGGATGACCGCAACCATGGTGAAAAAGACCTTATGGATTGTATTTACGGCAAAAAATATCTCCAGTCTTTGGATTATATCGATCAGGATAAAATCGGAATTATAGGAGGTTCGTACGGAGGTTATATGACAATGGCGGCAATGACTTTTCACCCGGAAGAATTCAAAGCCGGAGTGGATATTTTCGGTGTAACCAACTGGCTGAGGACTCTTAAATCTGTTCCTCCTTACTGGGAATCTTTCAGGAAAGCTTTATATGAGGAATTAGGCGATCCTTTTTCATCCGATTCTGTCCGCCTTTATAAAATCTCTCCCTTATTTCATGCGGATAAAATAAAAAATCCGGTTATAGTACTGCAGGGTGCTAACGACCCGAGGGTTCTGAAAATTGAATCTGATGAAATAGTAGATGCCATGAAGAAGAACAAAATTCCTGTCGAATATATTGTTTTCCCGGATGAAGGACATGGCTTTGTTAAAAAGGAAAATGAAATTAAAGGTTATGGAGCTGTCTTGATTTTTCTTGATGAACATTTAAAAGGAACAAAGAATATTTAAATCAATTTAGGATTCTAAACAGTTAAATATTTCCCGACAAGTTCATGCAGTTCTTTTTTTGAAAAAGGTTTTGATATATAATCGTTAAATCCCTCTGATATTATTGCTGCCTTATCCGCAGCCATTGCATAAGCCGTAACGGCAATAACGGGGATATTATCATAATCGCGCACCCGCCGGATTTCTTTTAAAATCTCATATCCGTTCCCTCCTGAACCTAAATTTATATCCAGCAGAATTAAAGAATATTTTCCGCTTTCAATTTTTTTAAGGCCGGAATATTTATCTGAAGCAGTTTCTACAGTATATACGTTCTGTAAAAAGATTCTTACTATCTTTTTTGATGTATCGTCATCGTCGACAAAAAGAATATGTTTTTTATTATTGGATCCCGCTTCAACCGGAAAAGCATCGGATATTTTTTCCCTGGTTCCGTTTTTCGGAATTTTTTCAAATGGATCAATGGGAAGCTTAACGGTAAATTCAGAACCCTTACCGACTTCGCTTTCAACAAAAATCTCACCGTTGAAAGTTTCCACTATTCTTTTGGTGATTGTCAATCCAAGCCCTGTCCCTTCAAAATGCCTGTCGAATCCCTCACTCACCTGCCGGAATTCATCAAAAATAATTTTATGATAAGATTTAGGAATTCCAATACCTGTATCGGATACCTTAATTTCCAGGTATTTGTTCGGTGATGAATTTCCGTTCCTAAGAGAAATGCTTACCCCGCCGGATCCGGTATATTTAATTGCATTACCAATCAGGTTGTTTAAAACTGTCCTGAGTAATTGACGATCGAGCATGGCTGAAATATTACCTTTCGGCAATTCAGCAGTCAAATATAAATTTTTCTTATTGGCTGCGGGCTGCAGCAGATTTACACATTCCAGAAGCAGTTCATTTACCTTAATGGATTCATAATTTACATTAATTTTATCGGCTTCAAATTTACTCAGGTCGAGAATCTGGTTTAGAGTTTCAAGCAGCCTTTCTCCGCCGGCACTAATAGTTTCCAGCATCTCTTTCCAGTTCGCATTATTAACCTCGGCGCTGAGTATCTCTGAAAAACCTAAAATGCCTATAAGCGGTGTTCTTAGTTCATGGCTCATGTTTGCCAGAAATGCCGACTTCAGCTTGTTCATTTCCTCCGCTTTTTCTTTGGCAGCTTTCAGCTCATTTTCGATTTTTTTCCTTTCCGTTATGTCTTCTTTTATTGCAAGGAAATTAGTAACAACATTATTCCAGTTTTTTATGGGAGAAATTACTTCCGATTCCCAGTATAATTCACCGTTCTTCTTTTTGTTAAGCAATTCACCTTTCCATTCTTTCCCCGATAAGATCGTGCTCCACAAGTCCTTATATTTTTCCGGGGAGTCTAAACCCGATTTAAGAATTTTTTGTGTTT
>DAISZW010000046.1:0-4527 GCA_036824595.1 Ignavibacteriaceae bacterium
ACCCATTTGGGAGAAATTGGAGGATACTGCGCATGCAGGAGATTTAATGTGAAGAAAACAAGAGCAACAACATTACGAATAAAAAAGTTTTTCATTTTTTACCCCGTCCAGCCAAAATATTCGAATTGGTATTCCCTGGGAGAAGCATATTGAGGTGTAGAGAGAATTATTCTGTACCCTAATCAGAATGTCTCTCTCAAGGTAAGCATGTAACTATATATAGTTTAAATATCAAAATCAAGAATAATTACCTTTTTAAATATTATATTCTACCTTCTTTAATATCTAATTCTATGCAATTTGACTGATAATCATATTTTAATCTGGGATGACATCAGAAAATCTATTTCTGATAATGATTTCGGAAATGCCGCAAAAATTCTGCTGAAGCATCAGAAATCGACATGGCTTCAGCTTAATCAAGGATATAGACTTTTAGATAAAGTAAAAACAAAATCATTCCAATTCCCCGGCTTCGCAATAAAAATTCAGTTTAACCCCGGAAGATTAAAAAGCAGTTCGGCGAAAGTCGATGAGGAATCGGTTAAAGAGAGAAAATGTTTTTTGTGCACTGAAAATCTTCCTGACGAACAGAAAGGGATAATTTATAAGGATGATTTCTTTATCCTTGCCAACCCGTACCCCATTTTCCCGGAACATTTTACAATAAGCAGTTTAAAGCATGTACCGCAGGCAATTTCGGAAAATTTCAGTACCATGATGCATTTGGCAAAAGATCTTTCGAAATATTATACTGTTTTCTATAACGGTCCGAAATGCGGTGCTTCCGCTCCTGATCATATGCATTTTCAGGCCTGCAGCAAAAATATTATGCCCCTGGAATCTGAGATGGATCAGGTAATAAGGAAATACGGGGAATTATTATCGGAGAAGGATAATGCATCAATATTTTCAGTTGATGACGGAATAAGAAGATTTTTTGCAGCAAAATCAAATGACATTTCCTTTTTAGTAAATTTTTTTAACAGAGCTTATAAATCATTTCAGGATCATTCCATGATTCATGAAGAACCGATGATGAATCTCCTAGTTAATTATAAAGAGAATCAGTGGAGGCTTCTGATTTTCTTTAGAGAAAAGCATCGACCCTCCTTGTATGATAAAGGCGTTTTGTGGAGCCCCGCCGCAGTAGATTTGGGGGGTTTAGCCATTTTTCCATTGGAAGAAGATTTCGACGTGATATCAAAATCAGATTTGATCCTCGGATTTAATGAGATCATAATCTCTAAGGAGATCTTTTCCTATATTAAAAGAAGGTTAAAGAAACCATTTATTTAACTGAAAGAAGTGTATCAATTAAGTATTAAAAACTCAAAAACGGCTCATTTTCTAACATCTTAATTTTATTTAATTGGTTTATTTATTTGAATTATCCTTAATTTTATAGACTTTTTATAAAAATTTAGGCACTTCAAGTTGTTGGATTAATTTTTGGTTAAGTAATGAAATCTCAATAAGCATTATCTAAATATTTTAAGATTTCGTTATGAAACGGAAAGGCTCCATGCACAGATTACAGTTTATTATCATCAGCTTTTTATTTTTTTCTGCGTATACCGATGCATTCTCTCAAGATCAAAACGGGTATCAAATTGCAACTGATTTATACGGTAATACATATGTTGCCGGCAGTTTTACAAATAAATCTTTATGCTTCGGGAAATTTAATCTTAAGAATAATGGCGGAAGCGATATATACCTTGCCAAATATGATTCAAATGGAAAAATTCTCTGGGCTAAAAACATCGGCAGCAGCGGAAATGAAAAGCTGCAGTCATTGCTCATCGATCCGGAAGGAAATATCTCTATTTCTGCTTCCTCAAACGGTAAAGAAATAGAAATTGCCGGAGTTATATTAAAAAATAATTCCGTGAAGATGATATTTAATGCAAACTTCAGCAGTAATGGTAATTTTCTTTATTCAAATATTGAAGAACACAAGACAGAAACCAGTTCACCTCTTTTAAAAACTTCACAGGGGGACACTTCGGTATCGTTATTATCTCCCGAAGCCGGCGACAACTGGAAAGTCGGTACCAAAGCAACAGTAATGTGGAGTTCGGAAAATGTCAACAGCGTAGTTATTGAATTGTCAACCGATAACGGCGGCAGCTGGGAAGAGATTTATATTTCCGACTTATTCGATTTAGAAAGTCAATATAGTTTAATTGTACCTAATACTCCTTCCAGCTCATGTTTGATAAAAGTCAGCGATTATTATAATCCGGATATCGCGGATACAAGCGGTTTATTCACCATATCCGGCGAACTTTTTTGGGAAATCAAGGAAAGCGATTTTTCATTTGTTCTGGTTAACAGTTTTATTACTAGCTCATTAACAGGCTGGATGGCCGGTTTAGACGGATTAATTAAAACCACGGATCAGGGAGAGAGCTGGTCTTCCTATTTAACCGGATACGGATTGCTGGATATTTTCTTCTTGAATGATACTTTAGGCTGGACCGTCGGTTTAAGCGGCGTGATCTTTAAAACCACAAATGGAGGTGATGATTGGGCACAGCAGGATAGTACAATTGATTCTTACCTCCTTAAAGTCTTTTTTGCTGATGATACCGCAGGTTATATGATTGGCGGAAATAATTTTCTTAGAACTACGGACGGCGGAGAATCATGGGATCAGCAGGAGCCGACGGAGCATACGCTTATGACAATGTTTTTTATTAACAAGGATGAAGGCTGGATTGCCGGGAATGAAGGAGTTATTTTAAAAACTACCGATGCCGGAATCTCATGGGATTATCAGCAGATGAATGGCACCGAATATGGAACACTTACTTCTCTTTATTTCATTGATGAAAATAGAGGCTTTGCCTCGGGCAGCGGACTGGATGTAGAGGGCGGAGTAATTTTAAAAACTATTGACGGCGGCAATCGGTGGGATTTAATTCACAACGGATATAATCGTTTTGTCTTTTCAGTTTTATTTACAACACCTGATTCCGGCTGGGCTTCCGGTGATGAAGGCATAATGTTTAATACCTCAAACGGCGGCGTAGATTGGGAATTGCAGGGCAGCGGAACATTTGATGACCTGTTATCGGTAAATATCGGGTTAAATAATGCAGGCTGGGCAATCGGGAATAACGGAATAATTTTGAAATATCATCAAGATCCAATCGACCCTCCTTTACCTGTAGAATTGTTCAGCTTTGACGCTGTTAATCTTAATAATGAAATCAGGTTAAACTGGATTACCGCAACTGAAATTAATAATAAAGGGTTTGAAATTGAGAAACAAACAGTCGTTGAAAATAATCCGGCTGCATGGAGGACTATTGGATTTATTCATGGCAGAGGAACAACAACAGAATCACAATCCTATTCATTTTCGGATAAAAATATAAGACCCGGGAATTACTACTACAGACTGAAACAGATTGACTATGACGGTACTTTTGAATATTCCGGAATTCTTAATATAAAGATAGCCCCCCGATTCTCTTTTAAACTTGAGCAAAATTATCCTAATCCTTTCAATCCTTCAACGAGAATTAATTATTCCGTGAAAGAGAATGTACTGGTATCGTTAAAAGTGTATGATGCACTAGGAAGTGAAGTAGCAACTTTAGTTAATGAAGAGAAAGCTGCAGGAGAGTATGATATTAATTTTAATGCTGCCGAATATTCCAGTGGAATTTACTTCTATGTTTTAAAAGCTGGAAATTTTGTTTCAGCAAAAAAAATGCTGCTGATCAAATAAATTAAAAATAGACTTTATCTTTTTTGTAAATTTGACGGCGTCTGCGGAGTAGAAATAATCTTTTCAAATAATTTCCATCTTAATTCGGGGTTCTCGGGAGTACCGCCGTTTCTGTTTATATAATCCTTCACCAGGTCTTCTCCAAGGTTATAGTTTATCACATAACTGCGGTAATTTTCGATAAATTGAAAATATTTTTCCGCACGCTCCGGGGTCATTAAAGAGTATTTAATTAACCACGTTATTGTTTCGTCTTTTGTCCATTTCCCGTCAATATAATTTCTCGCAGCTTCATTATGGGCATAAGTTAATTTGGATATTAAGTCCGTAACTTTGTAATATTTTTCAGCCTTGGAAGGATCCAATCCGGCTAGAGGAAAAAGGACTTCCTTTTCAAATTTAATTCTGGAATCTCCCGGGAAAGCCATTTCAATTCCGAAATTAGCGGTCCCTTCTGCAATAAGCGACTGCGGGCTGTTTAAAGCATATACAGTGAATTCGAGCCATCCGCGGTTCTTGACTAAATTACTTTCAAGGAGAAGATTATAAACATGATGCCCCGGATAACCTTCATGAGCTGCAAGATCAACTGCCCGGCTGATATAGATCGGTAGATCGGTATTAACCTGTATTAAACTGAAGAAATTTCCTTTATACCAGTTATAGCCGCCCCACGGTTTTCCGGTTACATATTCCACTTTAAAATCTTCATCCCTGGGAAGCCCGATAAAATTAAGAGTTCTTTTTCTGCATTCTGCAATCGCCGCGTTGAATACGGTGTCGAG
>DAISZW010000046.1:4627-17492 GCA_036824595.1 Ignavibacteriaceae bacterium
TATTTATAACGAAGGATTTGAATTTCATCGGCATCATAATTTGATATGGAATCAAGCATATCCAGGAGTGTACCGGATTTCTCGTATAACCTGCTAAGCCCTGTAGTATCATTTTCCGCAGAATCTTTTTCTGCCGGTTTCAATTCCTCGGGTCCATAATATGCATCAACATAACCGGGATCATATTTACCGGTATTTAAAACCAGCTTTACATACTCCGCTGCGATATTATTCATTTTATCTTCGAACTCTTTCATGTTATCTTTATTTTTTTCTTTTGAACATGATATATATGCAAATGAAGCAGCCAAAAAAAAGATTGCTAATTTAAAAGACATAATATCAATTCCGCCTTTTCTTGAAATTTAATCAACGGAAAAAATTTTAAAGTTTAAAGGATCAACAATAACTGAAAAAGTATTTTCTTTAATCTCCTTTACTTCTCCTGTATTAATATCTATTGCTTTAGTTAAATTGTAGAAGAAGGGAAATTTAAGATCCGCATTCTTAGGCGAATGATTCTTATTTAAGATTACTAAAATTCTTTCGCTTGTTTCGGAACGAAGGTAGGAATAGATATTTTTATCCGCCAGAATAGTCTGAAAATCTCCGTATCTTAAAGGTGAATGTTCTTTCCTGAGCCAGACCAACTTTCTTACATCTTGTAATGTTTCAATCTCCCGATTGCTAAGGCGATCTCCAAATCTCATCATTCTTCTATTATCGGGATCGGAGGCACCGGTCATGCCGAACTCATCTCCGTAATAAATAACGGGTATTCCAGGAATTGTAAGAAGGTAAGCAAGATATAATTTTAATTTCTTATAGCTTAAATCGTTATCTACTTTTGGCGGTTTATCCCAGCCGATTTCATCGGCACCTGCTCCGCCTGTAGGAACATCTCCGTCGGCGTAAGCCATAAATCTTACTTTATCATGACTGTCAATTATATTTCCCATCAGATGATTATTTCCGTATACCGAAAATGTTTTTTTCATTTCCACATCCAGATCGGAAAAATTTGAATTTGAATCGAGAAAAGTCTTTGTGGCAACATCGAAGAGATTGAAATTGAACTGTGCGCTAAGCTGTCCGTTATTTACATAGGAGCTGATTAATTCATAGCTTCCAAAAGTCTCCCCGATCTGGTAAACAAATTCTTTGCCGGGTTCTTTTTTCAATTTCCGTGTTAGCATTCTCCAGAATTCATTCGGTACATGTTTAACGGCATCATGACGGAATCCGTCTGCGCCGGTTTCCTTCAGCCACCAAACCGCATTATCAGTCATTACTTCAAGTGCTTCTTTCGACTTTTTGTAATCAAAGGAAGGCATATAAGGTTCAAACCAGGTTGTAAGTCTCTGTTCATCCCATAATCTTAAATTTAAACGGCCGTCGGGAAGCTTCAGCTCACCAAACCAATCCCGGTGTTCTTTCCAGAAAGGATGTTCGATATGAACATGGTGTGCAACGTAATCCAGCAATATTTTTATTCCATGTTCATGAGCCTTTCGGATAAGCTCTTTTAAGAGCTCCATATTTCCGAAACGCTCTTCAACATTAGTAGGATGAATAGGCCAATAGCCGTGGTAGCCTGTATAAAATCTGTAGGGTTCCGGGGTCTCACGGTAGGCACTATCAGTATTCTCAATAACAGGCGACAACCAGAGGGTGTTTATCCCCAATGAATCAAAATAACCTTGATCGATTTTATCTATTATTCCTTTAAAATCTCCTCCCTGGTAATTTGCTTTTACTGAGAGCTGAGGATGAATTACAGGGATGCTGTTAGATGAGTCGCCGTCCATGAAACGGTCAATCATTAAAGAATATATGATTGCATCGTGCCAATTAAATGTATTTTTAGAATCGAGGTTGTTCAGGTAAACCGACTGAATGTTTGAAGCGGTTCCTTCTTTGTTAACTGCAATCCTTAAGATTTTATTTTCACTTATCTGATTTTTATCTAAAGTGATTTTGATATGCCTGTTTGAAATCTTTACAGGTTTTTTGTCGGCTTTTTTATTGTCCAGAAGAATAATAAGATTTTTTTCGTTTAAATCATTCTGCAAATCATTTTCATAAAAGAATAATAATTCGATCCCATTTCCCGTTATATTTTTTTCTAAAAAGTGCAGATAGCTTTTTGATTTGTTTAATGCCTCAACAAATAATACCGAATTAAAATCCCCTACGCCGCTCGGAGTTTTATTCGGATTTTCGGGATCAGCTATTTCTTTCCCATCTGCATGAAACTTATACTCGTATCTGCCTGGATCCAATGCAACAGCCGCTTCATATGTTCCGCTTCCATCATTATCGAACATCGGGATGCTAGTTCTGTTCCAATTGTTAAATGTTCCGAATAGATTTACCCTCTCCGGTTTTACCGGCGGTTTATATCTAAATACCGATTTTATTTTTCTTTTGGTGTAAACGGGAATCTGATAAATTTCATCTCCCAATTTAAATCCTATTAAATCTAGTCCCGTGAAATTTTCAGAAGGTGTAAGAGCCAGGAAATTTGTAGCCGGATTAAAGCTTATCTGAATATTATCATTCGGATAAAATACAGGAGAATAATCTTCAGAATAGAAAAGGTCGCTTATTAAAACCGAATCTGTTACTCCGGCTGTTAAATTTATAATAGGAATAATATCATCGATTTCCTTTGCAGCTACGGCTGTAAAAAAGAATATAAGGAGAGTTAAAGATTTTATTATCTTCATAAAAATTACGGTTTAAATTACATCGATTATCTTAAAAAAAAGACTCACCTTAAACCTGTTTAGCCGAACAGGAGTGAGTCTAAATAATTAAAAATATTTCAGGATAACTTTACTTCTGCAGGACGGCGTCCTTGGCAGCTTTTGCTATTCTGAATTTTAAAACTTTCTTCGCAGGAATTCTAATTTGTTCGCCGGTTGCAGGATTTCTCCCCATTCTTTCTTTCCGATCAATTACTACCAGTTTTCCCAAGCCGGGAAGTACAAAAGATTTTTTAGCTTCTTTGTGTGCTAGCGTTACAAGTTCCTCAAGGAACTGTCCGGCGAGTTTTTTTGTGGTATCCGTTTTTTTTGCTAGGTGATCGAGTATCTGGGATTTGGTTAAAGATTTACCAGCTGCCATAGTATAGCCCTCATGGTTAATTGTTAATATATATTTTCATGCGAAAATAAAAATATTTTCTTAATAAAAAAATTATTTTCAATCATTATTTATTCTTTTCTATTAATTTGTTGAACTGCCCGGCTGCGGGGTATTTTGTAGCTTTAGCTATAATTCTTTATTTTCACAGCAAAATATTGCCTGAATAGTTCAGCTCAATTAATGAAAATTAAGTTTCTTCTCCTCATTTTATATTTTCTAACAGATATTTACCCGCAAATTAATTCCGATTCCTTAACGACCCGTAACATTGTTTTGGATTCTCTGAAGCAGGACACTTCAGCAATTGATACTATAGGCCTTCTTGGCGATTCTTTGAAGATTTCGAAAAAGGATACTTTAGCACCTCTTCTCCAAACTCCCTTTTACTCCGGCAGTTCCTTTATTCCCAATAAAAGGATTGTTATGCTCGATTATCGCTACACTGCTGATTTCCTGGAAGTCTTTCCATTTACATTCATTTTGGATAAAGGTTTTATCGGCCAGCGGAATGAAGTTGTTATTTACGGAACCCGCTTCAATTCCATTAGCTACTTTCTGGACGGAGTATTGTTTAACGACAGGTATTCAAACTCGTTGGATTTAAATCATACTCAATCGGAGTCAATAGATTCAATAGAAATAATTCCTGCACCGAGAGGATTCTTGTATGGTCCTGTAAACAATGCGGTCAGTGTTAATTTAATAACGAAAGATTTTATTTCGAAAATTCCTTATTCCAGGATTAAATATTATGAAGGTCCTTTCGGAGAGGCAATGTTCGACGGAGTATTCAGTGCAATGCTGTTTAATAAACTAAATTTCTTTGCTGACATTACAAACAGGAAAACAGATGAAAGCTTTGAGAACAGCAGCTACAGCATCTGGCAGGCAAGTGCTAGATTGAAATATCTGCTTTCAAATAAACTTAATTTGTCCGGCAGTTATAATTTTGTTCATTCGGAAACAGGTCTAAACGGAGGAATTGATGTTGACAGCATCAGCCGGATTACGGCCAATATCGACAGTCTTCTTTATGATGAAAGATTAGCTCCTGTAATTTATCCGACTGCTCTTCAGAAAAATAAGCAGCATCATTTTAATTTGCGGACGCTTTGGAATCCTACAGAGAATTTAAAAACTGATCTTAATCTTTATTATAAATTTTATCTGGATGAAAAAGATAATCTTGAAAATCATGTTGAAGATATCGAATTACTTAATACAAGCATAAAAAGTAAAATTCTCGGAGTTTTTTTAAAAGAAAATTTTAATTATGGGATTTTTAATTCCCAAATAAATTTTAATTATGAATATCATGATTATTTAGTCCTGGATAAAATTGGACCTTCTTTAACGGTTCCGGATAATGCCATGATAAGGAATTCATTTTCTCATAATATTTTTTCGGTTTCCCCGGTAATCTCAATTCTTTCATTTGACAGCAAATTAATATTCTCGGTATTTTATAAGTATTATAAAAGAATAAATTTAAATGTTAGTCTCCCTGCTTTAAATGGAGCGGGAATCGACGTATCCTATAAATTTAATTCAAAGTATAGTTTTTATTTAGGTTACTCAGGGTTTGAATTCATCCAGAACTTTGAAAATATAGAGACTATAGAAGCCGGCGCAAGGTATTCAGAAAAAAATATTTTTTTTGATCTAAGATTCTACAACAGGGAAATTCCGTACGGTCTAATCAGTAGTAATTTCGAAGGTAGGCCTATAATAAATTCAAATATCTCTGGAATTGGAATTGGAGCTGAAATAAATTTATGGAAGATTCAACTTGAATCCCAATTAAATATACCTGGAAAGGAAACTTTCTATAATCAATTTCAATTAAGAGGGGGGGTGTTCTACAAGGATGTTCTTTTTGATTCAAGCTTGGCTCTTAAGACTGGATTTGCTGTGTATCGTTTCAGCAGGCAGGAGTTAATAACTCGTATTCCAATTAAAACAGGGAGTTCAAAACCAAGGATTGATTTTACTTTAGCAGGTGAAATACAAAATTCCGCAATAGTTTATTTTGCCTGGGAAAATCTATTGAACGAGAACTATTACATTGTCCCCTATTACCCCATGCCCGAAAGAAGCATCAGGTTCGGCATAGCCTGGGAAATTTTCAACTAACCGGAACTTAAACTCCATTACTCCAAAACTCCAGCACTCCAAAATCCAATTCCTAGGGTTAAGGATTCTGATTAAAGGCTCATCATATCTTTAAACTTAACCGACTGCCTTCTCGATACTTCTATTTTCGATCCGTCCTTCATTTTTACAAGCAATCCGCCGTTCAGCCATTGCTCAACTTTATCGATATATTTTAAATTTATGATATGCTTTCTGTTTGCCCTGAAGAAAGTTTTATTATCCAGCCTCTCATCTAAATAATTTAATGTTCTCAGTATTAAAGGTTTTACATCTTCAAAATATAAACGGACATAATTTCCCTCTGATTCAAACAAGCGTATTGATGAAAGCTTGACAAACCAGCAGCGTTCCCCGTCTTTAACAAAGATTTGATCATTTTCCGATAGGATCTGTTTTTCGCTTTTAGAGACGTGATCCTTCCTGTTTTTTTCAACTAGCTTTTTAATGGTCTCTTCCAGCCTTTTCGGTTCTATTGGCTTCAAAAGATAATCCATTGCATTGTATTCAAATGCTTTCAATGCGTATTCATCATATGCGGTGGTGAAAACAACTGTCGGCACACTGTCCAGTTCTTCAAGAAGCTCGAAGCCGTTTTTGCCCGGCATCTGAATATCGAGAAATATTAAATCAGGATTAAACTTGCTTATTTTTTCTAGGGCATCTTCCGTATTGACAGCTTCTCCGACAATATTAATTTCTTTAAATGGGGTCAGCAGGCGCCGAAGTTCTACGCGTGCTAATCTTTCATCATCAATGATTAAAGCTTTCATTTATTTGTACCTCCCGTCGGAATTACTATTTCTGCAAATACCTGGTTCCCCTCTTTATTTTTTATTGTGAAGAGTGCATCTTCTCCGTAAATCAGGTTCAAGCGGTGCTTGGTATTGTTTATTCCAAAACCTTTAGAATTTTTCAAATCTTCTTCACGGATATTTCCCGTATTTTTTATTAGAATATGAAGCTGCGAATCTCTTACTATCGAATCGATAGAAACTTCCCCTCCTTCTTTGCTTTTTGAAATCCCATGCTTTATTCCGTTCTCCACCAATGTTTGAATCATCATCGGCGGTATCTCTATTTTGGTTGACTTCGGATCAATATTAATTTTATA
This sequence comes from Ignavibacteriaceae bacterium, assembly GCA_036824595.1. Lineage (GTDB taxonomy): Bacteria > Bacteroidota > Ignavibacteria > Ignavibacteriales > Ignavibacteriaceae > DATKLQ01. The sequence continues at coordinate 11,043 of DAISZW010000046.1, forward strand.
CTTTAAACGCTCTTCAAACCTCATCGATTCAAGAGAAAGGTAATCGGCTACTGTCTGCATTTCTTCCTCAAGCGGCACGCTCTCGCTCCTTTCAATCTTCAACGAATATCTGAGAATGTTTGAAAGTTTTGTCACTGCAATTTGTGCATTCTGCGGATCTTCCTGAATCAATGCCCTGATGCTGTTTAGTGCATTAAACATAAAATGAGGATTAAGCTGGGATTTTAACGTTTTAAGCTCAAAGTCTTTTACTGCTGCTTCCCAAATATAAGATTCAATCTCAACCTTTTTATAGTTTTCAAAATAATGAATAGAAAAGTAGATTAAGGACCAGAGAAGAATAACGCCGCTTAAGTTAAACATTCCCATCATTAACATTGCGGGTTTAAATTTTGAGGGATCATACAGACCCATTTGAAAATTTACAAGGAAAGCCAAAAAGTACATAGAAATTCCGATGAACACACTCGAAAGAAGTACTCTTGGTATTAACCTTTTTAAAGGAAGATTTATCCATCCTCTTTTTTTAAGGATTAATTTATAGATGTGAGTTAATAAAATTCCGCTTACGAATAAAGAGCTAAGAACTAAAATCCTGCCTATATTCAGCTGGTCGAATGAAGCTATTAAAATTAGGTTTACGAATGCAAAAGAAAGCCATCCGGAAAATTGGGAAATCCAATATATAGTTTTTCTATTCATCTTTAAGCTGGTTGCTTCAGGTACCTCCGTAAGGTGATTTAGGGCATGCAGCCGGAAATTATTTACTTCCATTAAATATAATCTTATCCTTTCTAAAAACGAAATATATTAATGCATCACAGCTTTGCTGAATGACTCATTCAGATCATCTCAAAAATAGTTACCTATTATATAAAACCCGGTTTTTTTATTATTGGTGGATTTAAATAGGGATAACCGGATTTTTCGGCGTGACCTTGAATGTTCGGATGAGTATAAAATGTGTAATATAAACCTTAATGCGATTAGAGCAGAACGGTGTTATCTTTCATCGGCACTTTCCATTTCGTTTTCTTCTTCCCAATCATATTTTTTATAGGGGTCGGATTTCCGGAAGATAAAAGCACAAGCAATTCCCGTTAAAGCTCCATAAAGATGCGATTCCCAGGAAATTCTTTTATCAATCGGGAGCAGACCCCAGACCATACTGCCGTATAAAAAAATTACAAGGAGCGCAAGGGCAATTGACCTGGGATCTCTTCTAATTAAACCGCTGAAGAAGAGGAAGGAAGCAAAACCGTAAATTAGGCCGCTTGCCCCTACATGGTAGGCTGACCTCCCCAGCAGCCATACAGCTATTCCGGGAATGAAATAAATCAGTAAAATTACTTTTAATGAAGCATTTTTATAAAAATAAAGAATTCCTAAAGCCAGTAAAAAAACAGGAAGTGAATTTGCTACTAAGTGATTTATATCTGAATGAATAAGAGGAGAGGTTAAAATACCTATTAAACCATAGATGTTTCTGGGAAATAGACTTAGTTTAATAAGGTTAAAATCAAAAACTATTTCAGTGATTTTTATAAACCAAAGTATAAACAAGAAGCTGCCGGAAATTGCGGTGCATTTAATAAATAACTTTTTATCCTGGTTCATCAATAATCTTCAATGTAAATAATCATTAATCAAGATAAGATACCTGAAATACTCCGAATCAGACTTGAGTCTTTCTTCGTTTTTGTATGCTTCTTGCAACCATCCAGCAGAAGGAAGCCCATGCAGTACCGACTGCCCATCCGCCGATAACATCTGTGGGATAATGTACCCCCAGGTAAATCCTGCTGAATCCTATTATAAAAGTTAAAAATAATGCCACAATAATTATGTATACCTTTAATTTTCTTACCGGTTCAATTCTCGCAAGAAGTGATGCCTGAGTAAGATAAACAACAGCAGACATCATTGAATGTCCGCTTGGAAAGCTTAGTGATGTAACTTTCATGAAGTGAATTACAACCGTGGGCCGTTCCCTTCCGATCAATTCTTTTAGCCCAAAGCTTAATAGTGTTCCCCCGATAGTTGCAGCAAGTATCAGCCACATACTTTGATATTCCTTTTTCAGCATTAAGAATAGAACCACGCTCGAGGTGATTAAAAAAATTACAGTCCCTCCTCCTAAAGCAGTTATATCAACCATTACTTCTTTCAGCCATAAAGGACCTCTTGGTAATCCGATATCAATACTGTTACGGAGAGATGTTAAGATCCATTCATCAAAAGACTGTGTTGATCCCTCAACTACTGCTTCGGAAATTGCAATAAAAAGCCATACACCAAAAATCATTGCGAATGATACAATAAGTATGCTTATTTCCTTATGGGCCAATTCTTTTAAGGTGCTTTTAAGTTTAGAATATTTGGAAGATAAATTCATTTTTGGTAAATCTAAAATATTTGTAATAGTTAATTAGCAAAGATAAACTCCGCTGAACTTCAGTCAAAATTAAGACGGCGGCAATATTAAACTTCTATAATCTTCTGTCAAGGATTGCGAATACACAATTTTTACAGAGAATTCAGATTTATTATATTACTTTTATCATTGTCCTTAATTAAGCATCATAATTTGAATATGAATAAACGCTCTCTGAAATCTTTGGAAGTTACCGAAAAAGATGAACCTTTAAAAAAGGATATCCGTGAGCTGGGAATTATACTTGGAAATGTGCTCAAGGAACAGGAAGGTGTTGAAGTTTTTCATATAGAGGAAAAGCTTAGAGCATTAACCAAGGAATTAAGAACAAATTACACCGATAATATTTATAAAAGGATAATATCCCTTATTGAAAAACTGGATATTAAAAAAACGTATAAGGTGGTCAGGGCGTTCTCTACATATTTTATTCTTGTTAATGCTGCCGATGAAGTTCACCGCATTAGAATGTACAGATCTCAAATTTCTATGAATGAATCAGCACCGAAAGGATCTGTCGATGAAGCTTTGTCAATTTTAAATAATTCAAATTTGACGAGAGAAAATGTAAAAGAAATACTTGATGCGGTTGAAATTATTCCTGTATTCACCGCGCATCCGACTGAAGCTACCCGGCAGACAATACTTAGAAAAATATTGAGAATAAGCCAGCTTCTTCTGCAGAGAGAACTAATAAAATATACTCATGAAGAAGAGGAAGAAATAAAACGTGAGCTTCATACCGTAATAACCTTATTGTGGCAGTCCAACGAAATAAGATTTCATAAAATAACCGTAAGGGACGAAATACAAAGGGGATTATTCTTTTTTAAGGATATTTTATATGATGTTCTGCCTAAATTTTATATAAGGCTGAATTTGAAATTATCATCCTTCTTTAATATTGAATCCCCTTCTCCCATAGTCATAAAGTTCGGCTCATGGATGGGAGGAGACCGGGACGGCCATCCGTATGTAACCGAGGGAATTACAAAAAAAACATTACTCAATAATAAAAAGCAGATAATCAACCTCTATCTGCAGGATCTCGAGCCGTTGTATACTTACCTAAGCACTTCATCAATAATAATTCCGGCTGATAAAGAATTAGTTGATTCGGTAAAAAGAGATGATGCGGTTCTTAAAACTAAAAAGACAAACGGACTTATGCGAGATCCTTCTGAAATTTACCGCAGCAAACTCTTCCTTATCTCAAGAAAGCTTCTTAAAACTTTAGACAATGAAAAAAGAGGTTATAAAAACAGTCAAGAGTTTCTCGATGACATGAATCTAATTTATCAAAGTTTGTGCAACAATAAAGGCAAAATTATTGCAGAAAATAGGGTTCTCCCTTTTATCTATAAAGTTAAAACCTTCGGTTTCCATTTCGTTTCAATCGACATTAGGCAGAATACATCATTGCTCCGGCTTGCAGTAAACGATCTTATCAAAAATATTGGTCTGCGGGGAAATTTTTCCCGGCTAAGTGAAGAAACCAAAATAGAATACCTTACACAGCATGCAATAAAATCATCCTTTCTTAAAAAAAACAGACTGAAGAAATCTACAAAGCAGGTAATGAGCGAACTTTCGTTAATTAAATGGGGTAAGGAAAATATTTCAGAGGAAGCAACTAATGATTTTATAATAAGCAACTGTTCCTCGGTAAGCGATATTTTGTCGGTGCTATTTCTTGCAAGGCACGTCGGACTTGTAAAATTTTCAAAGGGAGAGATGCTTTCTTCCGATGTTGATATTCTTCCGCTCTTTGAAACTATTGAGGATCTAAGAAATTCTGCCGATGTAATGAATGCGCTTTTAGAAAATAAGGTTTACTGGCAGCATCTCATGCTTAGAAATAAAATTCAAAAAGTAATGATCGGATATTCCGACAGCAATAAGGACGGCGGAATTGTTACATCAAATTTTGAATTGTACAAAGCTCAGAAAGCCATAAAAAATATCTGCGATGAAAAAGGAATCGAGCTGGTTCTCTTTCACGGCAGAGGAGGCAGCACTTCACGGGGCGGCGGACCTGTTAGCGAATCGATTTTAGCACAGCCGAAAGGTACAATCGACGGAAAGATTAAAATTACAGAACAGGGCGAAATGATTTCTACAAAATATTTGATACCTGAAATAGCCGAGAGAAGTTTGGAGTTAATGGGCTCTGCAGTAATATTGAAAACTGCTGAATCTAAATTTGGAATTGAGGAAAATATGGATAAAGAACCGGATAATTTTCAATTAATATTTGAAGAGATAAGCGAAGAAGCATTTAAACATTACAAAAAACTAATAAATCAGCTAAGGTTTCCGGAGTATTTTAGGACTGCAACTCCGATAGATATAATTGAAAGAATTGAAATCGGCTCCCGTCCCCCCTCCAGGAGTTCAGGCGAAGATATCCGCACACTTAGAGCTATTCCGTGGGTTTTTGCATGGACACAAAACCGGCAGACAATTTCCGGCTGGTACGGCTTCGGCTATTCCATCAGCTCATGTATCGAAAGAGGTATAGTGTCGATGGAGGATTTAAAAAGAATGTACAAAAATTGGGAATTCTTTAAAGTTCTTGTTGATAATATCGAAATGGTTCTTTTAAAAACAGATATGATAATTGGGAAGGAATATATATCCCTGTGCCCGGATAAGTCATCTGCGATACAGATTTTTAATATGATTAATGAAGAATATGAAAGATCGTTGAATATTCTTTTGAATATAACCGGTGAAACAGATCTCCTTGATTACGATAAATCTCTTCAGAGATCTATACTCCTAAGAAATCCATACATCGATCCCATCAGTTTTATACAAATAAAATTTATTAGGCAGTACCGGGAAAAAAATGCGTCAGCCAGAAAAAAGAAGCTGCTGCTTTCTCTATTACGTTCAACCGTGAACGGAATCGCTTCCGGATTAAGGAATACCGGCTAAATCAAGAAAAACAATGTTCATATGATTTTATTTTACTAGTAGAGATAATTTTGTCTTAAGAAAGGATAAATTTGAATGGATCTTTTGTGCTGTTTTTAAGTAAAAATAGAAAAGCAAAAGGAAAAAAAATGATTAAAAAAATAACGAAACCGGATTCAGAATGGAAAAAAATTCTATCGGATGAACAATATCATGTTTTAAGGGAGAAAGGAACCGAAAGGGCATTCACCGGCAAACTTTATGAAAATCGTGAAGAGGGAATGTATTACTGTGCAGGCTGCGGGAATCCTGTTTTCAGCTCTGAGACCAAATTTGATTCCGGCACCGGATGGCCCAGTTTTTATGCGCCGGTATCCGATAAAAATATTTATCTTGAGGAGGATAAAAGCTTCGGAATGAGGCGGACTGAAGTAGTATGCAGCAGGTGCGGCGGGCATTTAGGTCATGTATTCGATGACGGACCCGATCCTACAGGATTAAGGTATTGTATCAATTCCTGCTCGCTTAGTTTTGATAAGGAAGAAAAATAATAATGATAATGATTTAATCCTTCCCTTTTGGGGATTAAGCGAGATTCATCTTATTTCAGCGTTTTCAATCATCACAGGGTAAACATAACCTGAACCGAAATTTTTGTTCACTGAAACAGTACCTTCAACTATAACTACATTACCAACTTCAGCAGGATCTTTAGTTGTAACTATTAAATCGTAATTATTCCCCGAGCTCGTTCCATCCTGCAGATGAATCCAGTTTCTATCCATAATTTCAGGATTATACTTAATTATTTTTCCCCGGATCTTAACTCTGCTTCCTGCAATTTTATCTTTTTCCGAAAAGATCTCCTCAACTGTTTTTCCGTCTTTCAACGGTTCAAGTTTTAAATCTCTATTTTGCGTACTCTCAATCTTTGGGTGAGGCATCTGCTTCGGCTGGTTTGCAGCGGGAGGAGTTTTTGAGATATCATCAACAAATAATATTTTGTCGAAGGTTCTGTTTAAAGTTTTACTCTGAAAGTTGTTCATTACCATGCTTTTCGAAAAATAAAGCTTCTCACCTGTTTCAACTGTCATTTT
>DAISZW010000046.1:17592-20277 GCA_036824595.1 Ignavibacteriaceae bacterium
ATTCAAATAATAGGGAATTAAAATGTCAATCTATACAATTAAACAAAGCAAAATAATTGCTATTTCACTGATTTTTCTTTTCGGAATTTTTCTATTCTTTTCTCTTAACATACTATATACTGCAATACTTGGCTCAGTAGTTCTTTATGTTTTGTTTAAACCGTTGTTCATATATCTTACTGAAAAGAGAAATTGGAATAGAGTACTGGCATCTGCTGCCATAATTATTATTTCTTTTGTCATCATTATTATACCGTTTACTTCCATCACCTGGATGCTGATTAATAAAATTCTTTATTTCAAAGATCATCCCGAATCTATAGATAAAGTAATAGCAGCCGTGCAGAGATTTATAGGTGAGAATATCGGTCAGGACACTATAAAAGATGCCATCAATAGAGTAAGTACTGCTGCTATCGATGTACTTTCTTCTTTCATCAATACATTTCTAGATATACTTCTGACGGTATCTATGATGTATTTCTTCCTTTATTTCATGTTTACCAAAATTGAAGCCTTTGAAGGTACCCTTGTTAAGTATATGCCGTTTAGAGAAAAGAACAGTGCACACTTCGCTAAAGAACTTAGGAATATGACTTATGCCAATATTATCGGACAGGGAATTATTGCTTTCGCACAGGCAATACTGCTGGGAATCGGTTTAGTAATATTCGGTGTACCCGATCCTTTGTTCTGGAGTTTAATCTGCTTCTTCCTTTCGTTTCTGCCCGTAATCGGATCGGCGGCGGCTTTTATTCCTGCCGGTTTTATTGAGATTGCATCAGGCAATACTTTTAACGGGATTGGATTAATAATCTTCGGATTTGTTGCAGTAAGCAATATTGATAATCTTCTCCGGCTCTGGATTAATAAATGGCTGGGAAATATCCATCCATTAATTTCAATTACAGGAATCGTAATCGGTATTCCCATATTCGGCATTCTTGGAATAGTTTTTGGACCGCTATTAATCTCTACATTTATTCTTCTGGTAAAATTATATGAAGCTGCTTTTGCTGATCAAACAAATGAAAAGGAAAGAGTTGTTAAAGAAGACGAAATTCAAGCAACATAGAAATATATAAGATTATTTTTACCTCTTGATTTTGTGATATTAAAATGATATCATTATAATATCATTTCAAAGAGGTATTAAATGACAACAATTACAGAACAAAAAGGAGTAAAAATCAATGGATTTATAGGTTTATTCATATTCTTCCTTCTTGCTGTATTTAATGCTTTCGTTATCTATACTGCTGCAGCCACAGATAATCCTGAATTATTATGGATTTTCTTTCCTATCCTTATACTTCTAATAATATTATCAAACGGATTCCTGGTTGTTCAGCCGAATGAATCGCGGGTACTTATATTTTTTGGAAAATATATAGGTACTGTCCGGACTTCCGGATTTTGGTGCGTAAATCCTTTCACAAACAAAAGAAAAGTTACTCTAAGAATTAGAAACTTTAACAGTGAAAGGATAAAGGTTAATGATCTTCATGGGAATCCAATTGAGATTGCTGCAGTTATAGTTTGGAGAGTTACAGATTCTGCAAGAGCGGTTTTTGATGTTGAAAATTATGAGCAGTTTGTAGCCATACAGAGTGAAACTGCAATCCGGTCTCTCACTTCCGAATATCCTTATGACGGAGAAGAAGATAAAGCTACTTTAAGGGGAAGTCCTCAGGAAGTTGCAGACGCTTTAAAAAAACAGGTTCAATCGAGATTGGAAATAGCCGGCGTAGAAGTCAGAGAAGCAAGGATTAGCCACCTTGCATACTCGGCAGAAATTGCGCAGGCAATGTTAAGAAGGCAACAGGCCCAGGCAATTGTAGCGGCAAGACAAAAAATAGTTGAAGGAGCAGTCGGTATGGTTGAAAGCGCATTGAAAGCTTTAAGTGAGCAGAAAATAGTTCAATTGGACGAAGAGAAAAAAGCGACAATGGTAAATAACCTTATGGTTGCTCTGGTTTCTGAACGGGAAGCCCAGCCTGTAATAAATACTGGAACTCTTTATCAATGATTAATTCCGGTATGAAAATTCTATCGGATTATGTAGGAAAAACTCTTATACTGCATCAGCCGTCGATATTTAAAAAATATTTTCAATTGTTTTTTGAAAGTGAAGTCATTGGAAGTATCGAGATACCTAAAAATTTCGGTTCTAAAGCTCTTGTAAAGATATTTAATACTACATGGGAAATAAAAAGAGAAAGTATTTGGAAAAATAGGCTCGGTATATATCAGTATGGCTATGAATTGCCTATAGCAATATATTCTAGGAAAAATTTCGGGAAGGGATTTTTGAAGCTGGATAAAGGAATCATTCTTTGGCTGTATTACAGTGTTTGGAAAGGAATCTCCGAAATTAGAACAGAGTCAGGCAAGGTTTTAATCTCAGCAAAAAATAAATCTATTTGGAAAAGTGACAGAGAGGTAAAAATTATTGAGAGGAACGAATTGCTCAATGCTAAACCCTGGATTCTGCTTCTTCTTTTATTTGTTGATTTAACAAGGCAGCGGCACTGAATTATTTTAATGGAAAAGAAAAAATTTTTATTAAGAATAGACGCTAATTTGTATGCAGCTCTGGAAAAATGGGCGGCAGATGATCTAAGAAGTATAAATGCTCAGATTGAGTTTCTTTTGGCAGATGCAGTAAAAAAAGTAAACAGATAC
>DAISZW010000327.1:0-1754 GCA_036824595.1 Ignavibacteriaceae bacterium
CGCGAAAAAAAATTAAAAATGTACCGGCTTAGTGTTTATATGACGAGTCTAGTAATTGCCGGTTTATCTGGATTATTAATCTGGCTTGCCGGACTGGAAGCGTTCCTTCTTATTCAGTTTCCCATTACAATCATTTCATCCTCGGCGGGTATCTGGCTTTTTTTCGTGCAGCACCAGTTTGAAGATACTTACTGGACGGATAATGAGAACTGGGATTATACACATGCGGCCCTGAGCGGAAGCTCTTTTTATAAACTGCCCAAAGTTCTGCAATGGTTTACCGGGAATATAGGCTATCATCATATCCATCATCTTAGTCCGAAAATACCTAACTATATGCTTGAACGATGTCACAAAGAAAATCCGGAATTTCAAAATACTGCGGTTGAACTAACACTGCGGAAAAGTTTGAAGAGTATTCTTCTGGGTCTTTGGGATGAAAGGCAGAAAAAGCTTGTCAGCTTCAGGCAATTTAAACGGATTTATATTAATTCGGACAGAGTTTCCGCGTAAATCTTTCCCTGATTTATCAAATAATGTACATATTTCGTAGAGCCATGCCATGGCATGGCTCTACGGAGGTTTGTGATTCTGTTTAAAATCTCACTCGTGCCATAAACATTATTTTCAGCAGGTCGGCAAGAAACAGCCCGTATTTTTCTTTGAAGCTTAATCCTTTTTTCACTCCTTTAAACAACGGGTATTCTTCAATTACTTTTATTCCTGGTTCCCAGCTTTCCAAAACCTTTGCAGATTTAATTCCCCATTTGAGGATTGCAGCCTCATCCATTCCGCTTTCCCTTATAACTTTTGCGTTTGCAGCTTTTACACCGGCGGGAGTTACTGCATCAAAAGCCAGCTCCGCATTTACAAATCTTCCGGGAATCATTTTAAATAAATTTTTAACTTCGGATTCTTCCAAATAATAAAGCACGCCGGCTGCGGTCATTAATACAGTCTTTCTGTCAGGGATCTGCTCAGGCCATTTTTCATCCGCGATCGAAGCACTGATGAATTTCCGGTTCGGAGTTTCACATATAAGGGATTTCCTCAGATTAATGACATCAGGAAGGTCGAGATCGTACCAGGTTAGTTTTCCGTTATTCACTCTTTCATATGTTGTATGTTGTATCGAGTCCGCAGCCGAGATTAACAATTGTTCCGTCCGGGTGAGCCGATAAAAAATTATTAATGGTTCTGTCGATATGAATGCTCCTTGCAATCCATGCAAGCTGGGTGACAAAACTTATTTTTGAGGCAATTGTGGAAAAGTCGTAATCTATGTTATTAATTATTTCTGCAGCCGCGGAGTCTTTCAGTTTTGGATTAGGTTTCTGAGTCTCCACTGCGCGTCCCCACAAAGGAAGAAGAAGAGTTTTTTGAACGCTTCCGAGTTCAATTTTAATTTTTTCGTTCATGTTAAATTTATTTCCAATCCTCCAATACCGGCAGAATATATTCCCAGAGCACCGGCTCAAGCAATGACTGATTGTCATTCCAGGCGGTGCATACTGCAACTGCATTGTGTGTTGGTATTACCCAGATAAATTGTTCACCTCTCCCCGCAGCAAAATAAATTCCTCTAGATTTCAATCCTGAGTTTTGTCCGTAGCTCCACCATTGATACCCGTAGTCGCACCAATGGTTTATTTGATTATACGGAGTAATAGATCTTTCATAACTTCAGAAATGACTAGGAAGATGAAAAAAATGATGCAGCATGTCCCTGCTTTAAAACAAAAAAGGCTGCGTCA
>DAISZW010000047.1:0-4269 GCA_036824595.1 Ignavibacteriaceae bacterium
TAAGTTCAAGTGGAAGTTTAAGTTCAAGTGGAAGTTTAAGTGATCTAATTCATTTTCTTGAACTTAAACTTGAACCTGAACTTTTCAGTTTCTCCTTCCCATTCCCTGGTGTTTGGGAAGGATTTCATCATCGTAGTCTAAAAAGATATCTTCCGTAATGTCCTTGGATCCCCCATAATGAAATCTTGCATCCTTAAATGATCTTACGGCTGTTTTTAAACCTGTTCTTAAACTCTTCACTTCTAATAACAATTTATTCAATGTATTTTGATAAACATCTCCAGCCTGGTCTCTGATATCTTTACGCATTTGCCTGCCGCTTTTAGGCGTAAATAAAAGAGCAGCAATGCTGCCGGCAACCGCTCCCAATATAAAACTAAGGATAAAAGAGTTATTTTTTTTCATAATGGCCTCGCGATTCAAAATCTATTAGAAATCAATTTTATAGTTAATATATTGGAGCAAGTTAATCAACATAATTTTAAAATTCATTTGATATGATCCATGGCATACGGTATTTTTGCTTAAAGGCGGTGCTTGAAACTTTTTTTAAATATCATTAGCTTTTTACCGATGCAACCCCTTCATAAATTCATTTCATCTTTAAATATGAAATACTTATTTATCCTTCTATTATTTCTCTTCCAACAGTTATTACTTGCTCAAACTGAAATTTCATACGAAATATCGTTTGAAAATGCTCTCCATCATGAAGCTGAAATAAAAGTTAAATATTCCAAACTCGAAACAGATACATTAAAATTATTTATGAGCCGGACCTCTCCGGGCAGGTATGCAGTTCATGAGTTTGCAAAAAACATTTATAATTTAAAAGCAACTGACGGATTCGGAACCGATTTAAAGATACTGCACCAATATCCAAACCAGTGGAACATTTACGGCCATGAAGGGACAGTCGAGGCAAGTTATACATTATTTGCAGCACATGCCGACGGAACATATTCCGGAATCAATACTGCACATGCACATTTAAATATGCCTTCAGTGTTTATTTGGGCAAAAGGATTGGAAAAACTTCCGATAAAAATTAAATTCAACCTGCCGGACAATTGGATTGCTGCTACCCAGCTGTTCCCGACTATTGATTGGAATATTTACACGGCACCTAATCTCCATTACTTCATGGACAGCCCTGCAGAATTATCTGAACACGCTGAACGGAGCTGGGAAATGGAATCAAACGGTGAAAACTATACCATGAAACTTGCAATTCATCACCAGGGTACTGATGAAACGGTTGATGCATATATTGAAATGATTAAAGCGGTTGTAATAGAGGAAAAGGCTCTTTTCGGAGAGCTCCCGGACTTTGATAACAAAGACTATATTTTTATTGCCGATTACCTTCCTTATGTTTTTAAGGATGGAATGGAGCACCGGAACTCTACGGTTCTTACAAACAATATTCAACTTACCGCCGATATAACCAAGCTTATCAGAACAGTTTCACATGAATTTTTTCATGCCTGGAACGGCGAAAGAATAAGGCCGAAATCGCTGGAACCTTTTGATTTTGAAAAACCTGTTGTCTGCAATGAGCTCTGGTTTACCGAAGGAGTTACAGATTATTATGAAGAACTTATTCTCTGCAGGGCGGGAATATTAAACATCGATAAATTTACCGAGGGATTATCTTCCCACTTGAACGATGTCTTAAACTCACCGGGGAAAGAATTCTACGGTCCCGCAGAGATGAGCGGATTTGCTCCGTTTGTTGACGGAGCCCGCTACGATGATTATCAAAACATAAGCAATACTTATATCTCATACTACAGTTACGGTGCAGCAATAGCTCTTGCACTAGATTTAACATTAAGATCGGAATATTCCGGAATAACCCTTGACAATTTAATGAAGAGGATGTGGGGGAAGTACGGCAGAAAAGAAAAACCTTACGACAATGAAGAGATTAAAACGACTTTAGCTGAAGTTACTAATGATGCCGCTTTTGCTGAAGATTTTTTTAATAAATTTATCTACGGGAATGAATTACCCGATTATGAAGATTTGCTTTCTGCTGCCGGATTAGCTATTAGAAAGAAAAATCCCGGTAAGGCATATCTGGGAAATATTAAAATAAGAATGCGGAACAATAAAGCTGTTTTGAGTGAATCTATTATAAAAAACTCTCCCTTATATAAAACAGGAATCGATTTGGGTGATGCGATAATCAGGATTGATAACGTTAATATAACTGATGAGAACTCAATTGATTCCGTACTTTCTACACACAAACCGGGGCAGACTGTTTTAATTAGATTCGAGAAACAGGGTATTCCGCAATTTAAAGAAATTGTTTTCGAAGAAGACCCTGATGTTGAAATAGTTACTTTTGAAAAAGCGGATGGATTGATGAACGAAAAAATAAGATCATTCAGGAAAGATTGGCTCAGCAGCCTTGATAAAGAAAATCTCCCGCTGCTCTATAAATACTGCAGCATATGCGGCCGCAGGTACCCTTTCACTAATCAGTTCTGCAGTACCGACGGCGGAGAATTGCTTCTTACCCCGAAAAAAGAAGAAAACTCTGAATAAAAACTCCGCATGGAAAAAACAATTTGGACTATAGGACATTCAACCAGGCCGATTGAAGAATTCATTGATATTTTAAAATCTTTTTTAATTGAACTGCTTATTGATGTTAGAAGCTTCCCCGGTTCACGCAGGTATCCGCAGTTTAATATTGAGAATCTTTCCAGGTCATTGCCGGAAAATGGAATTGAGTACATTCATATGAAAGAATTAGGAGGAAGAAGGAAACCGAATAAAAATTCAAATAATACAGCATGGAAAAATGATGCCTTCAAAGGTTACGCCGATTATATGGAAACGGATGAATTTAAAAATGGAATAAATAAGATTGCTGAAATTGCATCGAGCAAAAGAACTTCAATTATGTGTGCGGAAGCTTTATGGTGGAGATGTCATCGTTCATTAATCTCCGATTACTTGAAGCTCAACGGCTGGGATGTACACCATATCATGGGAATAAATAAGGCAGATGAACATACATACACCAAACCTGCAAAGATCAGGCAGGGCGAACTTTTTTATGACTAGTAATTAATATGCAGAAAAAAAATGAAAAGAAACGGCAGGTCAAAAAATCTTTCGACTTGAAAGTAATTATTGATTTTATTTTTGAAGAGGGGATGTTTTTTATATCGGTTAAAAACATCGGCGATGATCCTGTTTTTAAAGTATCAATTGAATTTGATAAGAAAATAGTTGGACTTGGCGGAAAAAAAGAAATCTCTTCACTTCCTCTCTTTAGGAATATTGAATTCCTTGCGCCAAGAAAAGAAATTAATACTTTCCTCGACACAAGTTATTCTTATTTCATCCGAAAGCAGCCGGAAAAAATAACCGCTAAAGTATCTTATATGGATAAAGACGGAGAATTAAAATCGGGAATAATAAAGCATGATCTTTCTATTTATAAAGAAATCGGTTTCGTAAAAATAATTCACGATGAAAAACAAAACAGAACAGGAGGCGAAATATAATGCCGCAGTATCCATTACCTTCTTTTCATTTCAAAGTTGATTGGGGCGGAATCCGGGTAGGATTTTCGGAAGTATCCGGTTTATCGGTTGAAACAGGTGTAATTGAATACCGTGAAGGATCCAGCCCGGAATACTCCGTAATTAAAATGCCCGGTTTAAGAAAATATTCAAATATAATTCTGAAGCGCGGCATGATTAAGGGCGATAACGATTTCTTTAAATGGTGGGATGCACAAAAGCTTAACGCAGAAAGAAGAGATATTGTAATTTCCCTTCTAGATAAAGATCATACGCCTGCGGCTGTTTGGAGAGCAAGAAATGCATTCCCCGTGAAAATTGAATGGAGTCCTCTTAATGCTTCGGGCAATGAAATAGTAATTGAATCTATGGAAATTGCCCATGAAGGATTAACATTAGAAAATGATTAAAGCTTACATTAATAAATTCAATCCGAGCTTTACTAATGTCTGCTTTCTCAGTTCGTCAGAAAATAAATGACTGTCGGCTAATGCAATTTCAATATTAAATCCGGGTAAATTTATAATCGCACCTAAAGATTGAAATACTGCTGAATTTTCATAATATGAACTATACACTACAAAATAGTTCCTATCAGTTAAATAAATACCGGCAGAAGTTGTTATAAAATTATCCCACTTATATATAATATTCGAAGAGAATTCTATTTGATCATGGATATCCTCCTGATAGCTGTTCCAGAATGTATTTGAGATATTTCCGG
>DAISZW010000047.1:4369-8602 GCA_036824595.1 Ignavibacteriaceae bacterium
CCGGATGTTACGGAAGTAACTGCGACTCTTGGAGACTGGCTAAAAATATATATGGAAAATAGAAAAAATTGAAAATACAGAAGGAATATTTTCATCGGTTTACCCCTTATTAATTGCAGAATTAAATTAAAAAATATTCCTTTAAAGGAAAATAAAATAATTTAATTTTTTAAAATTTCTTTCGATTTGGACTTTATCAGTTTCCAAACTTCTTTTACATGCTTTTCTTCCGTTTTTAATCCGGAAATTGAAACTCTTATTACAAAACGGTTATTAAGTTTTGTATGCGATAAAAAAACTTCTCCCGTTTTATTAAGATTATCCAGCAGTCTTTCATTTATTTCGTTTAATTCGTTTTCATCATTTATTTCAGGGGGATGAAGACGGAAACATATTGTGCTGAACGGAACGGGAGCCATTCTTTCAAATTCAGGATCTTCATCAACCCAGAATGTAATTAATTTTCCCAGCCTGAGATGCTCCTTCACTATTTCTGAAATTCCTTCAACACCGAAATAACGGATCACAAACCAAAGCTTTAAAGATCTCATTCTTCTTCCTAACTGAATCCCGTAATCCATGTAGTTCTGCACTGCGCTGTCTTCTTTTGTTTTTAAATATTCGGGAACCAGGCTGAATGCTTTCTTTAAAACATCCGGTTTCCGGGTAAAGAACGCGCTTAAATCTACCGGAACAAACATCCATTTATGAGGATTAAAAACGAATGAATCTGCCTTGTCGAGACCTTTAAAATAAGTCCGCATCTCCGGCAATACCGCAGTAATTCCTGCATGTGCGGAATCCACATGGAGCCATAATTTTTCTTCGGTACAGATACCGGCAATTTTATCAACCGGGTCTACGCTTGTAGTTGAAGTTGTGCCGATCGTTGCAACAACACAGAACGGGAGCATTCCCGATTCCCTGTCTTCCTTAACTGCTTTTAAAAGTTCGGAGGGAATCATTTTATATTCGTTATCAACTGGAATTTTTCTTACACCATCCAGCCCGATTCCCAGAGCTACCGCGCCTTTTTCAACAGAAGAATGCGCCTGTTCGGAACAGTAAAGCCTAAGACCAGGAATACTTTTCAACCCGGTTAATCCCTTTTGCCTGATCTCATGCGATATTTCTTCCCTTGCAGAAGCAATTGCATGCATTGTGCTGACGGATGCTGTATCATAAATAATTCCCCAAAAATTTTCAGGAAGCCCAAGTATTTGCCGCAGCCAATTAAGAGTCACCTGTTCAAGTTCTGCAGATGATGGAGCTGTTTTCCAAATCATTGCATTACTATTTAGTGCCGCGGATAAAAGTTCGGCAAAAATTCCGGGTCCGCTACAGGTAGAATTAAAATATGCCAAGAACTTCGGGTGATTCCAGTGAGTCGTTCCGGGAATAATTATCTTATTAAAATCACTGAAAATTTTTTCAAAAGATTCTCCTTTTTTTGGAGGAGATTCAGGAAGGTTCTTTTTTATATCTCCCGGTTTTACGGCGGGATAAACGGGATAGTCTTCAATATTTTCGAAATAATCTGCAATCCAATCTATTAGCCGGTATCCGTATTTCCTGAATTCTTTTGAAGACATGTCTCTTGTTTTAATTTTTGTCTTAACCGGCGATGTTTTTCTTTTATTTTGAGCTGATTTCTTTTTAGATTTCATAAAGATTAGATATTTCGTTTTTGATTTCAAAAATAATTAGATTTAATTTAATATTAATCAACTATTTCAAATCCACTTAAGGGGAACTTAAATGGATCGGAATCTAAATAACTTCTTTTACCCATCTTCCATCTGCATTGCAGGGGCATCTTCCAAAGAAAAAAGTATAGGCTACGAGCTCCTAAGAAGCATTAAAACTTACGGCTATAAAGGAAAAGTATTCCCGGTTAATCTGAAAGCAGATAATATACTCGGATATAAATGCTATCAAAGTGTTAATGAGATAAATGCAAAAATTGATCTTGCTATAGTCGCAGTGCCGAAAATATCCGCGGAAGAAACAATTGACCAGCTCCTCACGAAAAAAGTTAATGCTATAATATTGATAACAGCAGGATTTAAAGAAGTGGGAGAAGCTGGAAAGAAACTGGAAGAAAAATTACTTCTTAAAGTAAAAAAAACAGGCGCAAGACTAGTAGGCCCGAACTGCATGGGTATAATTAATACTTTTGACGACGTTAAGCTTAATGCGACCTTTGTTGCGGAAAAGCCTGAGACCGGGAAAACAGCTTTTTTATCCCAGAGCGGTGCTATATGCGCGGCAGTTTTAAATTCGTTAAGAGAGACTGACATTAGATTCGGACATTTCATCAGTGCCGGCAATAAATCAGATATCTGCGAAAATGATCTGCTCACTTTCTGGGAAAATGATAAGAGGATTCATACAATTACGTTTTATCTTGAAAGTTTTGAAAAGGGAGAAGAGTTCATAAAAATATTTGCAAAAAAAGAGATCAAAAAACCTGTAATTATTTTAAAAGCCGGTAGGTCTGAAACAGGGATAAAAGCTGCTCAATCGCATACGGGTGCTTTAGGAAGCAACGATAAGGTTGTTGATGCAGTATTAAATCAATTCGGAATTATAAGGGTAAATACATTGAACGAGCTTTTTAATACCGCAAAAGGATTCGAGAACTTTCCTTTACCCAGCGGAAACCGTGTTGCTGTTGTTACTAATGGCGGGGGACCGTCAATACTTGCTGTTGATGCATTATCAAATGAAGGTTTAGCTCTTGCACCGCTAACCGATTCTACTAAAAAGAAACTGAAGAAAATAATTCACCCTGAAGGCAGCGCAGAAAACCCAGTGGATCTTTTACCCGGAGGAACTCCGGAACAATATAAGATTGTAAATGAGATTGTACTGAAGGATAAAAATGTCGACTCGGTAATTTCAATCTTTGTTGAACCTATTATGGTTCCTGCTGAAGAAGTGGTTTCCAGGGTAAATGAAATAAAATCATCTAAACCTTTGCTTCAAGTAATTATGCCGCTGCCGGAATTTTGGGCAAATTATGGGAAATCTCCCGGGAGGAAAAAACTTTTATTCAGGAATCCAGAGGATCCTGCCAAAGTAATTTCAAACCTGATTTTCTTCAAGCAGAGAAAAGAATGCGGGATTTTTCTTAAACCGAAATTTTCAGATGTGGATTTAAGCGGAGAAAAAGGATTTCTTTCGCCGAAAACAATTAATACTTTAGCCGATAGATACAGGATTCCAGTAGTTCCAAGTTTGCTAATAAAACGCGGTGTAATAAATAAATCATCCGCGCCTTTCAGCTATCCCCTGGTTCTAAAAGGATTTTCTAATGAATTAATTCATAAATCGGAGATAAATGCCGTAAAAATTGATATAAAATCTTTTGAAGAACTGCTGCAGGCTGAAATGGATATACTGGAGAATTTCAATAAAAATAATCTGAAACTGAAAGATTTTTTAATTCAGCCTTATATAAAACCGAAGCATGAAATCCTGGTCGGCGGTTTTAGAGATCCTGTTTTCGGTCCGATGATTATGTTTGGAAGCGGCGGGAAATATGTTGAAGTTATAAATGACATCTGCATGAAATCTGCCTATCTATGCGATAAAGATATTGACGAAATAATTACTGGGACAAAAATGGGAGAACTGCTGAAAGGAGTCAGGGGAGAGCCGCCTGTAAATTTATCGGAAATAAAGGACCTGATTAAATCCTCCGCACAATTACTGCTGGACAATTCTTCAATAAAAGAATTCGATTTTAATCCGGTTATTCTTTCCAAAAACGACGAGATATTTGTAGTCGATATAAGAATTAAAACATTCTCTAGTTGTCAATAAGGTTGTAATTATTCTTCCTGATCGGTGTCTTTTCTTCATACTGAAAGTTTTCGTATAATTGTTTTTTTACATCTTAGGTTATTTTGATCTTTAGCCGGCAATAAATCGTCATATTTTATTTCCTTCGTAAACACTGTATATGGCTATGCAGGATAATCTTATAAAGGAACTTAAAAATATATTTCTTACATCTAATTCTCCCGATGAATTGTTTGATGCTTTTTCATTAACAATAAAAGCAAGAATAAGAGATCCCGAACTTTATAGAACATTGTTGTGGAATAAGGCATTATCCCCGGATGAAATCTCAATGTATGCTGAGAAAATATGCCGGGAATTCCCCGATTTAGCATTCAAAATTTACTCATGGGTCGGAGAAATATTTGCTTCTATTTCTACATACGG
>DAISZW010000047.1:8702-9979 GCA_036824595.1 Ignavibacteriaceae bacterium
AAGTAAAATCTTTACTGATTTTTAATAATAATATCCAATCGAGAAATAAAAGAAGACATCTCCCCAGCTTAGTATATTGTTTGAAAGAGTGTTTTTCAAGATAAAGCTTCTTCCGACAGCAAAATCAGCCGGACCAATCGGGGTGTTGAAAGAAAATGCTCCTCCGATTCCGTGCCTTAAATCTTTAAATCTAATTTGTTCCTGTTTTTCCCAAATGGATCCTAAATCATACCTGAATTTAAAATAAGTTTCAAAAAAAATACTGAATGGGATTCTGTAACGATACTCCAAAGATGTAAGAAAAATCTGCCTTCCTCTAAACTCATCTTCCCTCATTCCGTAAAACATATTTTGTCCCCCCAAAGAATATTGTTCGCTGATCGGCAAAGTTTGATCGCCGAAGCCCATGGAAATTTTCGGGGCAAAAGTGTGATCACTATGCGGCGTTAAATAAATCCGGTAATCAAAACCTAAATTCGTAAAGCCGATTTCTCCGCCGAGAATTTTTTGAGCGGTTTCATATGAACCCCTGAAATAAAATCCTTTTTCGGGATAAGGATATTTATCCTGAGTATCGATTGTTGAGCTGATCTTTAAACTGGCTACTTTGGTTTTGTACGGAATCCCTTCGGGCATGCTTCCTGTTTTTTGTTTAACTTCATCAACCTGGTATTTCCCCGTAAAAATAAGATTGCCGAATCTTTCAACCTGGGTCCCGAGAGATACGGAAGTTCCGTAGTAAATCTGTCTGTACTCTCCTGCAGCCTCCCGCTCAAAGCGGTTTTCTTTGGTGCCGGGAATATCAGTATAAAAAAATGCATCATCAAAGAGATAGAACGCATTTATCTTATAGGTAAAGTAAGTATTGAAAATCCTATTTGATTTATGTTCGAGGATATAAGCGCGGTTCCTGGCCCCTCCGAAGAGGAGTAATCCCAATTCTGTTGCGGTCCCGAATAGATTTTCATCCCGGAAATCGAGACTTACTTGAGCCTTGTTTTCATTATCCACCCTAAAGCCCACTCTCAATAAGCTGGATATTTTTTCAAGCACATTTAAAACTACGATATTCTGATTATTTTCTTCCTTCACTGTAAGCAGGATTTCACTAAATAGATTGGTGCTCCTTAAATTTATTAGACCCTGTTCTACATCATTGATGGAGAAGTAATCGCCTGCCGAAAGAGGGAACTCGCGGGTTATAATACTTTTATTGGTATTGTAGTTTCCTTCAATTTTTATCCTATGAATCAATCCTTCATTAAAATCCAATGTCA